>PMAL01000198.1 GCA_003152555.1 Acidimicrobiaceae bacterium | reverse complement strand
CGTGGAACGCGAGCTTCGGCAGCCTCTTGCAAAGTGGCGACAATCTCTTCTCCGCGTTCTTCGCGGTACGCCTTGGGATAGAAACTCAAGAGATTGCGTGAATGAGCGAGGTTTTGAGTCATGCGAATCCTCCCACGAATCGAAGTCGACGCAGCGCGATATTAGAAACTTTGACTCGACGTTTGGACTCATCGCCGAGCAGTGTTGTTCCTTGGGACGTCAGTTCGTAGTAGCGGCGAAGCCGTCCGTCTACGATCTCCTCCCCCACCGATTCAATGACGCCGTCGAACGTCAATCGATCCAACATGGCGTAGAGCGTTCCCGCTTTAAGTTCCACTTCGCGCTCGGAAAGCGACGCCACCCCTTGAATAATCGCGTATCCGTGTTTCTTGCCTTCGGCCAACGTCGCCAGCACAAGAAATGTGGGTTCTCTCATCTCTTTAATCATGTGAGCAGTATATACAGTTCAACTGTGTATTACAAGAATCAATTAGTCCTCACTGAAATTAGGGTTACACGTCAATCAAGCTGACGCCTCGCGGCGCCACCCTGATTGTGCTTGTCCGAACTCGTTAGAAGTCCGTGAAGGTTACNNGAGACGCGCGTTCCGGCGCGCCGTACCGAGCAATGACGCAGCGCCGAACGGCAGTTATGGTGCGGCTTCGGGCTGCGGCTGGGTCGACCGGCTCACGTCGGTTGATCTCGCACCGTCGCGGGGGCTCGTGTCGCTCGCCTCCCGTTTCCTTCCCACGATGCACCTCGCCACGCCCGGAACTCGGACCTTGCCGTCCTTCTCGAACGCGCTCACTTTCGCAATGGCGTGTGCCCGAATCCGCTCCCGCGCCGGTTCGTCGACCTGCTGAAGCGCCGCAACTACGGGCGAGACGTGCTCACTGATTATCTCCCAATACTGCTCGGGCGATCGCGTCACGAGTTCGACGTCGACGTCCCACTCGACGACGTCGCGCAGCCCCGCGCCCTCGTACAGGGCGCTGACATATCCCGGGGCAGCGCACCGAAACATATTCGGTCTGTCCCGGTCGGGTGACGCCGCCACTGCCTCGGTCGCGATTGCTTGCATGGCGATCGTCGTCCACGGGTTTTCCTCGGGCTTGACCCAAACCGATGAACAGAGACGACCGCCCGGCTTGAGCACGCGCGCGAACTCGGCCGTCGCCTTGGCCACGTCGGGGAAGAACATGTATCCAAAACGCACGGAGACGCTATCGAACGTGGCGTCGTTGAACGGCAGATCATCAGCGCTGCACACCTTTGTCTCGATATTGGCGATCCCTTGCGCTCTGGCTCGCCGCGCGGCAATTTCCAGCATCTGCGCTGCGAGGTCGGTCAGCACGACGCGACCTTTCGGCGACAGTTTCGCGACGCTCAAACCCGGTTCACCCGTGCCCGAAGCAACGTCGAGATGCTGCTGATCGTCAGCGATGTCGAGACGCTCGACAATAGCTGCGCCGACCGGGCCCAACTGATCCATGATGACCGAGTCCCACTTCTCCCAGCCCGCAGAGAGCCCGGCCCACGTCGCTCGCTGAACATCTCGAATCTCATCTTCACTCGGCATCGGCCCTCCCGCTATCGATGCACCCACCGAACACGAAGGCACTCCTTGGCGGGAGTACATGATCCCCGCTCTGGCATCCTTACGCCAACGAGTCTACGCTTCGATGAAATTCCACTGAAGTTCGGATGCAACCGCACGGAAGTTCGCGTGAAATTCCCGCTGAAGTTCGGATGCACTTTGTCATTACGAGCAGCCGCTCGTCGCGCCGCAACTGGGACAGACGTGGCACGATCCTGCGCGTTGCATCACATTGCCGCACTGGTAACACATCGGAGCGTCGTGCTGCTCGCCGGCAGCCATGTACTCGCCCACCGTTGACTTCTCCGACAGATCAACCAGTGTTGGCTGCGCGCTCACGCCAACGCTCGGCGTTGACTGTTCCACCACTTCGGGCAACGTCGGTTGGATCCGCTCGCTAGTTGAATGTATGCCCAACTCCTCACGCTCCGAGTAGCTCAAGTAGTCCAGCGCCAAGCGACGGAATATGTAGTCAACGAGCGACGTCGAAATTCGAAGGTCCGCGTCGTCGGTCATGCCCGATGGCTCGAACTTCATGTTGACGTACTTGCTCACGTAGGTCGCCAGCGGCACGCCGTGCTGCAAACCCAGACTGATGGAGATCGAGAAGGCGTCCATGATGCCCGCCAACGTCGAGCCCTGCTTGGAGACCCTGATGAACACTTCACCCGGTCGACCGTCTTCGTACTCGCCCACCGTGACGTAGCCTTCGCAGTCCGCGACGCGGAATCTAAAGGTTGACGAGACGCGGCGGCGCGCGAGGCGCTCGCGAATGGCGCCAACGACCACGTGCGATCCTTCGCTCTTGGCCAGTGCCAACGCAGTCTCGAGCTTGGCAATCTTGGTGAACAGTTCCGCCGCGACCGAATCGGTCGCGGTCACCGAGGACGATGACTCTTCGCCATCCTTCTTCGCCGTTGACAGGGGCTGGCCCACCTTGCAGTTATCGCGATAGATCGCCACGGCCTTCACGCCCAAACGCCAGGCGTCCATGTGCAGGTTCTCGACGTCTTCGATCGTCGCGTCTTCGGGCATGTTGACCGTCTTGGAAATGGCACCCGAGATGAAGGGCTGGACCGCACCCATCATCTTGACGTGACCCAAGTAGTGAATGGTGTTGTCACCCATGGAGCAGGCAAAGACCGAATGGTGTTCGGGTTTGAGACCCGGAGCACCCATGATTGACTTGTTCTCGTCGATGTAGGCCTCGATGGCGGACGACTCTTCCTCGCTGTAGCCCAACTTGCGCAGAGCTCGCGGCACGGTCTGGTTGACGATCGACATGTTGCCACCACCCACCAGCTTCTTGAACTTCACCAAGCCGAGGTCCGGCTCGATGCCGGTGGTGTCGC
>PMAL01000122.1:31864-37530 GCA_003152555.1 Acidimicrobiaceae bacterium | reverse complement strand
TCGCGTCGCCGTGGCTCATCCAACAGGTGGAGGTGACAGGCCACTCATCCATCAATGCCGAGTTGCCCGTGCGCGTCAGGGTGGTGCGACCGTATTCGCCGGCACCGGTGCGCGCGACGTCGCCGCGCAACTGCAGGGCCATGAGTTGGGCGCCGTAACAAATCCCGAGCACGGGAATGCCTAACTCATAGATGGCGGGGTCGAGCGACGGGGCCGGTACCTCGTAGACCGACTTCGGTCCACCGGACAAGATGATCGCCGAGGGATTCTTCGCGCGCACTTCGTCGGCGCTGATCGTGGACTGGACTATCTCTGAATAGACGTGCGCTTCTCGCACACGCCGGGCTATCAATTGGGCGTACTGCGCCCCGAAGTCAACAACGAGAACATTCGCGGTCAATGGCCCATGCCCACGCCCTGGGAGCGCTGAAGTTGTTTGCCTTCAGTCTGCAGCGAGGGGGCAAGCATAATCTCGGCCTTCTGGAATTCCTTCAACGTTTCGTAGCCGCACGTCGCCATGGACGTACGCAGCGCCCCAAAAAGATTGAGTCGTCCGTCGTTTTCGTGGGCCGGTCCGAGCAGCACTTCTTTGAGCGAACCGCGAACCTGCGTGCGCACCCGTGTGCCTCGCGGCAGCGTTGGGTGGAACGCTGCCATACCCCAGTGGAACCCTCGCGCCGGTGCTTCGAAGGCGCTGGTGAGCGGCGAGCCGATCATGACCGCATCGGCGCCGCAGGCAATGGCTTTGGCGATGTCGCCGCCCTTGCTCATGCCGCCGTCGGCAATGACATGCACGTAGACACCGGTCTCGTCGAGGTGGCGCATGCGCGCGCCGGCGACGTCAGCAATCGCAGTGGCCTGGGGCACACCAATGCCCAGCACCGCCCTCGTCGTGCAGGCGTTGCCGGGACCAACACCAACGAGCACACCAGCCGCGCCGGTACGCATGAGGTGCAACGCCGCTTGGTAGCTCGCGCAGCCACCCACAATGACGGGTAGCTCGAATTCGCGGATGAACTTCTTCAAGTTGAGCGGTTCAACTGTCTTAGACACGTGCTCGGCGGAGACCACGGTGCCCTGAATGACCAGGATGTCCAGTCCGGCGTCGAGGATGGTCTTGGCCATCCAGTCAGTGCGCGCGGGTGTCACCGAGGCGGACGTGACAATGCCCGCCGCCTTCATCTCGCCAATTCGTGCGGCCACGAGTTCGATCTTGATGGGCTCTAAATACATCTGCTGCATGCGCGCCGTGGCCTTGTCGTCGTCGAGTTCACAGATCTCATCGAACAAAGCAGATGGGTCTTCGTAACGGGTCCAGAGACCCTCGAGGTTAAGGACGCCGAGGCCGCCCAAGCGACCGAGTTCGATTGCTGTGGTGGGTGAGATCGCCCCATCCATCGCGGCTCCGAGCAGCGGCAACTCGAACTTGTAGGCGTCAATCTGCCAGGAAATGTCGACATCTTCGGGGTCACGCGTGCGACGCGACGGCACTATCGCGATGTCATCGAAGCCGTAGGCCTGACGGGCCGATTTATAGATACCAATCTCTACTTCCGCCATGGTGACCTCCGCCTAAGAAACAGCACCCCCCAAAACGAGGTATGCGTTACCTCTAATCTAATGGACGAAGTCAGGCCCAGACTCGCTGCGCGTCGGGCCACTCGACGCCCGTCACTAGGCAGAGCAGTTCGGTCAGNNGCGCCCGGGCGGCGCACCGCACGGCGCCACCGTTCTTCGAGAAATGCTCCTTCGGCGACCAAATCCTTGAGCGAGACCGAAAACGCTCGATCGACTTCGGCGGGATCGGTGATCATTTCCGGTCGTTCGCCCAGCACACCAATTACCGGCCACAGAGCCGATCCCGAGGCAAAGGTAACGATCGGGCTCAGCCAGCCAATGGGAGTCACCGAAGACGGTTCGATGCCCACTTCCTCAAGCGCTTCGCGAAGCGCCGTATCGACGGGCGTTTCGTCACCGTCGGCGCGACCGCCCGGCAGGGCGATTTCTCCTCGATGCGAACGCAATGTCGTTGCGCGACGAGTGAGCACCACGTACGTCTCGCCATCCTCTTCAAAGAGCGCGAGCAGCACGGCGGCACGATTAACAATGGGCCGACTCGTCGCGTCCATCACGGCTTCCATCTCTAGAGGGTCACCAGGTACGGGCCAGCGGTCGAGGTGGCGCTCTCCGGCTCGCAAGCGTTCAACGACGTGGGCCAACGTAAAACCACGTCGGGAGCCTTCGTCCAGAATCGACCACGGCGCGGAATCACCCGCGATCACGTCGTCAGGCTCGGGAATCACTTGGGGATACTCGAATCCCTCGAAGCGCGCCGGCCAGTTGGCGTTACGCATCTGGTTTCCATCTAAAGTGTAAGGGCGAGTATCGCACGAACGAATTTTACTCGGCCCCCCCTTCGCCCATCAGGAGACAATCCACATGAAGTCCCTCGCCCGTTTTTGCGTTCGTCGCCGTTGGTTGGTGCTGGGCGCGTGGATAGTCCTCTTCGTGGGCATCAACATCGCGTCGTTCTCCGCCGGTTCGGATTACTCCAACACGTTCAGCTTTCCCGGCACCAACTCCGTGCACGCGCTGCAGCTCTTGCAGTCCAACTTCAAGTCCAACTCCGGCGACGTGGATCACATTGTCTTTGATGTCACTTCGGGCACGCTCGCGAGCCACAAGAGTGCAATGGACAAGACGCTGGCGAAGGTTGCCAAGATGCCCGAAGTGGCGGTAGTCGTTTCGCCCTTTACGGATACCCAACAAATGAGCAAGAACGGCAAGATCGCATTCGCGACGGTGAATTTCTCCAAGCAAGCGCAGTACCTTAAAAAGTCGGATGTGCAAGCGGTCGTCAAGGTCGCTGAAACGCTTCGGTCCTCTTCTCTGCTAGTCAACTTTGGCGGCGGTGCCTTCGGTAATCTGACCTCACCCACTGGCAGTCCCGATGAAGGGATTGGACTGATCGCCACGGCTGTCGTGCTGTTCCTCGCATTCGGATCGTTGTTCGCAATGCTGCTGCCGCTTGGTGTGGCGCTCTTCGCGATTGGCATCGCTACCGGAGCGACAACCCTATTGAGTCACGGCCTCTCGATCGCACAATTCGCACCAATTCTCGGGTCATTGATAGGGCTGGGAGTCGGCATTGACTACGCGCTCTTCATCGTCACTCGAAGTCGACAAAATCTAAAGCAGGGCATGAGTATCGAAGACGCGATCATCACGGCCATCGACACGTCGGGCCGGGCGGTACTCTTCGCCGGCGCCACCGTCTGCGTTGCCTTGCTCGGCATGTTGATCCTGGGATTCTCCTTCCTGGTTGGACTGGGCGTCGCTGCGGCGCTGACGGTGTTCATCACGATGATGGCGTCCTTAACGCTGCTGCCATCGCTTTTGGCATTTCAAAAGATGCGAGTACTGAGTCGAAAAGAACGACGAAAGCTTGCGGGCACCGGTCCTGAGGCGACCGTCGTCCAGGGCGGTTGGCAACGTTGGGCCAAGATTGTGAGTCGTCGCCCACGCACGCTGTCAGCGATTGCCATCCTGGCGATTGCAGTGTTGACAATCCCATTGCTTTCGTTGCACCTCGGACTTTCCGACCAGAGTTCCGACCCGTCAGGTTCGACCACTCGCCTGGCCTACGACGAGATCGCGCAGGGATTCGGTGCCGGATTCAATGGACCGCTGTTGCTGGTTGGCTCAATCAACGACCACGCCGACCAGGTAGCTATGCAAAAACTTGACACGTCGATCCAGGGCAAACCGGGGATTAAGACAGTCAGCCCCGTGCTGTTCAGCCCCAACGGGAAGGTGTCACTCATCTCGGTGATCGCGACAACCAGTCCGCAAGACCTCAAGACATCGCAGCTCATTTCAACACTGCGCAACACATATATTCCCGACGCCACCGCCGCGTCGCACACCGAAGTCTTTGTGGGTGGTCAAACGGCGCTGTCAAACGACTTCTCGAATGTCCTGGACAGCAAGATTCCCCTCTTCATAGCGGTCATCGTTATCCTCGGTTGCTTGTTGCTCATGGTGGCCTTTAGAAGCATCCTGATTCCGCTCACCGCAGCGGTGATGAATCTGTTCGCGATGGGCGCATCCTTCGGCCTCGTCGTCGCGGTCTTTCAGTGGGGCTGGGGCAGTTCAATAATTGGATCGGGAACGGGACCGGTCGAATCGTTCTTACCAATCATCATGATCGCAATTCTTTTCGGCCTCTCCATGGACTACCAAGTCTTCTTGGTCTCGCGCATGCATGAAGAGTGGGTGAATACCGGCGACAACGAACTGGCCGTGACCCACGGTCAGGCCAACACTGGTCGAGTCATCTCGGCCGCGGCGCTCGTGATGATCTGCGTCTTCCTGGCCTTTGCGGTGGGCGGAGAGAGGATCATCGCGGAATTCGGGATCGGGCTCGGCGGCGCGGTCCTCTTGGATGCCTTCTTTCTGCGCACCATTCTTGTCCCGTCGCTTATGCACTTCTTTGGCAAGGCAAACTGGTGGATGCCCAAATGGTTAGAGCGCGTCGTTCCCCACTTCGCCGTCGAAGCCCGTGAGGAATCTGCGGCCGTCTAACCAGTCAGCCAACGTTGAAGGTTCCAGGCAGTCGTTAACGCTCGGCGCGGTTGAGGACCTCACTCAGCCGCTCCAGCAATGAGATCGTTTCTGCCACAATTTCGTGCTCGCCGACACTCAGTTCGCCCAACGCATTTCGCAGCGCTTCGGTGCTTCGCGAACGCAACTCGGCCAGCAATGCCCCACCCTCGTTGCTGAGTTGAAGGTTGCTGGCACGTCCATCTTCCGGGTCGGGCACTCGCGTGATGAGACTGCGTTCTTCGAGGCCGTCGATGATGCGACACATCGTCGCGGCCGATGTCCCTTCCGCTTCGGCAAGCAAGCCCAGGCGCAGTGGACCCAGTTGCTCGATGCGCGCTAGTGCCGACGTTTGCGAGGGCGTGACGTCAGCGTTCGCCGAGCGCGACCGTGAACGCAGTTGACGAGTCAGTCGGGTGATCGCCACCAGTAACCCGGCGGCCTCTTCAACCGCATCGCCCTTTGATTCCTTGGCGACACGACGCGTGTTCGAAAGCGTGTTGGAACCCTTCACGACATCTAGTATATAGTTAGTTGTCAATAACTAACTACTTGCGGAGTTCGCTGCGCCGCCACACGAGATAACCGCCAAGGAGAACCTGGATGTCCACAGAATCGATACTTCCCGCAGGAAGATCGCTGCATTACAAATGGATCGCCCTGTCGAATACGACCATCGGCATCCTCATGGCGACCATTAATGGCTCGATTCTTTTAATTGCGTTGCCCGACATCTTCCGCGGCATTAACCTCAATCCCCTTTCGCCTGGCAACACGACCTACTTACTGTGGATCTTGATGGGATTCTTGCTCGTCACATCGGTGCTCGTCGTGAGTTTGGGCCGTGTTGGCGACATCTTCGGTCGAGTGCGAATGTACACGCTCGGTTTCGCTATCTTCACGATCTTCTCGATCCTCTTGACGGTGACGTGGATGACCGGCACCAAGGCCGCGCTGTGGATCATCATCATGCGCGTGGGCCAAGGCGTCGGAGGCGCGTTTCTGTTCGCCAACTCCAACGCCATCATCACCGACGCGTTCCCCGCTAACGAGCGGGGCTTCGC
>PMAL01000122.1:0-31802 GCA_003152555.1 Acidimicrobiaceae bacterium | reverse complement strand
ATTTTGTTCGCGGTGGGCCTTATCTCGGTCTTAACGGGCATTGTCTACGGCCTCAATCCCTACGGCGGGCACACGATGGGCTGGACGAGCCCGTTCGTGCTTTCGTGTCTGTTCGGCGGCCTCGCGATCCTGATTGGCTTCGTTGTCGTTGAACTGCGCACGTCTGATCCCATGTTCCACCTCGATCTGTTTAAGAGCAAAGCATTCGCGATGGGCAACCTGGCCGGCCTGATGCTGGCGCTCGCCCGAGGTGGATTGCAGTTCATCCTCATCATCTGGCTCCAGGGCATCTGGCTGCCGCTACACGGCTACAGCTTTAGTCGCACTCCGCTATGGGCCGGCATTTACATGGTGCCGCTCACGGTGGGCTTCTTTCTCTCTGGCCCGTTGTCGGGGCGCCTGGCGGACCGGCACGGACCTCGGCCCTTCGCCACCATTGGCCTCATCTTGACGGGCCTCAGCCTCATCGGTCTGACCACGCTGCCGATTAACTTCTCGTACCCGATCTTCGCCTTTTTGATCTTGTTGGTTGGATTCTCCATGGGGATGTTCGCCGCTCCCAACACCAGCGCGGTCATGAACAGCCTTCCGTCCCACCAGCGAGGTGCCGGCAGCGGCATGCTCAACACCTTTCAAAACTCGGCCGCGGTCCTATCGATTGGCTTCTTCTTCACGATCATCACGATCGGCCTCGCTTCACGGCTGCCCCAGGCCCTGCTGAAGGGTCTCACCGCGCAAGGGGTGTCACACGCCGCCGCGCTCACCGCGTCACACGTGCCGCCGATTGGCAGCCTGTTCTCGGCCTTCTTGGGGATCGACCCGCTGAAAGAGATTGTGAGCCATGCGGCACTAACGGCACCCGGGGTCCACACCCAACTGCTTCTCAGTCGAGGATTCTTTCCGAGTCTGATCTCAGCTCCATTCGCGCACGGCCTTCGACTGGCCTTCATCATGGCGGCCGTCGCGTGCTTCATTGGCGCCGCGTTCTCGTGGATGCGCGGCGCCGGTCATTCCGAGGTCTTTCACACGTTGAGCGACGACGTGGAAGTAGGACTCGCCGGCGCTGGTGACATCGCTATGTCCGACGTGGGGGCCGGCTCATCGGGAGCCTTCTTGGATTCCGATGAGTCCGAAAGTCAGCCACCAGGTAAGACTGACGTCACGGTCACTCCGTAAGATCAAGAAGCTCGCACGGAGAAACTCTCATTCGTAGCCGAATAAAGTTGACAACTTCTATCAGGTTTCTCTAGTATCTGCGTTCACAGTAGTTCCATTGCGGCCAGTGCCGCCCTAGCGACAGAGGAGACAGCGATGACTGAATGGGGATTTGAGACACGTCAGATTCATGCCGGCGCGGCGCCCGATACCGCTACGGGTGCCCGAGCCACACCGATCTACCAGACCACCAGCTACGTCTTTCGCGACACGGCCCATGCGGCCGCCCTTTTTGGACTGGCTGAGTTAGGCAATATCTACACTCGCATCATGAACCCGACCCAGGCCGTCTTTGAAGAAAGGATCGCCTCGTTAGAGGGCGGCGTCGCCGCGCTGGCCGTCGCGTCCGGACAAGCCGCCGAGACCATTGCCCTGCTCAACTTGGCCGAAAATGGCGGTCACATTGTGTCTTCGGCGTCGCTCTACGGGGGTACCTACAACCTCTTTCATTACACGCTGCCCAAACTGGGCGTCGAAACGACGTTCGTCAACGACCCCGACGATCTGAGCGAATGGGCGGCGGCCGTGCGACCCAATACCAAGGCCTTCTACGCTGAAACATTGGGCAACCCCAAGGGCGACGTCCTGGACTTCGAAGGTGTCTCCAAGGTCGCTCACGACAGCAAGATTCCATTGGTGGTCGACAACACCCTGGCGTCGCCCTACCTCGCCCAACCTCTCGCCCACGGCGCGGACATTGTCGTGCACTCCGCGACCAAGTTCATAGGCGGTCACGGTAATTCGATCGGCGGCGTCATTGTTGACGGCGGAAAGTTCGACTACGAGAACAGCGGGCGTTTCCCGAGCTTCACCGAGCCCGATCCCAGCTACCACGGGCTCGTGTTCGGCCAGTTGCCCGATTTCCTCTTCCCCGCCCGCTTTGTCCTAAAGGCTCGCCTGCAGTACCTGCGCGACATGGGCGCCGCCATTGCCCCACTCAACTCGTTCCTCTTCATCCAGGGAGTCGAGACGTTGAGTTTGCGCATGGAACGCCACGTTGCTAACGCCAACGCGGTCGCCAGGTGGCTTGAGGCGCGCCCCGACGTCCCTTGGGTGCGCTACCCCGGACTTGAATCCAGCCCCTGGCACGAGCGTCAGCTGCGCTACCTGCCCAAGGGCGGCGGCTCGATCTTGGCCTTCGGCATCGACGGCGGCCTCGAAGCCGGTCAAAAGTTCATCGAGGGACTTGAGTTGTTCAGCCACCTGGCCAACGTGGGCGACGTACGGAGTTTGGCGATCCACCCCGCCTCGACCACGCACTCCCAGTTGACCGAAGAGGAGCAAGCGCAGTCCGCCGTCACTCCCGACATGGTGCGCCTTTCGGTAGGTATCGAGTCGATCGAAGACATCTTGGCCGACCTCGAGACTGGCTTTAAGGCAGCCAAGGGAGCGTGACGCCTCCGCCGGCGAGTTACTGGCGTCCCGGTGACGAGCCAGGGCACCGAAAGTTCGTAACCCTGACGGCGAACGATGGTCGGGCCTTCAACCTGGAGGGCGGCGGCCAGCTTGACTCAGTAACGGTGGCCTACGAAACGTGGGGTCAGCTCAACGCCAGCCGTTCTAACGCGGTGCTCGTGCTGCACGCCATCAGTGCTGACTCCCACGCCTACGGCCCCGAGGGGCATGGTCACGTCATCTCTGGATGGTGGAATGGCGTCGTTGGTCCGGGTCTCGCCATTGACACCGATCGTTTTTTTGTCGTGTGCCCCAATGTTCTGGGCGCCTGCCAAGGCACCACTGGACCTTCTTCACTCGCGCCCGATGGAAGGGCATTCGGGTCGCGATTCCCCGTCATCACGATTCGCGACCAGGTCGACGTGGAGGTCGCATTCTCGAACTATTTGGAGATTGACACGTGGGCCGGTGTGGTTGGTGGGTCCATGGGCGCGATGCGCGTACTGGAGTGGGCCGTCGGGCATTCCAATCGCATAAAGCACGGCATCGTGCTGGCTGCGGGCGCGGCATCAACTGCGGACGAGATTGCTCTCTGTTCGCTGCAGATTCGGGCCATCAAAAATGATCCCCACTTCAACGGCGGTGACTACTACGACAGTGGGTTCGCACCCTTTGAAGGTATGGCAGTCGCACGGGGACTGGGCCAGTTCACGTACCGCACGGGCAACGAATTCGAAATTCGCTTCGGCCGCGAGTTACAAGAGCCCAGCGATGTTGTGAGCCCGAGCAACTACGCGATTGAGTCCTACCTCAAGTATCAGGGCGCGAAGTTGGGCCGCCGTTTCGATCCCAATAGTTACATCGTCCTGAGCGAAGCAATGAACCACCACGACGTTGGTCGAAATCGCGGCGGGGTCGAGAACGCATTGCGAAGTGTTCAGGTTCCAGTGACAGTCGCCGGCATTCTCTCCGACCGTCTCTATCCTCTTGCGCTGCAAGAGCAATTAGTCACACTGCTCCCCAACGCGTCGTCGCTCGAGGTAATTTCGTCGGACTTCGGCCACGATGGTTTCCTGCTCGAAGTCGAACAGGTGGGAAAGGTCATCGCCTCGGCATTGTCCGGCTAGCAAAGACTGACAATTCGCTCTTCGCGCGGATCGCCGGGCCAACTTCTACAATCTTCAAGTGCCAGAGACTCCGGGAATGAATGGTAATGCACACCTGCTTCGTCGAGGTCGTCAACTAGAGATCGCCACCCTTGTCTGGAATGTAACGGGAGTGGTTGTCCTCGCTCTCACTGCCGTCGTCGCGCGGTCTGTCGCGTTGGCTGGCTTCGGACTCGACAGTGTTGTCGAGATCGGTGCGTCCACCGTTGTGCTCTGGGAACTCGCCAACGTGGAGCAGAATCGCCAGCGCCGAGCAATGCGCCTTATCGGGTCGGCTTTTGTCCTCTTGGCGGTATACCTGGCGGTCCAAAGTTCAGTGGTTCTCATCGTCGGATTCCATCCGCATCACAGTGACCTTGGCATCGTTTGGACCTCACTCACAGCCATAGCGATGTTTGGGCTCGCATCCGCAAAGACCAAGGTCGGAACGGCGTTGGATAATCCCGTCCTGATAACTGAGGGCAGGGTGACAATGGTCGACGGAATACTCGCGACTGCGGTGGTCGCGGGCCTTTTGCTCAATGCGCTGGCCGGCTGGTGGTGGGCCGATCCGCTCGCCGGTTACCTAATCCTTTACTATGCAATCCGCGAAGCTCGGACTGCACTCAAGCACTAGGTTCGTCATAGAGAAAAGTTCATCGCCAATGACTTAAAGAATCCGCCAGTTAGCGCAGTTCATATCTCACGCCACCGGCAATCTACAACCGACGAGACAATGGCTGGACACATAGCGAAATACATGATCGACAAACCGTTCGCCGACCATTGTCGTCGAATACTCAATTCCAGCAATCCCCGACCAGGGCCATCAGTGATGGCACAACTAGAAAGCAAACTCGAACCTGTGACTGCCTGGTCCCTCGAGGAATCACGCCAAGGGTGCAGCAAATATCTGCGCAATCTCGTATGAAAGACTGAACGTATGACCAATTCCTCCCCAACCATCGTTGTCTGCGACGGTGATGAGACCGGCCAGGAGCTTCTTGTAGAAGCACTACGTGCACTGACACCCGAACTCTTGGGCGTACCGTTCGAACTGGTGCACTTCGACCTGTCGCTCGAAAACCGCCAAGCAACCGATAACAAGGTTGTGTATGAAGTGGCCGACGCGATGGTCGAGACGGGCCTCGGTTTAAAAGCAGCGACAATCACCCCTCCCGAAATTGGCAGTGTCGGATCTCCCAATCGCATTCTGCGCGAAGGCATCGACGGGTCGGTCATCGTTCGCACTGGTCGACCAATTCCAGGTGTCGCACCAAGCTTCGCCGCCGGTCCACCGATCATCGTGATTCGCATGGCAGTAGGTGACGCGTACGGTGCCGACGAAGGCCGTAGCGGTCAGCCCGGCCACGCGAACGAAATTGCCTGGCGCACCACGAGAATCACTCGTGCATCGTGCCGCTTCGTTGCCGAGTACGCCTTTCAGGCAGCCGAGATTGAAAACGGCTTGGTCTACGGCGGACCGAAGTGGACGGTCTCGCCCGTCTACGAAGGCATGCTCAAAGAAGAGATGGACGAAGCGGCCAAGCGTCACCCCGCCGTCAACTACCGACCAACGCTCATCGATGCCTCCTACGCGGGGCTACTCATCGACGTGCACGACCAGACGTTGGTAATTCCAGCGCTCAATCGTGACGGCGACATTCTGAGCGACCTGGTGCTCGCCATGTTCGGTTCCATTGCGGGCGCCGAATCGGTCTTATTGGCACTCGACAAAGAATTGCGACCAAAGGTCGCCATGGCCGAAGCGCCGCACGGTACGGCCCCCTCATTGCAGGGTAAGAACGTCGCCAACCCAATGGCTATGTTGTTGGCTGGCGCCGCGATACTTGACCAGGCGGCCCTGCACTTAGGTGACGATCGTTACCACGATGCTGGTGCGCGACTTCGTTCGGCCACGTTGAGCGGTGCCGCCGCGGGAGTTCGGACATCCGACCTAGGCGGCAGTGCGTCGACCAGTGAGGTGGTCGACGACGTCATAATTCGACTGAAGGACCCCGTCGTGGCTCAGGGTGTACGCGTGTAGCCGCAACTTAAAAGAGTCCTCTAACGCAAGAAGCCGGGCCTCACGGCCCGGCTTCTCTTCGTCTTGTAAGACGGGTGATTACATCATCCCGCCCATGCCACCCATGCCGCCTCCGCCGCCACCCGACATGATGGCGTCGGGCTCTGGCTTGTCAGCAACGATGGCCTCGGTCGTGAGCAACAGCGCCGCAATGGACGCTGCGTTCTGCAACGCCGAGCGCGTCACCTTGGCCGGGTCAATGACGCCGGCCTTGATGAGGTCCTCGAGCTCGCCCGTCGCCGCGTTGAGTCCAATCGAACCCTTGGCGTCGGCGACTTCGCGCACCTTGACTGCACCCTCGTAACCGGCGTTGGCCGCGATGTGACGCAACGGCGCGTCTAACGAGATGGCCACGATGCGTGCACCAGTGGCCTCGTCGCCGGTCAACGTCTTGACCAACTTCTCTACCTCCACGCGGGCGCGAACGAGGGCGGTGCCGCCGCCGGCGACAATTCCTTCGTCAATCGCCGCACGGGTTGCGCTGAGCGCGTCTTCGATGCGGTGCTTCTTCTCTTTGAGCTCAATCTCGGTCGCGGCGCCAACTTTGACGACCGCCACGCCACCGGCCAGCTTCGCCAGGCGCTCTTGGAGCTTCTCGCGGTCCCAGTCCGAATCCGTGTCTTCGATCTCGCGCTTGATCTGCGCCACGCGGCCGGATACATCGGCCGCAGTGCCGCCACCATCGACAATGGTGGTCGCGTCCTTGGTGACGACGATGCGTCGGGCCCGACCCAGAAGGTCGACCGTCGCGGTCTCGAGCTTGAGGCCGATCTCTTCGGAGATCACGGTGCCACCGGTCAAGATCGCCATGTCCTGGAGCATTGCCTTACGGCGCTCTCCAAAACCTGGGGCCTTGACGGCAACGGACGTGAAGGTACCGCGAATCTTGTTCACCACGAGCGTGGCGAGCGCTTCGCCCTCGACGTCTTCAGCGACAATGAGCAGCGCCTTGCCCGACTGCATGATCTTCTCGAGCACCGGCACGAGGTCGTGCACGGCCGACACCTTGGTGCTGGTGAAGAGGATGTACGCGTCTTCGAGCACCGCTTCCTGGCGTTCGGGGTCGGTCACGAAGTACGGCGAGAGGTATCCCTTGTCGAACTGCATGCCTTCGGTGAGCTCGAGCTCGATGCCAAAGGTATTGGACTCTTCAACCGTGACGGTGCCGTCCTTGCCAACCTTCTCGATGGCGTCAGCGATGACTTCCCCAATTGAAGCGTCGGCGGCGGAGATGGTCGCGACCTGGGCAATCTGGGTCTTGTCCGAAGAAACGTTCTGCGACTGCTTCTTGATTGACTCGACCACGACCACGACGGCCTTTTCGATGCCGCGCTTCAAGCCGGACGGATTCGCACCGGCCGCTACGTTGCGCAGACCCTCTTTGATGAGCGCCTGGGCGAGCACCGTGGCCGTCGTCGTGCCGTCGCCGGCCACGTCGTTGGTCTTGGTCGCGACTTCCTTCACCAGTTGGGCACCCATGTTCTCGAACGGGTCCTCCAACTCGATCTCGCGGGCAATGGACACGCCGTCGTTGGTAATGGTGGGCGCACCGAACTTCTTGCCAATGACCACGTTGCGGCCCTTGGGTCCGAGCGTGACCTTGACCGCGTCGGCCAACTTGTCCACGCCGGCCTCAAGCCCGCGTCGGGCCTCTTCATCAAATTTGAGCAACTTCGACATATGTCTTCCTTGTCTTAGGTAGTGATGGCGACCACGTCGCCACGTTGGTTACTTCTTGGAGATAGTGGCGAGTACGTCACGACCGGAGAGGATCAAGAGGTCCTCACCGTCAACCGTGATCTCGGTGCCGCCGTACTTGGAGTAGACGANNGCTTCTCCTTGGCGGTGTCGGGAATAACGAGGCCGGAAGCCGTGGTGGCCTCCGCAACGTTGGGACGGACCACAATGCGGTCTTCTAGGGGGTGCAGCTTCATAATGTATTGCCTCCTGTGCGATTAGCACTCGAACCTTGTGACTGCCAATTTAGCAGCCTAACGCGCCGAGTGCCAAAGGAGGACAGAACGCAGGACTTACGGCGAAAGCCGACGTCGCGGCCACGGTCCCGGCATTGGGCGCCACCAGCCGTCAACCCTGAGGTACTGCACCCGGTCGTGCAGTCGGTCCTCGCGGTGCTGCCAGAACTCGAATGCCGTCGGCGTCAGACGGTAACCGCCCCAGTGGGCCGGTCGCGGCACCGGTTCTCCGGCGAACTGAACTTCAAGTTCGTTCACCCGGCCTTCAAGTTCCTTCCGGCTGTCCAGGGGTTGGCTCTGCTGGCTCGCGTGGGCGCCAATTTGGTGTCCGCGAGCGCGCGAGTTGAAATAGGCGTCCGATTCGGGTTCGCTCATTCGCTCGACGACACCCTCAATTCGGATCTGGCGTCCTTGGGGCTCGTTGTACCAGAGCAGTGCCGCGAAAGGATTGACTTCCAGGTCTGCGCCCTTGCGCGATCCGTAGTTCGTGTACCAGCCAAATGACTGGTCATCGATGTAGCGCAGCAGCACCATTCGCGCACTGGGATGCCCGTCCGTCGTCGACGTCGCCAGGCAAATGGCCTGACGGTCAGCCATCAGGCCCTCAGACTCGTCAAACCACTTGGCGAACTGCGCGAACGGATTTTGGTCGCAGTCCTCAACGTAAAGAGGGGTCCACTCACTCACGTGACGTCCGCCAGTTGCCAGTTGGGATTGGCCGACAAGCTGAGATCACTGGCATCTCCATTGGATAGTCGATAGAGCCCGGCCGCCGCGATCATGGCGGCATTGTCGGTGCACATAGCCATGGTCGGCAGGTGCCCCACAATGCCGAACTCTTGGGCCAGTTGCTGTACGCCCGCGCGCAGCAGGGAGTTGGCCGCCACGCCGCCCGCCAGGGCGACGCCCCTCACCTCGTATTTTTCCAGGGCGCCGCGCAGTTTGCGCAGTAGTTGTTCGCAGACGGCCGCCTGGAATGACGCCGCTACATCTTCGAGCGCCACCTCCGTGTGTTGCTGTGTCGCGCGCACGACTGCGGTTTTCAGCCCAGAAAATGAGAGGTCGAAATCCGCACCGGTCATCGAGACCGGGAGCTTCAAGGCGCCGGCGCTGCCTTCTTGAGCTAGGCGGTCAATCTCCGGCCCTCCGGGATAGCCAAGTCCCAGCCAGCGGGCAATCTTGTCGTACGCCTCACCGGCCGCATCGTCGATGGTCTCTCCCAGCACCTCGTGCTGGCCCGGTCCACTTTGCAAGACAATCAGGCTGTGTCCGCCTGACACCAAGAGCGTCAACAATGGCCATTCGAGGTCTGACTGTTCTAGCAGTGGCGCAAAGAGGTGGCCTTCGAGGTGGTTGACGCCAACAAAGGGCACACCCCACGCCAGCGAGTAGGCCTTGGCCGCCGAAAGTCCCACCAAAAGCGAGCCAATGAGACCGGGACCGCTGGTGACGGCGATGCCCTCAATCGCTGGATCGTGTGGATCGAGCCCGGCGTCGTCGAGCGCGCGTCGCACGACGGGCCCGATCGTGGTGACGTGAGCGCGACCCGCTAATTCCGGCACCACGCCGCCAAAGGCTCGGTGCTGGTCAATGGATGACTCGACGACCGAAGAAATGACGTGAAACTCAGCGTCGACCACGGCGGCTGCCGTTTCGTCGCAACTGGTTTCAATTCCGAGAACTACTGGCACCCGAACAGCCTAAATCGGTTGTTCCTCGCTGAGCACTGAAGCAGAATCGCTCAGCGCCACCGGCAGGTCGGCCCACAAGATCAGCGCGTCCTCGCGGGTCCTCTCGTAGTAGTTCTTCCGCACGCCCACTGGCTTAAAGCCGTAGCGGTAGTAGAACTTTTGCGCGCGCGTGTTGGAAGTCGCCACTTCCAGCGTCGCCCGCTTGATGCCTCGGGCGAGCGCATCGTTCCAGGCGTCGTCCATGAGCGACGTGGCGATACCTCGGCTTTCATGTCCGGGCAGCGTCGCGATGGTGTTCACGTGCAGTTCGTCCATGACAAACATGACGCCCAGGTAGCCAACGATCTTCTTTTGTTCCACCGCGACCGTGTAGCGACGGGTGGTCGTATTGAGTATCTCGTCGAGCAGCATGCCCCGGGTCCAGGGTTCGGGAAACTGTGCCTCTTCTAGAACCAGCAGCTCACCTACGTCGCGGCGTTGCGCCTGGCGCAGCGACCACGAGGTCATCGCGGACGTTCACGGGTCGCAAAGTTCGCCACGGCGTCAGCTTCGCGAAGATACAACGGTTCAATGGTCATTCGGGGGGTCTCGAACTCGGCGAGGCAGAGCGCCGCGTGCATCGACGGCACCAACTGCGTGTAGATCATGGCGTTGGCCACGCGACTGAAGTCCCCCAGATAGCGCTCGACCCCGTCTCCGGTGAAGGTCACCGGGGCCCTGTCCCGCGCCCACGCGGCCACCACGTTGGTGGGCGTTGTCACCTCGGGCCCCGCCAACGCTTCAACTGTCGTCTCGGTGAGCTCGAACGTCTGGACGAAGACGTCACCGCGCCGTCCGTCCACCGCACTCACGAGCGTGCCACGCACTCCCGCGTCGTGGGCCCCGTGGGCCAGGAGTTCGAGCGACGTCAGGCCCACCATGGAGCAGCCCAGCCCCTGGGCAAACGCGTTAGCGGTCGCCACGCCTACTCGAAGTCCCGTGAATAGCCCCGGTCCCCGGTCAACGACGACGCGGTCAATGTCACGCGGAATGAGACCGGCCTCCCTAATGAGTGCGCCCATGCCCAATGACAGCGTCTCGGTGTGCTGGCGACTTTCATCGACCACCCTGGCGATCTCCACGCCGCTCGTGGTCCGCACACCGACGCAGCAGGCCTGGGTAGCCGTCTCAATTGCTAGAAGATTCACTGTGCTGACCACCTATCGAGTTCGCTGCGCCGATCCTGGGCGAGGGCACCGCCTGCCTCTAAGAGCCGGCCTTCGTCTTGATCTACCTGAAACTGAATTGTAAGCACTTCTCGGCCAAATATTGATGACGCCAACTCTCCCCACTCGACCAGCGCCACGGCGCTCTCTTCGACCAGTTCGCCCAGGGCCAGGTCCAGGACCTCGGCGAGGTTCTCCACCCGGTAGACGTCGGCATGCAGCAGGGTCGATATTCCCTGATCATTGTGGCATTGATGCGGTCGCACCATGGTGAACGTCGGGCTCGTCACGCGCTCACTGACCCCGAGCCCCCTGGCGACGCCCTTGACAAACGTGGTTTTCCCGGCCCCCAACTGACCCGAGAGCAACACGATGTCGCCCGATTTGAGTGTTACCGCCAGCTCTTCGCCGGCGACCTCGGTATCAGTAGCGTTGGCACATCTGCGCCGCCAGGTCACGGGCTCTCCAACAGCGATTTCACGATGCGCAGGTCAGCTCGCATGAGCTCGAGTACTGGCGCGCCGCCGCGCAGGGCCGCGGCGGGGTGGTACGTCGCGAGGCCGGGACCCGACTCAAGTTGCGTCACGACCCCGTGGGTCTGGCCAATGCCCCGTTCGTAGCCAAAGATCGACCTGGCCGCGGTGTTGCCGAGCGCCAGGACCACGCGAGGCTGCACGTCGTCCAGTTGCGCCCGGAACCAGGGATGACAGGTGTCCAGTTCGTGGCGCGTCGGCGTTCGATTGTTCGGCGGGCGGCACTTGACGACATTGGTGACGAAGCACTCCGCCCGGGTAATCCCCACTTCTTCGACAATTAATCGAAAAAGCAGTTGACCGCTGCGACCAATGAAGGGCTCCCCGCCCTCGTCCTCGCTGCGACCCGGCGCCTCGCCGACGACCAGCAGCGTTGGTTTTTGAGGACCGGAGCCAATGACCACGCGCTGACGGGTGAGCGAGAGATCACAGCGTGTACAGGTCGAGAGGGCTTCTAGATCGATGGGCATCTCAGTCCACGAGGACGCGCGGCACCCGGGCACCGATGCCGCAGATGATCTCGTGGCTGATCGTGCCCGCGAGATCGGCCAACTCGTCCACCGAGATCTCCTCGTCACCCTGGCGGCCCAGCAGGACCACGTCGTCACCGACGTCAACCACGTCGTCCCCGCAGTCAATGAGCAACTGGTCCATGGTGACGGTGCCGGCGAGCGGGAAGCGCTTGTTGTTAATCAGGACGTCGGCGCCCGCTTCAAAGAGCCGGCGCGGATAGCCGTCGGCGTAACCAAAGGGGACGGTGACGACCGTCGACTCGCGTTCGAGCGCGCGTAGGCGACCGTAACTGGGACGCTCCCCGGCGTCCAGACGCCGCACCGCAGATACTTTGGCGCGAATCGTCATGACCGGCTCTAAGTCAACACCCTTTTCTTCGAGCGTGCTCGAGAGCCACGCCTGGGTGTAGAGACCGTAGAGGGCGAGACCGCAGCGCACCATTGATTGGCGAGCTTCCGGGTAGGCCATCGCGCCGGCACTATTGGCCAGGTGCAGCACCCGGGGCGCGGCTCCCCGCTGGGCGAGCGAACCCGCCACCCGGTTGAACAGTTCGATCTGTCCGTAGGTGAAGGCGCGGTCGTCTGCGCTCGAACCGTCGGCGACGCTGAAGTGCGTGAAGAGCCCTTCGAGGTCGATATTGGGACTCGCTCGCAGCACGTCAACCACCTCATCAACCTGGATTGGATCAACGCCCATGCGGTGCATGCCGGTATCGACTTTTACGTGCACGCGGTGGACGCCGCCAAGTTTTTCGGCGCCGCGAATGACGTCCTGGGCTCCGCGCGCAGAGCCAACGGTCACGGTCAGTGAATTGGCGAGCGCGTCGAGCACTGCCGATGAGTCCGCCTCGGCCTGGACGAGGATGGGCGAGCGAACGCCACTGTCGCGAAGTTCTAAACCTTCGTCGACGATCGCGACGCCGAGCGAGTCGGCTCCGGCGTCCAGCATGGCCTTGGCGACCATTGGCCCGCCNNGGCCTTCATCGAACGAACATTGTGGGCCGCGGCCGAGGTGGAAATCTCCGCCCACGCCGGTCGGCGCACTCCCTCAACGCTCAAGGGCGCCGTCTTTCGAACTGCCAACTACGAAGGCCGCCGCGGTCATGTCGGTGTGCGTGAGCGATACGTGCAGTGTTTCGACGCCCTGGTGGTGCGCGAGCTGAGCGGCCGCCCCGTACAGGTGCACCCGAGGGACGCCACGCGCGTCACGGCGAATCTCGATTGACCTCCACGGGGCGGCGCCAAAGCCGACGTGCAGCGATTTGAGGACCGCCTCTTTGGCGGCAAATCGGGCGGCCAGTCGCTCGGGTCGTGAGCGCGCGTCGAGTTGCTCCCCCTCAGTGAAGAGGCGGCCGACGATTTTTGGATGGCGCTCAAGTGCTCGGGCGAAGCGGGGCACGTCGACGATATCGACCCCGACGCCAATCGTGCTCACTACTCAACCGTCACGGTCTTGGCGAGGTTGCGCGGACGGTCCACGTTGCGGCCCAGCCCCCGCGCCATGGAATAGGCAAAGATCTGCAGCGGCACCACGTCGACCATGGGGCTGAACATCGGCTCAGTGGCGGGCACGCGCAGCACGTAGTCAGCCACCGCCGCAATGGCGTCGTCGTCATCCGTCGCGACCGCGACCACCGTTGCGCCGCGGGCCTTCACCTCGGCTAAGTTCGAAAGGATCTTCTCGTGCATCACGAGGTCCGTCGCCACGGCGACCACCACCACGCCGGGCTCGATCAAGGCGAGCGGGCCGTGCTTGAGTTCACCGCCGGGGTATCCCTCAGCGTGCAGGTAGGAAAGTTCCTTCAGTTTCAGGGCGCCTTCCATCGCGGTGGGAAATCCCAGGTGTCGGCCAATAAAGAAGAAATCGTGAGCGCCAATGAGTTGCTTGGCCACGTCTTCGACGTGACCGCGCCGCTCGAGTGCGGTTGCGACCTGGGCGCCCACGGCGTTGAGCCCATGGAAGAAGGCGTCAATGTCCGACGGGTCCAAAGTGCCGCGCAGCTGCGCGAGGCGCAGGGCCAGCAGCTCCAGTGCCGCGATCTGGGCCACGTAGGACTTGGTGGAGGCCACCGACACCTCCAGTCCCGCGCGCGTGTAGATGACCGCGCTCGCCTCACGGGCCATTGACGAGTCGACGATATTGGAAATCGCCACCACTCGCGCCCCGCGTCGCTGGGCTTCGCGCGTTGCCATGATGGTGTCAATCGTCTCTCCGCTCTGGGAGACGCCAATGACCAGGGTGCCGATTTCGACCACGGGGTCGCGATAGCGGTACTCACTCGAAATGTCGACGTCCACGCTTAAGCGTGCCCAACGCTCAATGGCGTACTTGGCCACCAACGCCGCGTGATGCGAAGTACCAGCGGCGACCAGCACCACTCGCTTCACCTCACGCAGTTCGTCGTCGCTGATGCGCAGTTCGTCAAAGGTAATCGTCCCGTCGGGACGGCGGCGATCCATCAACGTGTCGCGCAGCGCGTCGGGCTGCTCGTTGATCTCCTTGGTGATGAAGTCGTCGTTGCCGCCCTTTTGCGCGGTCTCTAAGTCCCACTCAATTGACAATTGGTGCAGCCGCACCGGCGCACCGTCAAGATCCACCGCGCGAAAGCCTTCTGGTCCCAGTCGCACCACTTCGTCGTCGTTCACGGCATAGAACGCGGTCGCGCGGTCGAGAATCGCTGGGACGTCGCTCGCGAGGTAGGTAACACCGGCCGCAGTTCCCACGACGAGCGGCGAAATCCGGCGCGCCGCGACGATCACATCCGGTTCACCCGCGTCCATGGCGGCGAGCGCGAAGGCGCCGCGCACGAGTTTTAGGCTCGCGCGCACCGCGTCGAGCAGCTCGAGACCCTGGGAGCGGGACTCTTCAATCAGGTGGGCAAGCACCTCGGAGTCAGTCACCGAGGTGAAGGTGTGGCCCCTGGCTTCGAGCTCGACTTGCAGTTCGGTGTGATTTTCAATGATGCCGTTATGAATGATGGCGATGTTGCCCGAGCAGTCGAGGTGGGGGTGGGCGTTTGCCACTTCCGGTGCGCCGTGCGTGGCCCAACGGGTGTGGCCAATGCCCGAACTAAAGCCACTGGGTGCGCGCTCACACTCAATACGCAAGGCCGCGACCGATTCGGTGCCGGCGGCGCAGCGCGCCCGCCAGGTCTGTCCGGGACGCACCAGCGCGATTCCCGCGGAGTCGTAACCGCGATACTCCAAGCGCGCGAGGCCTTCGAGAAGTGTCGCCAGAGTGTCGGAGGATCCTACGACCCCGATGATGCCGCACATGGTGCCATCCTACTCGGGGGTCGGTTTTCCCCTTAAGTGATGGACTTTTATACGGAGAGCGAGCGAAGACGCGTCACGAACTCATCGACGAAGGCACCGTTAAGCGCCTCGATCATGATGCGCACCACCGGTTCCGTGCCCGAAGGACGAATAAGTAACCTCACGTCCGCGCTCTCGACACCGTATCCGAGGCGTAACTTCTCAAACAACGCGCGCACCGTGTTGTCGTCGTAGGACTCACGAGCGACGTTGATGAGAGCTTGAGGGACGCGGTGCCACGCCTCGTCGGCCTGCATCGCGAGCGGACCGTTGCGCACCACCAGATCGCACAACAGCAGTCCCGTGAGCAGACCGTCGCCCGTCGGTGCCAACTCGCGAAAAATCAAGTGACCGGACTGCTCGCCGCCGAAGGGCCACGAGTTCTCCTCGAGCGCAATCAGCACGTTGCGGTCGCCCACGTCGGTCTCGACGATTTTTATGCCGCTCCTGGTCAGCGCCCTATGCAGCCCGAGGTTGCTCATCGACGTGACGACGAGCCCGCCACCCAGTTGGTCACGCGACAAGAAGTCCAGCGCGAAAAGCGTCATCAGGTCATCGCCGTCGCGCACCGCACCCTGCGCGTCCACCGAGATCAGGCGATCGGCGTCCCCGTCGAACGCGAGTCCCAGGTCAGCGCCCAACTCGAGCACGTGTTTGACGAGGTCTTCGGGATGGGTTGAACCGCACTGTTCGTTGATGTTGCGACCATTGGGCGTGTTGTGCAACATGGTGAGCTGCGCGCCGGTGGCGGCGAAGAGCTCGTAGGCCACGTGCGACGCGGCGCCATTGGCGCAGTCAATCACCAAATGCAAGGAGGAGAGGTCCCTCGGCACCAGCGAACGCAGATGCGCGGCGTAGTCGTGCTCCGCGGACTGGTCAATGGGCAACTCGTCGTAGGACGAGTGTGGCGACGGGCCCGCTTCGTTGAGGGCGCGGGTGACGGCATCCTCGGTAGCGTGGTCGAGTTTCGTGCCGCCCAGACCGAGGACTTTGAGGCCGTTGTCGTAGTAGGGATTGTGCGAGGCCGACACAATGACGCCAACCCCACCGCGCTGTTGGGCGATGACCGCCACACCGGGCGTGGTGAAGTAGCCGAGGTTGCTGGCCGTAGCGCCACCGTCGCCCAGCCCCGCCAAGACCGCGGCGGCGAGTGGCGGCGAACTCTCGCGGGTGTCGTAACCAACGAAGACCGGCACACGGAAGACACTGGCGACGGCGCGTCCGAGGCGATACGCCAGGTCGACCGTAACTTCGTCGTCGGCTCGCCCGCGAATGCCGTCCGTGCCGAAGGACACGGGCATGTCCATTAACGCTTCGAGTACTGGGGAGCCTTACGTGCCTTCTTGAGGCCGTACTTCTTGGTCTCTTTCTTGCGAGAGTCGCGCGTGAGCAGCCCGGCCTTCTTCAGCACCGGACGCACCGCCTCATCCAACTCGAGCAATGAACGAGAAATTCCTAGACGCAGTGCGCCGGCCTGACCGGCCACGCCGCCGCCTTCGATGGTGGCGTCAATGTCGTAGGTCTGCTGGGCGTCAATGAGGCGAAGCGGCTCCATCACCATTTGACGGTGCGTCGCGGAGGTGAAGTAATTGTCGAAGGCCCGAGCGTTGATGGTGATCGTGCCGGTGCCGGGACGCAGGCGCACGCGAGCGACCGCTTCCTTGCGTCGACCAGTGGTTTGAGTGAGCGGTGATGACACGGACTGTTCTCCTCTTACGCGCGGCGAATTGCCGACGTGTCGTACTTCACGGGTTGCTGCGCGGCGTGCGGATGTTCTGCACCGGCGTAGACAAAGAGCTTGTCCATCTGGGCGCGACCCAGACGATTCTTCGGGACCATGCCCTTGACCGCTTCGAAGACCAATGACGCGGGGTCCTCTTGCATCAAACTCTCCCATGACGTGGCGCGCAATCCGCCGGGATAGCCCGAGTGGTGATAGTGAAAGTTCTGCTTGGCCTTGTTGGCCGTGACGACGACCTTGTCGGCGTTGATGATGATCACGTAGTCACCGGTGTCGACGTGGGGGGCGAAGAAGGTGCGGTGCTTGCCGCGCAGCAGTGACGCGGCGACCGTGGCGAGACGTCCGAGCACGAGGCCCTCGGCGTCGAGGACCAGCCAGTCACGGGTAATCTCATTGACCTTTGGTGTATAGGTGCGCACAACTCTTCCTTCGGCGTTTCTTTAGTTCAGTCATCGCCAGACGACTACTAAGGGACTCTCTACCTTACAAAACCTGAGGGCCCTCCAGCAAATTCTTCGTATCCGACCCCGATGAGCGCCAATCCCCCGGGAGGAGCCGGTGCCGGTAAATGGTCGCGCTCCAGGCTCTCCAGGCGCCCTTTAATGGTGTTTTCGCTCAGCGTTCCCTGACCAATCGCGACCATTGTTGACACCAAGCTGCGAACCATGGTGTGACAGAAGGACTGGGCCCTGATTGAAAGGCGCAACGCCGGCGATCCCGTGGGAGTGATGCCCCACTCGTCATCAACGCGCTGCCAGTGAACGTCGAGGACTTCGCGTAACAGCGGCTCACTGGTGAGCGAATTAGTGGGACGGCGACAGAAGGCGCGAAAGTCGTGGGTACCGAGGATGTCCGTGCCACAGCGGTTCATGGCCTCGACGTCAATCGGTCCGGGCGTGGTCCAGGACCAGGCGCTGGTGACATTGAGCGCCGGCGGCAGATCTTCGAGCACCAGGTAGCGGTAGGCGCGCCAGGTCGCCGAGTAGCGGGCGTGAAACTCATCGCTAACCGGCTGGGCCTTAAGGATCCGAATACGTCCGGCGAGTTGCTTGTTGAGCGAATACAGCAGGCGGCCGACGTCGGGACCACGATCGTTCTCAAAGAACACCGTCGGCAGGTCGACGTGCACCACTTGGGCGAAGGCGTGGACACCGGCGTCGGTGCGGCCCGCTCCCACCACGTCAGGTTCTTGCGCAAGGCGCAAGGTGCGCGCCAGCGTTTCGCGCAGTAGCCCTACGACGGTGACCGTCTCGGGCTGGTAGGCGAAGCCGCTCAGGCCGTTGCCGTCATAGGCAACGTCGAGCCGCCACCGTTGGGTGGCGCCTAGCGAGCGATCAAACGAACTCAATGCGCGCCATCGGAGCGTTGTCGCCCTGGCGCGGCCCGAGCTTCAGGATCCGCGTGTAGCCGCCGGGACGGTCGCTGTAGCGCGGAGCAATCTCGACAAAGAGCTTGTGCGTCATGTCCTTGTCACGAATGAAGGCCACGACGCGGCGCTGCGCGTGCACGGAACCCTCGGGAGAGTTCTTCGCCGCGGTGACCACCTTTTCGACGATTGGTCGCAGTGCTTTGGCCTTGGCTTCGGTCGTCACGATCGATTCCGCCGCGATCATGGACGCCACGAGGTTGCCCATCATGGCTTTCTGGTGCGCGCTACTGCCACCAAATCGCTTGCCCTTCGTTGGGGTACCGCGCATGACTAGTCCTCGATTCGCAGCGAGAGACCGCGCTCTTCGAGGCGGTCGTTGACGTCTTTCAGCGAGGTCGCGCCGAAGTTGGTAATCGACGTGAGGTCGCGCTCCGTTGCGTTGACGAGCTGGGCAATCGTATTGATGCCGGCGCGCTTCAAGCAGTTGCGCGAGCGCTCGGTGAGCCCCAACTCTTCGATGCGGATGTCGAGTTCGCTCGCGGCGGCCTGGGCCGAACCCACGTCACCCAACTCCAAGGCCGGAGCCTCGTCGTCGAAGTTGCCAATGAGCCCCACGAGGGAGCCCAGGGTCTTACCGGCTGACGCCAAAGCCTCACGAGGACTGATGGAGCCGTCGGTCTCGATGTCGATGACCAGGCGATCGAAGTCCTTGGATTGCTCGACACGAACGGGCTCGATCTCGAAACTGACGCGGCGCACGGGGGTGAAGATGGCGTCGAGCGGAATGACACCGATCGTCGACGAGCCCTTGTTGCCCTCGGCCCCGACGTAACCCTTGCCGCGCTCGACGGTCAGCTCGAAGCTGAGCACGCTGCGCGGGTTGGTCAAATAGGCGAGGTGCAGGTCGCCGTTCAAGATCTCAACGTCCGCCGTGGTCGACAGGTCGGCCGCGGTGGCGGGACCCTCGCTGCGCTTGTCGAGGCGCAACGTCACGGGCTCGTCGGAGTGCACGATGAGCAGCAGGTCCTTCAAGTTCAGGCAGATGTCCTGGACGTCTTCCTTCACGCCCTCGATGACGCCGAACTCGTGCAACACAGCGTCAAACTTGACGCGCGTGGCGGCGGCTCCGGGAATCGACGATAGCAGCGTGCGACGTAGCGAGTTGCCCAGCGTGTGACCGAAACCGGGGTCNNCCGATGCCGAAGGACTGACGATTGTTCAGCTCGTCGCCCAGCGCTTCGATGGTGGGTCGTTGGATAATCAACATAGGGACTCCTTAAGTCTTTATGGTCGTTCAGTTATTTGGAGTACAGCTCAACGATGAGCTGCTCTTTAATCGACTCGTCGATCTGTTCGCGCTGGGGTACTACGCGCACGGTGACCGCGAAACCGTTCTCGCCGACTTCAAGCCAGCCCGGGACCGAACGGTCCAGGATGTCAAGGTTGCGCTTGACGTTGAAGTTCTCGCGAGTGACGTTCTTGAGGGCCACCACTTCGCCGGGACGGGCGCGGTACGAAGGGATGGTAACGCGCTTGCCATTGATCGTGACGTGGCCGTGGCGCACGAACTGGCGGGCCTGGGCCCGCGACGCACCCCACCCGGCGCGGTAGGCCACGTTGTCAAGGCGCAGTTCGAGGAACTGCAACAGGTTCGTGCCAGTNNTAAATCCGGCGGGCCTTCTGCTTCTCACGTAGCTGGGTCAAGTACTCCGAGCCCTGACGTTGACGGTCACGACCGTGCATGCCCGGTGGGAAGGCGCGAGTCTGGCGGTCCGAGTTCTCCGCGACGGGGCACTTCATGGTGAAGCAGCGCTCACCCTTTAAGTACAACTTGGTCCGCTCACGTCGACAGAGTCGGCACACGGGTCCGGTATAACGAGCCATTTTCTTCCTTAGCCTCGACGACGCTTTTTGGGGCGACAGCCGTTATGGGGTAGTGGGGTGACGTCCTTGATGGCGACCACTTCAATACCCGCGGCGGCGAGGGAACGGATCGCGGTTTCGCGGCCGGAACCGGGACCGCGTACGAGTACGTCGACTTTCTTCACACCGTGTTCCATCGCGGCGCGCGCGCATTTCTCCGCGGCCAGTTGAGCGGCGAATGGGGTTGACTTGCGCGATCCCTTAAAACCAACATTGCCCGATGAAGCCCACGCGAGCACGTTGCCCTCGGGGTCGGTGATCGAGACGATGGTGTTGTTAAAAGAACTCTTGATGTGTGCAACACCAAAAGCGATGTTCTTACGTTCCTTGCGACGACCCTTGCGGACCGTGGTGGGCTTGGCCATTACTTCGTAACCTTCTTCTTACCCGCGACAGTGCGCTTGGGTCCCTTGCGGGTGCGTGCATTGGTGCGGGTGCGCTGTCCGCGAACGGGCAGACCCTTGCGGTGGCGAATCCCCTGCAAGCAGTTGATCTCCATCTTGCGCTTGATGTCTTGAGCGACGTCACGACGAAGGTCACCTTCAACGGTGACGTTCTGGTCAATGTACGCGCGAAGCTTGTTGACGTCGGCCTCGGTGAGGTCCTTGACGCGTGTGGACGGGTCGACGTCCGTTGCTTCGCACACTTGCTCAGCGATGGTCGTACCAACGCCAAAGATGTACGTGAGTGCGATCACCGTGCGCTTCTCGCGCGGGATGTCTACTCCGGCAATACGAGCCATACGGTGCCCCTAACCCTGACGCTGCTTGTGACGCGGGTTACCGCCACAGATCACGCGGACCGTGCCGGCCCGTCTAATGACTTTGCACTTCTCACAAATTGGTTTTACGCTCGCGCGGACCTTCATGTTTCTGCTTTCTCGACCTTGATGGAACTTGAGTTATTTGTAGCGATAGGTGATGCGACCGCGGGTCATGTCGTAGGGCGTAATTTCCACCTGGACCTTGTCACCGGGAAGAATACGAATGCGGTGCATGCGCATCTTTCCCGAACTGTGGGCGAGGACGGTATAACCGTTCTCTAACTCCACGCGAAACATGGCGTTGGGAAGTGGCTCGACGACGGTTCCCTCAACGGTGAACGCGTCTTCCTTTGGCTTACTCAGGTTCTCTCTCCTTGTTTCGCACTGCGGGACGTGATGGAGCAAAAACTCCTCCACGGATGGACCTCTCCGAATTCGAAAAGGTCGGCTGACTATTCTACCGAAATTCTTAGAAAACGCAAAATTCGGCTTTTCGAAGGACGGTGCCGTCGATANNGCTCTCGCGATCGAACTGCGTGGACTTGTTGGCCCTCGCCACGCTGGCCCGCGTAGTCACTTCGGTCCGCTGTTTGCCAGCGGCGTCGCCCGCGCGCATCTGCGTGCTCGATGACCAACATCTCCTAGTAGCGAGCACCGAGGGCGCCGTGATCCTGGCCGCTCGGCGCGGCGACGTGCTCTCGGTCCAAATCGACGGTTTGGAAGCCGATGGGGCAACCTGGTCGGTCATGGCGTCGGGTCTGGCCAGCGCGGCCAACACCGAGGGGGACCTGCCTGACGTGATGCGCGAGGCCCTTGAGCGCGGTGCCACCATCATCTCGCTGCCCCTGTCGGTCGTTGTCGGCGAACGAATCGGCTAGGCAGTTCACGCCTCTCGCATTGTGAAAGGCTGTACCGCGTGGCGTTTCACCGAATCAACGACCCCCAGCGATTGCACGCGCTCATCGATGCGATGTTGCTGATCGAGACCGACGCGAACCTTTCCGACCTGCTGCGCGTTATCGTCGAAGCCGCAAGCCGCCTCGTGGGAGCTCGATACGGCGCGTTGGGTGTGGTCACGAAGGACGGCGAGACGCTGTCGCAGTTCATCACCTACGGCATTGATGAGGACACCCGTGCGGAAATCGGCGCGTTGCCCCACGGCCGCGGGCTGCTCGGCGAGCTCATCCACTTCCCCGAAGCGTTACGCCTTGACGATTTGTCGACGCACCCACACTCTGTGGGCTTTCCCGCCAACCATCCACCGATGCAGCGCTTTCTCGGCGTGCCAGTACGCACGAGCGACGGCCACGTGTACGGCAACCTCTATCTCACCGACCGCATCGACGGTGAGCCATTCAGTGAAGAGGACGAACAACTCATCGACTCATTCGGCCGCGCGGCTGGCTTAGTGATTGAGCAAGTCACGCTGCGCGCCCACCTGCGTGAGTTCACGCTCAGTGAGGAGCGCGAACGAATGGCCCGCGACCTGCACGACACCGTCATTCAGCGACTCTTTGGTGTTGGGCTTTCGTTACAACTCTCACTCATGGCGACATTGGATGAACCAACGCAGACGCGCATCAATAATTGCATCAACGAACTGGACGCCACCATACGTGAGATTCGTACCACAATCTTCGAAATCGATCAGGACGAACTGAACGGCACTTCGTTGCTCAATCGAGTGAGCGCACTCACAGACGAGGTTGGCGCGCGACTCAACCTGGACGTCGCACTGCGCGTGTCGCCAACGGTCGACGCGCTCGCAAGCAGTAACTGCACTCGACACGCCGTGCAGGCGCTGCGCGAAATTCTCTCCAATATCGTGCGACACTCTCACGCCACCGAGGTGAGCGTCGACGTGGACGTGGACGCGGAGGAGAAAATGATTGTCCTCTCCGTGTCCGACAACGGCAAGGGGTTTTCCTTTCCCGTGGGTCCGGGACGCGGGATGCGCAACCTCACGTCGCGCGCCCGTGAGCTCGGAGGAGACTGCGTGATCGACTCGACACCGCAACGTGGCACAATGGTCCGGTGGACCGCAAAGCTGTCGGACTGAAATGATTCGCCTGCTGCTCGTGGACGACCACGAAATTGTGCGTCGTGGTCTCAGCGAATTGCTCGGTTCCCAGGAGGATCTGCAAGTCGTCGCGCAGGCCGGTTCTCTAGAAGAGGCGCTCGCGATCGACCTCGAACCCGTTGACGTGGCGGTGCTCGACGTGCGTCTGCCCGATGGCAACGGAGTCGACCTCTGTCGTTCGCTGCGCGAGCGTCGACCCGATCTCGCCTGTCTCATGTTGACGTCGTTTCCCGACAACGAAGCAATCAGTGCCTCGGTGCTCGCGGGCGCTCGCGGTTACGTCTTAAAGAACGTGCGCGGCGACGACCTCGTCAACGCGATCCGACGCGTGGCCAACGGCGAGATGTTGCTCACCACCGATCAGATTGAACGATCTCGCGAACGACTGCGCCGTCAGATTGCCGAGGACGTCCGCCTCGAAAGTTTGAGTGGTCAGGAGCAGCGGATCTTGGAGCTGCTGAGTGAAGGCTTAAGCAACCGCGAGATCGCCGCCGAGATGTTCCTCGCCGAAAAAACCGTGAAGAACTACGTGTCGAACCTCTTGGCCAAACTGGGCTTCCAGCGACGCACCGAAGCGGCGCTCTTTGCCCAGCGTCAGCACGACCGCGCGCACCCGCCGCAGTAGCGTTCGCGCTCGATCAATCTAGAGAACGGTAAAGACCTCGGGGCCGTTGTCGGTGACGGCGATGGTGTGCTCAAAATGAGCCGACAGTTTGCCGTCGCTCGTCATGACACTCCACTCGTCGTCGAGCACGTACGTCTCGTAGGAACCCGCGTTGACCATGGGTTCAATCGCGAAGACCATTCCCTCTTTGAGCGTGGGGCCGGGAGAGCCAGGCCAGTAGTTCGGCACCTGGGGACTCTCGTGCATCTCGGTGCCAATGGCGTGACCCACGTATTCACGAACGACCGAATACCCGGCCGCCTCAGCGACACGCTGTACCGCTCGGCCCACTTCGTGCAGGCGATTGCCAATCGTGAGCTGGTCAATCCCGGCCCACAGTGATTGTTCCGTCACGTCCATGAGTTTCTGCGCGGCCGCGCTGACCTCGCCGACGCCGGCGGTGTACGCCGCATCCCCGTGGTAACCCTCGATGATGGCCCCGCAGTCGACCGAAATGATGTCGCCCTCTTTCAACCGGTAGTCGCCCGGAATGCCGTGGACGATCATGTCGTTGGGGCTCGTGCAGATCACCGCCGGAAAGCCGTGGTAATTGAGGAAATTGGACCGTGCGCCGCGCTTGGCGAGCACTTCGGCCGCCACTTCATTGAGCTCCATGGTGGTCACGCCCGGGCGGATTGCGGCACGGGTGGCTTCGTGCATCTCGGCGACCACTTTGCCGGCCTTACGCATCTTGTTGAGTTCGTCGTTCGAGCGTCTCATCCGAGACCTCGCAGGCTGATCACCGACTGGATGGCGACGGTGACATCGTCGGGACTCTGTTCGCCGTTGACGCTCACGAGCAGACCGCGGGCCTCGTAGAAGTTGAGCAGCGGCTCGGTGTCACGTACGTAGGTTTCTAGACGTTTGCGAATCGCCTCGGGATAGTCGTCGGCGCGCTGGATAACATCTCCCCCGCATTTAGAACACGTGCCCGAAATAGCTTCAATGTCCGTCTCGTTATAGNNTCGCCCAAAAGGTCCTCGAGCGCCTCGGCCTGGGCAATGGTGCGCGGAAAGCCGTCAAGCAGAGCCCCGCCTGTCGCGTCAGGCTCTTTGAATCGTTCTTCAACGAGTCTGATGACCAAATCGTCCGAGACCAGCGAGCCCTCGTCAAGGATTGCCGCGACCGAGCGACCGAGGGGTGAGTCGGCCTGGATTGCGGCGCGAAGGATGTCACCGGTCGAGACATGCGGGATTGAATAGTGAGCGGCTAGGCGGCTGCACTGCGTTCCCTTGCCTGCGCCCTGCTTTCCCAGAATAATGAGATTCAGACGATTGGGCATCGCTATTTCTTCAGGAAGCCTTCGTAGTTACGCATCATGAGCTGACTGTCGATCTGTTGCATGGTCTGGAGCGACACGCCCACCGCGATCAGCAGCGTGGTGCCGTAGTACGGGAATTTATTGATATTCCACAACGCCATCAAGATGCTGGGCACGACCGCAACCGACGCCAGGAAGGTGGCGCCCACCACCGTGATGCGACTTAGGGTCTTGGCGAAGTACTTCTCCGTGGGCATGCCGGGGCGAATACCGGGGATGAAGCCACCTTGTTGGCGCAACTGCTCGGCCTGCTGGTGGGGCTCAAAGGCAATGTACACGTAGAAGAACGTGAAGGCGAAGATGAGCACGAAGTCGGCCGCGATATAGAAAAAGCTGGTCGGGTGCAGCGAGTTGTTCACGAAGTTCTGGAAGCTGACCCACGGCACCACGTTGGACATCAAAATCGGGATGTAGAGCACCGANNCCCATCTCTTTTCGCCCCACCACCCGTCTCGCGAAGGTCACCGGGATACGGCGCTGGCCCTGGTCGACGTAGACAATGAGCACGAGCAGCACCAGGGAGATTATGAGGATGATGAGGAACTTGAACGGTCCGCCCTCGTCCCACACCGCGCGCCCGCCCGAGGGCAGGCTCGAGACGACGTTGGCGAAGATCAACAGACTCATGCCCTGGCCAATGCCGCGCTGGGTAATGAGTTCGGCGAGCCACATGACAAAGGCAGTCCCCGCGGTCATGATGAGCACCATAAAGAGTCCGAGCGAGAGGCTGAACTTGGGAATCAGGTTGATGTTGAATCCGAGCAGCGCCTGGTCGTGGCCGTGGAACGCGTAGATGAGACCAGTTGACTGCAACAGCGCCAGGCCAATCGTCAGGTAGCGGGTTGTTTGCGTGATCTTCTTTTGACCTACGGCCCCCTGATCGCGCCATTCGGTCAACTTGGGGATGACCGTGGTCAGCAACTGGATGACAATGGTGCTCGTGATGTAGGGCATGATGCCCAGACCAAAGACCGCGAGTCGCGTCAGCGCGCCACCGGAGAAGAGGTTCAAGAAGCCGAGCGCGCCACTGGCGCCGGCCTTGGACTGCAGCAAGCGCACTTGGGCCCAACTCACACCAGGGATGGGCAGGTTCGCCCCTAACTGGTAGAGGCAGATGATGCCAATAGTGAACAGGACCTTGTTGCGAAGGTCCGGTACCCGAAAGATATTGGCGAGGCGCTTAAACACGGTTCAGCCCTAGCGGTTCTGGTGCTGGTTGCCCGACGCAGGTGGGCGCACGGCGAAGGGCTTGTCGAGCACCGTCGTCGTTCCGCCAGCGGCCTCGATGGCGGCCCTGGCCGGCTCCGAGAAACCGTGAGCCGAGACGTTGAGCTTGGTGCTCAACGTGCCACGGCCCAGAATCTTCACGAGGTCCTTCTTGCCCACGAGCCCCCGGCTTACGAGCACGTCGAAGGTGACGTCACTGACGCCCAAGGCTTCGAGCGCGTCGAGGTTGACCGGGGTGTATTCCACGCGGAACGGGTTCGTGAAACCCTTCATCTTGGGAATGCGCTGGAGCAGCGGCAGCTGGCCGCCCTCGAAGCCGGCGGGAATGGTGCGACGGGCCTTCTGGCCCTTGGTGCCACGACCGGCCGTCTTGCCACCCCTACCGCCAATGCCGCGACCGACGATCTTCTTGCGGTGCGTCGAGCCTTCGGGCGATTTGAGATCGTGCAGCTTCATTATTTGACCTCTTCTACTTTGATCAGGTGCGGCACGCGGGCGATCATCCCGTGGATTTCGGGACGGTCCGGCAGCACGTTCGACTGTCCAATTCCGCGCAGCCCCAGCGCGCGCAAGGTCGCGCGGTGCTTGGGCTTGGTCGCAATCGCCGAGCGGGTCTGGGTCACTTTAAGTTGCGTCATGCTCAACCCTCCGTCTTAAAGAGGTCGCCCTCGCGCTGACGTTCGCGGTAGGCGCGCAGTGTGCCCGACGGGATGACGTGGTCAGCCGCCTTGTCGCGCAACGAGGCAATCTCCTCGGGGCGGCGCAACTGCTTGAGCCCTTCAATCGTGGCGTGGGCCACGTTGATGCCGTTGGATGATCCCAACGACTTGGCGATGATGTCCTTGACGCCGGCCATTTCGAGAATGGCACGAGCGGCACCACCGGCAATAACGCCGGTACCGGGTGCGGCCGGCTTCATCAACACGCGTCCGGCGCCAGAGGAACCCAACACGGGGTAGATGATGGTCGTACCTGCGAGCGGCACGTCGAAGAGGTTCTTGCGAGCCTCTTCAATGCCCTTCTGCACCGCGAGTCCGGCCTCTTTGGCCTTGCCGTAACCGAGGCCCACCTTGCCGTTGCCGTCGCCAATGACCATGAGCGCGGTGAACGAGAAACGACGTCCACCCTTCACGACCTTGGACACGCGGTTGACCTTGATGGTCCGCTCTTCGTACTGCTCTAAGTCAGCCATTAAAACTCCAGTCCGGCGGCACGCAGAGTGTCCGCAAATGCCGCGACGCGACCGTGGTAGTCAACACCACCGCGGTCGAAGACGACCTTGGTGATCTTGGCGTCCTGCGCGCGCTGCGCGAGTAGTCCGGCGACGGCCTTGGCGCCCTCGATGTTGCCACCGCTGGTGCCTTTGAGTTGGGCTTCGACCGACGAGGCGGCGGCCAAGGTGCGGCCGTTCACGTCGTCGATGATCTGCGCCGAGATGTGCTTGTTGCTACGACTGACGGCGACACGGGGTCGGTCCGGCGTGCCGCTGAGGCGACGACGGATACGAGCGTGACGACGCTTACGCAGTTCGTGAGTAGTGCGTGCCATTACTTCGCAGCCTTTCCTGCTTTGCGCGCCACTCGTTCACCGAGGTAGCGCACGCCCTTGCCCTTGTAGGGCTCGGGTTTGCGTAGTTTGCGGATCGACGCGGCGACCTGGCCCACGACTTCCTTGTCGGCACCCTTGACAATCACTCGCGTCGCCGCGGGCACCTCAAAGGTGATGCCCGCGGGAGCGGTGAACTTCACGGGGTGTGAAAATCCAAGTGCCAGGTCAAGGACGCCCGGCGCACCGGCGGCGGCCCGATAGCCCACGCCGATGATCTCGAGTTCCTTGGACCAGCCGTCGGTGACTCCGACGACCATGTTCGACACCAGCGTGCGGGTCAGTCCGTGCAGCGCGCGGTACATCGTTTCGTCGTTGAGTCGCTCGACGCTCAGCACGTCGCCCTCTCGACTGATCGTGATGCCGTCGGGCAGCGTNNATTCGCGACATTAGCGAACCTCCGAGAAATTCATGGGCCGGTTACCAGACATAACAGAGCACCTCGCCACCGAGCTTGGCCTTGCGCGCTTCGCGGTCGGTCATCAGGCCGTGACTCGTCGAGACGACGGCCACGCCCACGCCACCCAATACCTTGGGCATCTGGTCGGACTTCTTGTAGATCCGAAGACCAGGCTTGGACACTCGCTTGATACCCACGATGGTCTTCTTGCGGTCTTCGGAGTACTTGAGGTTGATTTCGAGCGTGGGTGCCGGCTTGCCGTCGACTTTCGTGACGCTGTAGCTCGCGATGAAGCCCTCGCGCTCGAGGACCCTGGCGAGGCTCTCCTTGAGCTTGGAACTCGGCATCTTGACGCTGTCGAACATCGCGGCGTTCGCGTTGCGAATGCGCGTGAGCATGTCGGCGATGGGGTCGGTCATTGTCATAACGTCTCCTACCAACTCGCCTTAGTTACGCCGGGGACTTCACCGGCGTGCACCATCATGCGCAGACAGATTCGGCAGAGGCCGAACTTGCGGTACACCGATCGTGGACGTCCGCAGCGCTCACAGCGCGTGTACGCACGCGTGGAGAACTTCGGGGTCTTCTGCTGCTTGATTCGAAGAGCTTTCTTCGCCATATCTATCGATTCTCCTGCTTGAAGGGGAAGCCGTAAGCGCGCAAGAATGCGCGACCCTGCTCGTCGTTCGCGGCCGTGGTGACGATGGTGATGTCGAAACCACGTGGCGCGTCGATTTTGTCGTAGTCAATCTCGGGGAAGATCAACTGGTCGTTGATGCCAAAGGTGTAGTTGCCGTGACCGTCAAATGAATTCGGCGACAGGCCGCGGAAGTCACGGATACGCGGAATCGCAAGGCTGAGGAGGCGGTCGAAGAATTCCCACGCGCGGTCGCCGCGCAAGGTCACCTTCGTGCCAATGGCCTGCTCCTCGCGCAACTTGAAACTGGCGATGGACTTCTTGGCCCGCGTCACGATCGGCTTTTGTCCGGTGATCTTCTCAAGATCGCGCTGGGCACCTTCGAGCAGCGAGACCTGCTGGGTCGCGCGTCCCACGCCCGAGTTCAGCACGATCTTGGACAGGCGCGGTACCTGCATGATGTTGTCGAGGCCGAGTTCTTCCTTGAGCGCCTGACGGATCTCTTGGTCGTAGCGGACCTTCAAACGCGGACGTAGTGCCGTACTCATAGTGTCTCTCCGCACTTGCGACAGACGCGAACCTTCGTGCCGCCGTCGCTATAGCCGATTCCAATCTTGGCCGGTCCCTTGTGACCGGGGCACCACAACGCCACGTTGGACACGTGCAGCGGCATGAACTTGTCGATGATGCCGGCCTGCATGGTGGCACCGGTCTGCTTGGTGGCTCGCTTGGACACGTTCAGTCCGTCGAGAATCACTTTCTGTGGACCGGGCAGCGCCTCGATCACCTCGGCCCGCTCGCCGCGGAACTTGCCCGCGAGCACGAGCACGTCGTCGCCTTTACGAATTTTCATTACAGCACCTCCGGTGCGAGCGAAATAATGCGCATGAACTTCTTGTCACGCAGTTCGCGTCCGACGGGCCCGAAGATTCGGGTGCCGCGGGGCTGCAACTGATCATTGATCAGCACGGCGGCGTTCTCGTCGAACTTGATGTAGGAACCGTCGGGACGACGCTTCTCTTTGGACGTGCGCACGACCACGCAGCGCACGACGTCGCCCTTTTTCACGGCGGCGCCGGGAATCGCGTCCTTGACCGTGGCGATGAAGACGTCACCGATCGAGGCGTAGCGACGGCGAGATCCACCGAGCACGCGAATGCACAGCACTTCCTTCGCCCCGCTGTTGTCGGCGACTTTGAGACGAGACTCTTGCTGAATCATCGTGCACGCTCCACAATCTCCGTCAGGCGCCAGCGCTTCAACTTCGACAGTGGACGGGTCTCTTGGACCCGGACGCGGTCGCCGATCTTGGCTTCGTTCTTCTCGTCGTGCACGTAGAGCTTCTTGGTGCGCTGGACGGTCTTGCCGTAGCGCGGGTGGCTCACCCGTTCGTTCACCGCGACGACCAGCGTCGAGTTCATCTTGTCGGAAACCACGATGCCCTCACGGACCTTGCGGGGATTCTCGCGCACTTCGCTCGTCGAGTCAGTCATGACTACTCACCTTCTTCGGCGGCTTCAGCAGCCGCAATCTCACGCTCGCGCAGAAAGGTGGCGAGGCGGGCAATGTCGCGGCGCACCGATCCGAGGCGCGACGAGTTGTCGAGCTGACCGGTCGCCAGTTGAAAGCGCAGGTTAAACAGCTCGCGACGCGTCTCACTCAGGCGCTCCAGCAGTTCCGCGTCACCGAGCAGGCGCATTTCTGCAACGTGTTCCTTGGTCTTGACCATTAGACAACTACCTCCGGGGTGCCGTGAGTGCCGGGGCGAATGACGAACTTCGCCTTGATCGGCAACTTTTGGATGGCCCGTTCCATGGCGGCGCGCGCCAGGGTCTCGTCAACGCCACCGAGTTCAAACATGATGCGCCCGGGCTTGACAACGGCCACCCAGAATTCAGGGTTGCCCTTGCCCGAGCCCATGCGGGTTTCGGCAGGCTTCTGGGTGACGGGCTTGTCGGGGAAAATACGGATCCAGACCTTGCCGCCACGCTTGACGTGACGGGTCATAGCAATACGGGCCGCTTCGATTTGGCGCGCGGTGATCCACCCGGCTTCGAGGGCCTGAATGCCGAAGTCGCCGAATGACAGGTCGACGCCGCCCTTGGCTTTTCCAGCCATGCGACCACGGTGCTGCTTACGGTGCTTTACCTTGCGGGGCATCAACATGATTACTCTGCGTCCTTCCGAAAGTGCGGAGCGTCAACGTGGTCCTGACCGGTGCGGCGCTCAATCTCTTCTTCGACACTGAGCTGTGCTTCAACCTCGGCGCTGGCGGCCAACAGGTCGGCCGGCGACACGTCAATGACGGTCTCTTCCACCACGTCTTCGACGACCGGCTCGGCTTCGACACGTCGGCGCCCACCACCGGCGCGCACCACACCCTTGGGTGCACTGGCGCCCACTTGCGTCGCGCCCGCTACGGGCACGGCGTCGCCGGCGGCCATCGCGGCCTCACGCACGATCTTCTCGTCGTTGGTCAACTGGTAGGGCAGGATGTCGCCCTTGTAGATCCACACCTTCACGCCAATGCGACCAGTCGAAGTGCGCGCCTCACGGAATCCGTAGTCAATGTCAGCGCGCAAGGTGTGCAAGGGCACACGGCCCTCGCGGTACGACTCGCGGCGCGACATTTCGGCGCCACCGAGACGGCCCGAGGCCTGGATGCGAACGCCCAGGGCGCCGGCCTTCTGCACGGTCTGGATGCCACGCTTCATCGCGCGGCGAAAAGCCACGCGGCGCAACAACTGGTCGCAGATCCCCTGGGCAATGAGTGCCGCGTCCAGCTCAGGCTGCTTGATCTCTTGGATGTTGAGCGAAATCTTGTTCTTCTGGCCCGTGATCTTTTCTAGGTCCTTCTTTAGGCGCTCCGCTTCGGCGCCGCGTCGGCCAATGACGATGCCCGGGCGTGCGGTGTGGATGTCCACGCGCACGCGGTCCGAACTGCGCTCGATCTCGATGCGGCTGACGGCGGCGCTCTCGAGCTGCTTGGTCAGGTAGTCGCG
>PMAL01000016.1 GCA_003152555.1 Acidimicrobiaceae bacterium | reverse complement strand
GTCGCGCTGTATTCCACGTGATGGACCACGCGTGGGAAATAGAGGACAAGGGTACGTGGCTCGAGCTATTCGGAATACAAAACTGCGATCTGCAATCCTTTAATCTCAGGAGTTTACGATCGTGCCCCTGAACGTCGATTGCGTCACGTATTTTAGTTGCATGGCTGCGCCAAGGAGTTGAAAAAATTGAGGGCTTTGCTCGACCCACCTCACCGCGCCGAGTCCCGATACCTCTTCGCAGCCTGTCGGATCGAGCCGGACGTTGGCCACGTCGTAACCGGGCGCGGTGAACGTGAGTCGATAATCGAAGCCAAAATCAGCTGGACAGCTCATGGGTCCTGATGGCGCCGTCGGCAGCCTGCATAACGCTTCGGCAACTTTGCGTGTCGGAGACTCTCTCTTCACTAGTACCAGACGAGGAAATGTGAAGTGCGTGGGATTGAGGGGGATCCCCCTGGAGACTCGAAGCGACGTGACCGGGTTGACGACGCTGCACAGAGTCGTTGTCGGAGGTCCTGCGGCGGACGAATTAGCGGCGTCAACTTGAAGCAACATGCTGGTAGAAGACAGAAGCAGAGCCGCGTACAGCACTCGTGTTGAGATTATGAAACGCAGTTCCATCGTTGCTCTCCGCTACTCACGTCGATGTGCTAACGCTAATTGCCATGGGAGACGAGGTTGCGTCGCCGAGTGCGGGCCGCGGAGGCGTCGCAAATGAGTCAACCGAACATCGCGTATTTTCGACTTGAATGAGATGAAAGGCCGTGACGGCAAGTGGTCATCGCCAAAGCGTCAGAATCGGTGGTAGGAACAAACACGGGTTAGCGAAGGGAGAGACGTTCATGGTGAGTTACACACGCCTCTTCAGTCCTCTGACCATGGGTTCATGCACCATCAAGAATCGGATTGTTTCTTCCGGTCACGACACCGTGATGGTTAATCACGGAGAGGTCAGTGAACAACTGATTGCCTACCACCGAGCCCGCGCCGAGGGCGGGGTGGGCCTCATCATCGTCCAAGTCGCCGGCGTACACGAAAGCGCGCGCTACACCTCGCACATCTTGATGGCCATTGACGATTCGTGCATTGAGGGTTACGCGAAACTCGCGTCCGTCGTGCACCAGAGCGGGACCAAGATTTTTGGCCAGCTCTTTCATCCTGGTCGCGAGGTCATGGAATCCCAGGATGGTTCGAGTCCAGTGGCCCTCGCTCCTTCGGCGGTGCCCAATGAGCGTTTTCGAGTAATGCCCCGCGCCCTGCAAATTTCTGAGATTGACGAGATCATTGACGGTTACGCGCACGCTGCGTTGCGCTTACAGAGGGCTGGGTTAGACGGTGTGGAGATCGTTGCGAGCCACGGTTACTTGCCGGCCCAGTTCTTGAATCCATTTCTCAATCTCCGAGAAGATGAATATGGCCGCACGCCAGAGAATCGCTTGCGCTTCATACAGCGTGTGCTTGAGGCCGTCCGCGACTTGGTGTCCGACGACTTTGTTGTGGGGCTGCGAATCTCACTTAACGAGCACGACCCAACGGGGCTCGACGAGGATATTGCTCTTGAAGCGACATCCCAACTCGACCACGAAGGGCTCATTGACTACGTCAGCGTGACAACTGGAACGTCGGCCGCTCTGATGAGTTCGGGACACATTGCTCCCGAGATGCACTACGCCAACGGTTACACCGCGCCGCTCTCGGCGCGCATGAAAGCGGCCGTGGGCGTGCCGGTATTTGTCGCAGGAAGGATCAACCAGCCCCAGGAGGCCGAGCGGATACTTGCCAACGGCGACGCCGACGCCTGCGTCATGACCCGAGCGCTCATCTGCGATCCGGAGATGCCCAATCTCTCGGCTACCAATCGGAGTGACGAAATCCGCGCCTGCATCGCGTGCAATCAAGCGTGCATCGGGCACTTCCACATGGGGTTTGCGATCTCGTGCATCCAGCATCCCGAAACTGGACGAGAGATCAAGTACGCCCAGCGCATCCGTACGGCCCAACCGCGTCGCGTGGTGGTGGTCGGTGGCGGGCCCGCGGGCATGAAGGCCGCCGCCGTCGCCGCCGAGCGCGGTCATGACGTCACGCTGTTCGAAGCTGCTGGCCACCTCGGAGGACAAATTCTGTTGGCGCAGATGTTGCCCGGGCGCGAGGAGTTCGGTGGCGCCGCCATCAACCTCGAGCGGGAAGCCGGGCGTGCCGGAGTGAACATTGTTACCAACACCGTGGTAGACGTGGAACTACTTCGCGCCAGCGTCGCGGACGTGGTGGTGGTCGCAACCGGCGCACGCCCGTATCGGCCGCCCGTTGAAGTGATGGGTGAACCAATCGTGCTTGATGCGTGGCAGGCTCTGCGCGGCGCGCCGCTTCCACCGGGCCACGTCGTGGTCGTCGACTGGAAGGGCGACTGGGTCGGCATTGGCGTCGCTCGGACCCTGGCACAGAAGGGTCATCGCGTGACGCTCTGCGTCAACGGCTACGCCGCTGGTGAATCATTGCAGCAGTACGTGCGTGACGCCCAGCTCGCCGCGCTCCAGCGCGAACGAATTGAGGTAATGCCACTCGTGCGTCTCTTTGGGGTCGATGACGACACGGTGTACCTTCAGCACGTGCTGACCGACGAGCCCATCATGATCAATCAGGTGTCAGGATTGGTACTCGCCTGCGGTCACGAATCGTCGTCGAGCCTGCTGAGCGAACTCGCGACGCTCGGCCGTGAGGTCGTCGGCGTGGGCGACTGCCTGTCGCCACGAAGCGTCGAAGAGGCAGTGCTTGAGGGCCTCGTGGTGGCGAGTGCACTATAGGGCGGAGCGTCTGCATAGGAGATGAGATGATGGCTCGTTTGAATCCATATCAATTCTTGATGGTCGTCACACGCACTCGGGCAGTTCGAGGAGCCATCGGGTTCTACGTCGGGACGGTACTACTGATTCGAATAAGGTGAGTTTCTAAGCGCGTCGAGTAGTGAGGTTGGAGAGATGACGGTTGAGCGGGAGAAGCCGGTGAGTCGTGAGGGGCGCCAGCGTGATCCCGAACGCACGAAGCTCGAGATCCTTGCCGTCGCCACCCAGGAATTCGCCGATCGCGGTTTCGCCGGCGCGCGGGTGGACGAGATCGCCGACCTGACGCGAACCACGAAACGGATGATCTACTACTACTTCGGTTCCAAGGAACGCCTCTACATCGCGTGCTTGGAGAAGTCGTACGAAGCCATTCGCATTACCGAACAAAGTGTCGACGTGGACAATCTTGATCCGGTAGCGGCCGTGCGCAAACTGGCCGAGCTCACGTTTGATCGCCACGAGGCCAACCCCACGTTCAGTCGATTGGTGAGCCTCGAAAACATGCACCGGGCGCAGTACATCAACGCGGCCAGCGCTTTTCCCGGACTCGATCGACCAGTTATCAAGATGCTCCAGCAGGCCCTCGAACGCGGCGAAGCCGAAGGTGTATTTCGTCGCGAGATCGACGTCTTCGACGTGCACATGCTCATCAGTTCCTTCTGTTTCTTTCGCATCAACAACCACTACACCTTCGCCGCGAATTTCGGCCGCGACCTGGTGGAGCCGAGCCGTCGCGAGAAGTACCGCCAGATGATCGGCGACGTGGTGGTCCAGTACCTCACCAGCGCTCCGTCGTAGGACAGAAGTGGCGCGAGGCTAGCGGTCCGCCTGTTGGTCGAGTTGAATTTGGAGTCGGCTGAGGACCTCGTAACAGTGCAGCACGGACATGATTGACGAGTTCGGCTCGTCACCTTCTTTGATGGCCCGCACAAATTCTCGGTCCTGGAGTTCAATGCCATCCATTGATACGGCCACCTTGGAGACGTCGATCTGTTCGTCGTTGCCCGTGAAGAGGTCATCGTAACGCGCGATGTAGGTGCCGTTGTCGCAGATGTAACGAAAGAATGTGCCCAACGGACCTTCGTTGTTAAAGCTCAGCGACAGCGTGCAGATCTTGCCCGATTGACTCTTGAGTTGGATGGACATGTCCATGGGTATGCCGAGCACCGGGTGCACGGGACCCGCCATGGCGTTGGCGCCCGCGATCTTTTCCGCGCACTGGTAGGCAAAGAGGTCGACCGTGTGTGCCGCGTGGTGCCAGAGCAGGTTGTCCGTCCAACTGCGAGGGTTGCCCAAGGCGTTCTTGTTTTCGCGGCGGAAGAAATACGTCTGCACATTCATCTGCTGAATGGAAATGGCGCCGTCGTTGATGCGATTGTGGATCCACTGGTGCGAGGGGTTGAACCGGCGAGTGTGGCCCACCATGCAGATGAGGCCGGTCTCAGTGGCCGCGCGCGCCACCCGCACCGCGTCAGTCCAGTTGTCGGCGAGCGGTATCTCGACCTGCACGTGCTTTCCGGCCTTCAGGCAGGCAATTGATTGGTCGGCGTGTAGTTGGGTGGGCGTGGACAAAATGACGGCGTCGACGTCCGTACGATCGAGGGCGTCCTGGAGGTTGGTGGTGGCCTGTTCGGCGCCGTAGATCTGTGCGACGGATTGGGCCTGCTCGAGCGTGCGCGAAACAATCGAGACCACTTCGACGTCGTCGATTTGAGCGAGTGCGTCCAAGTGCTTGATGCCAAAAGCGCCAGCGCCGGCAACCGCGATACGCATTCGTCCGCTACTTCGTCGCGACGGGCTTTAGGACCATGTGGCCAACGGCCGTGTTCGACGCGGGCACATGGTAGAAGCGGTGCAGTAACTCCACCGCGTCGCCGAGCGCGCCGCGCATGATGAGCCACATCACCAACTCAATGCCTTCGGATCCGGACTCGCGCAGGTATTCGATGTGCGGGATCTTGCGCAGGTCATCGGGATTGTCGACCATGTTGTCAAGAAACGAGTTGTCGAAGACCTGGTTGATGAGCCCCGCGCGCGGACCCTGCAATTGGTGGCTCATGCCACCCGTTCCCCACACCTGCACGTTGAGATCCTCGTCGTAACTCGCGACGGCCCTTCGTATGGCTTGGCCGAGCTTGAAGCACCGTTCTCCGGTGGGCGGCGGAAATTGAATCACGTTGACCGCGATGGGCACGACTTTGACGGGCCACGCTTCCGGCTGACCGAACATGAGCGAGAGCGGCACGGTCAGCCCGTGATCNNATCTCGTATTCGTCGGCGCAGCCAATGGCGAAGGTCGGGATGACTTCTAACGAAAACGCGGACGCGTGGTCGTTGTAGATGAGCACGATGACGTCGGGCTTCTCGCTCGCAATCCACTCCTTGGACCACTCATAACCTTCGAAGAGCGGCGCCCAGTACTCGCTGTCCTGCTTGCCCGAGTCCAGCGCCGCGCCGATCGCGGGCACGTGGCTCGTGGTGACCCCGGCCGTTATCCGCGCCATGGTTAGCGCCCCTCTTTGATAGAGCGTTGGCCCTCGGGCGAGCGACCGCCGTGCAGCATCATCGCGGCGTACTCCTCAACGTTCATGTCGGTCATCGACGCCGCCGCGGTTTGGAAGCTGATGCCGTCGGAGGAAAAAATCTTGGCGAGGAAATAGATGTTGCCCCCATTGGCAATCATGGCGTTGTAATCGCGGTCCAGCACCGCCTGCTTCTGAGCCGGCGTGAGCGACCACTCGTCCAGGTACGCGGATTCGTTGGCCTTGAAGCGTGCTCGGTTCTCCGGCCTCTTCAGACTCATACAGAATTGGTTGAGGTGAAAGCCTTGGTGCGAGCGTTCCGCGGTGAATACGGTGGTGCCGGGAATGTCCTCTAGTTCGGAGTTGTCGATCACGATTTAACCTTCTTCCCAGTAGAGGCGAGCGGGGTTCTCTACGAGCAATTTACGCTGCTGTTCTGCGCTCGGCGCGATGCGCGGAATAAAGTCGACAATTTTCCCGTCGTCGGGCATGTAGCCCTTCAAATTTGGGTGCGGCCAGTCAGTGCCCCAGAGCACGCGGTCGGGAAACTGCTCGACGATGGCCCGCGCGAACGGGACCACGTCGTTGAAGCCCGGCGGGCCCGATGCCGAGTAACGCTCGGGACAGGTCACCTTGGACCAGAAATTCTCGTGCTCGTTCATCAATTGCACGAAGCGACCAAATTGGGGTCCGTCAACTGACTGGGTGACGTCGGGGCAGCCCATGTGATCGACCACAACGGGAGTCTCAATGGAAGTGAAGAAATTCCATCGCTCTTCTAAGTCGGCCGCCTCAAAGTAGACCACGACGTGCCAACCCAGGGGCGCGATTTTTTCGATGATGCGGTGGTAGTACGCGTCGGGCTCGGGATCGACGAGGCGGCGCACGTAATTAAAGCG
>PMAL01000154.1:1032-7646 GCA_003152555.1 Acidimicrobiaceae bacterium | reverse complement strand
CCGGTCGCGCATCTTTTCGAGCTGGGCCGCGGCGGCGGCCTGCTGGGCGAACAGCGAAGCCTGTATGCCGTGAAACAAGCCCTCCAGCCAGCCCACCAACTGGGCCTGGGCAATGCGCAGTTCAGACTCGGTAGGCACCTCGAGCGAAAAGGGCGGCGCCATTCGTGCCAGTTCCTCACCGAGGTCCGGCGACAGCGCGCTCGAGAGTTCGCTGATCGATGTGTCGTAGATCTCGCGCAACCGGGTGCGGCCCGCTTCGTCGAGCGGTGCGGCGCGAGCTTCATCAAGCAGGGACTTCACCATTGAGCCAATGCGCATCACCTTCGCGGGCTGGCTGATGAAGTCAGTCGATTCGTCCTCCTTCGGCGCCTCACTGGTCTGGCCCGGGTCCAAAACCTCGTCGGGATTGACGGTCACGTCGTCGCNNCGAGGTGACTACGCCAGCCGGGCGCTGCTCAGTTTGGCCCTGCGTGAGGACCTTTCGACGCCCGTGTCCGTGCGCGACTTGGCCGAACGCACCGGCCTGCCCCAGCCATATTTAGAGCAAATCCTGCTCAGTTTGAAGAGCGTGGGACTGGTGCGCTCCAAGCGCGGGGTGGGCGGCGGGTACGTGCTCGCCCGCCCGGCCGAATCGATCACGCTGGCCGAAATTGTCGCCGCCGTCGACGGTCCCATCGTCGCCGGCGACTTTGGCGAACCCCACAAGGACGGCGCCTGTAATCACGAGGGCCAGTGCGTACTCTTAGGCGTCTGGGCCGACGTGGGCAACCACATGCGAGANNCAAAAGGTGAAAAAGACCCACAGCGCCTAACGCAACTTCTTACGATTTCGTTATGTAATAAGGCTTGAAGTCAACTTTACCCCGTGGTAAATTAGTGAGGCGTCGATAGGAGAAATACCCTTCCGCCGGCGCTTCGGCTGTTTCAACCAGCGAGGAGATGCAATGACTACCGCAGTTCACCGTTCATCGGTAAACACCAACGACATGTTGGGACTCTTGATGCGCGATCTCGACCGCTACCCCATGCCGAACTACGACGAGCAGGTCGAATTGGCCAAGCGCGTCACCGCCGGCGACGAGGAAGCCAAGAAGCAGATGGTCGCCGCCAACCTTCGCCTGGTGCTGCACTGGGCCCGCCGCTACCAAGACCGCGGCGTCGAAATGGTCGACCTCGTTCAAGAGGGCACCTTCGGGCTCCTGCGCGCCGTAGAAAAATTCGACTGGGAGCGCGGTTTCAAATTCTCGACGTACGCCACGTGGTGGATTCGCCAATCCCTCCAGCGTGCCGTCCAACAGCACGGACGCACAATTCGTATTCCGCTCGAAGTCGGCGAGCAACTGCAACGTCTCGAAGCGACCACGGCCGAATTGACCTCCATTTTTGCGCGCAAGCCCACTGACGAGGAGTTGACTGAGGCAACCGGGATGTCCAAGGCGGAGCGCCAAGGTCTGCGCGGCCTCGCGGGTGTGACCGCCAGTCTTGACCAGCCAGCCTCTTCGGACTCCGCCACCACCCTGGGTGACCTCGTAGCGCCCAGCCAGCACGACTGGGTCGGCGACATCGAGCAGGCCATGATGAACGACCAACTGCACGGTGCACTGGAGAAGCTGACGGAACTGCAACGCGACGTGCTCTCGCTGCGATTTGGCTTAAACGGCACCACGCCACTCTCGCTGCAGGCAACCGCCACCAAGATGGACATTGGGGTGCGTCGTGTTCGACGGGCCGAAGAAGAGGCCCTGGCCATCCTGCGCAACGACAACGCCGTCATTGCCGCGCGAGAGAGCGCCTAGAGTTCGACGCCCTCGGGCACCAAGTGACGTAGATCCTCCGGCAGCGGCACGCTGACGGTGACCCACTCGTGGGATTGCGGATGCGCGAAGGCCAGAGTCGTCGAATGCAAGAAGAATCGATCTTCGTCCAACCGCTTATCGCGGCGGTGGCCGTAGCGCGGATCGTTCACGACCGGATGGCCAATCGTTGCCAGGTGCACGCGGATTTGGTGGGTGCGTCCGGTATCTAACTGCAAACGCAGCAACGTCATGGCGTGGGGCTTATCGACGCGGGCCAACACTTCGTAGCCCGTTCGCGCCGCTCGCCCATCCGAGCGCACCGCCATCAAAGTCGGGGTGCGGGTGGAACGTCCAATCGGCGCGTCGACCACGCCGCGCTCTTCGCTGACGTGACCGTCAACCATGCCCAGATAGGTACGTTCCATGACCCGATCGGCTAGTTGCAGCGACAGCCCGCGAAAACCCGCGGGCGTTTTGGCGACGACCAGAACCCCGGACGTTCCCTTATCCAGGCGGTGCACGATGCCGGGTCGCAGTGGGTCGCAGAGACCCTCGGTGGCCAAGTCCTGCATTTGTGGATAGAGCGCCAACAGGCCCGCAACCAACGTGCCGTCGCGGTGACCGGCGCCGGGATGGACCACCTGTCCCGGTCGCTTGTTGACAACCGCAAAGTCATCATCGTCTAACACCACGTCAATTTCGACCGACGCGTCGGGTGTCACGATGCCGCTGTCGGGCATGGCCAGCACCGCCACGAGGTGCTGGCCCTCCCGGAGCGGTGTAGACGGCTTGAGGACCGCCTTGTTGTCAACGCTGACGCCACCACCCGTCAAGATGGCGTGCGTCTCGGAGCGACTGAGGCCGGTGAGCATTGAGAGCACCCGATCAACCCGAATATCGCTGAGGGACGCGGGCACGACGAGATCGAGCGTCTCACCATCGAAGGGGTCGCGGAGTGAATCATCACTCATGGCACCAACAGCTTCTGACCGCGCACCGCGCACACCAAGAGCACAATGAAACCAACCGTAATCGCGGCGTCGGCGAGATTAAACACCGGAAAACTTCCCACCGCCATGAAGTCAGTGACCCGATGGGGATTGGCCGCCAGGCGGTCGATCACGTTGGCGACTCCCCCGCCGAGCAACAGACCAAAGCCAACGGTGGGCGCGCCGCGCTGCGCGCGCACGCCAATCACGACTGCCACGACCGCGACCACGATTGTCGCGATTGTCGTGAGCAGCGGTCCGGACTGATTGATGGAAAACGAGATACCTGAGTTGTACTGCAGTCGCAGCCAGATGTCACCGACCACGTGCTGCGCGTGCGCGGCCAACGCGTGACGGGCCCACAATTTGGTGGCGGCATCGGCGGCGGTGACCACGAGCGCCACCATAATAACGGCGGGATTGACTCCGAATTTTAAACGCTGGCGCGGCACGAGACACAGGTGAAGACCGGCAGTTGCGCCAAGAGACGGGCCTTGGAGATCGGCTCGTAACACTCGTCACAACGTCCGTAACTTCCATCGTCTACGCGCGACAGGGCCACGTCAATTTCGTCAACCTTCAATCGAAGCGCCGTCGCGAAGTCCTTCAGTTGATCGCGTTGGATATCCGACGCAACACTGCTACCGTCCTCGTCGTCGTACTCGAGACGCTCGCGGTCCACCAACATCTCTTCGGCTTCGGCTTCGGCAATGGCGATCTGCGAATAGGTCGCCTCACGAGTTTCGAGCAGTAACACACGCAATTCATTCAGGAAGTTCTCGTCCTTGCCGTAGGGCTTGGAGAGCATCTTGCGTTCGAGCGCCTCCATGCGGCGGCGCTCCTCGGCGTCTCGACGCTCCTGGCGCTTGAGTTCTTCTTGATTGCGCCGTTCAATCTCGCGCAATTTACGTTGCTTCTCCGCCTCAATGGCTTTGCGCTTCGCGTCGATCTCGCGCTGCTTTTTCGCCTCGGCCGCTGCCTTATCGCGAGCCTTGGACTGGACCTCTCGCTCCTTCGCCGCGGCCTTGGCCTTGGCGTCGCGCTCACGTTGCGCCTTCGCGGCGGCGACGGCCTTGGCTTTAGCAGCAGCGACTTTCGCTTTTTGGTCAGCCTTGGCCTTGGCGTCGCGCTCTCGTTGCGCCTTCGCGGCGGCGACGGCCTTGGCTTTGGCTAGCGCGCGGGCCTTGTCCTCGCGGAGCTTTTGCGCCTTGGCAACGGCCGCCGCCTTGGCCTTGGCCGCCGCGGCGCGCTTAGCGACGATCGCTCGCTGGGCCGGACTTAGCGCGGCACCGGCCTTTGTCGCCTTCGTGACGACCTTACGTGCGGGGGGCTTCACCGGCGTGCGCTTCTGCGCTTTCTTGGCCACGGCCTTCTTCGCCACGACTTTCGTCGCGGCCACCTTCTTGAGCGGAGCCTTCTTCACTTGAACCTTCGATGTTGTCTTTTTCACGGCTACTTTCTTAATTGGTGCTCTCTTGCTTCGTGCGCTTGACGTCGCCTTCACGACGGCCATTTTGCGTGCCGGAGCCCTCTTTGCCAGTGCTTTTGGGTCTTTCTTGGCGCTAGAAGGCATTATTTACTCCCTGGAGTAGTGAGAATGAGTGCGCCAGACCCTAGCAGCCCGGCGCGACGGTGATGCTACGGGCGGTCGTCGTTCGCGGACTGATCGAAGTTGAGAACTTGACCAATTGTCTGTTGGCCCGTGGCGGGCGGTGGGACGACGCGCGGCGGCACCGCGGGCGTGGGCGTCGGCGCAGTCGGACGTGGACTTGGCGCGCTGTGTGATGGATGGGGGGCTCCGCCAACCTGCAGCGAACTCTCCACCCAGCGTGAAAACTCCGCGAGCGCGGCGCTCAGTCGGGTGCGCTCCAAATCGAGTTGACGTGTCAGCGTGTCGACGTCTTCACTGAGGCGCTGCTTGAGTCCGTTCAAGCGATTGACTTCGTCCTCCGCGCGGCTGCGGGCTTCACCAATAATCTCGCGCGCGCGTTCCTGTGCGGCGCCGGTAAGGTTGCGCGCTTGCTCCTCGGCTTCTTGCTGGGTCTGCTCAATGAACTGCTGGGCGAGGACGATGAGGGCCGTCACCTGCTCGGGCCCCGATCCGGAAGTCACAATGCGCGGCGCGGGCGCCGAGGCCAGCGGCGTCGGTCCAGTTGAAGACGCCGGGCGACCGCTCTCTAGCTGATTGATGCGCTCGGCGCCCAGGCGCAGTTGCTGGCGCATTTGTTGAAGCTGATCCTTCAGCTGGCGGGTCTCAACGGACAGCCGCTCTAGAAATTGGTCGACCTCATCGACGTTGTAGCCCTTGAGACCTACTTTGAAGGCCACCGTATCGATGGTGTCAAGGGCGGAGAATCCGCTGTTCGTACTATCCATGCATGTACCCTACCGCCCCATTGACGCGTACGAGCGAATGATGTGACTAGATGACGCGGTTTATGAAATAGAGCAGAAGGATCGCAACCAGCACGGAGAAATCAATGGGCACACCACCCGCGCGGGGTCGTGGCAAAATCTGTCGTAGTGGTCGCAGCACGGGTTCGGTCAGGGCACCGAAGATCCGTTGCGTTTGCGCCAACCCGCCGCTGCTGCTCGATGCGGGAAACCAACTCAACGCCGCTGCGATAAAGAGGATCAGAATATAGAGAGAAATAATCTCATGAATCAGCGTCATGCGTTATCGAGCGAACGATAATTCGTCGCCCGCAGGCGGTCCTTCGTGTCAGGGCTGATGTGCGTGCCCTGAGGACTGACCAGGTACACACCGTTGGCCAACGGCTCAATTTTTGCATTCATGGCGTACGCCGTACCGGCGGCAAAGTCGACCAGACGCCGTCCCAGCGTGGCGTCGACTTCTGACACGTTGAGCAGCACGGCGCGATTGTTACGCAACATGTCCGTGATGCGTCGCGACTCGTGATACGTGCTCGGAAAGAAGATTCCGATGTCGCGCTCTTGGGAGTTTGGGGTAATACCACGGGCCCCCGCACTGGCGAGGGGCCGCACGCGCGGTCCCTGCCCGGAAGAATCCAGCACGGAAATTGACGAGATGCGCAGTGGGTTCGCGCTCGAGCGCGGCGTACCCGATCCACTGGCGACGGTGGGAAATGGACGAGCGGCGTGTGCGGACGGTGACGTCGACTGTTCCACTTCACTTTCGAAGGATGGCTGGTCGGCGAAGAGTCGCGCGGAACTCGACGACGTGTTGTCGCCGTACTCGTCCTCGACGAGGCCCAAGAAGCCCAGTACGTGACGAACCTTTTCATTCATTGAGATCTCCTCGCGCCTTCACGCCCACATTCATATTAGGCCGGTGACGTCAGTGTTCGGTCCTGGGTCCAAACAACGCTCGACCAACGCGAACTTCGGTGGTGCCGAATTCGCACGCCAATTCGAGGTCATCGCTCATGCCCATCGAACGCTCGAGCAGATCCAATTCATCCGCTAAATCGCTCGTGATGTGAAAGGCTTCACGAGCGCCGGACTCGTCCGGTGGCGCGACCGTCATGAGTCCGCGCACGTCCAACTCACGAGCTCGTGCGAGTTTCACCAGGTCGGCCACTTCGCGCGCCGGTGCACCATTACGCGTGACACGACCCGTGCAATCAACCTGCACGTAGACCGCCATGTGAGGTCGGGCCCGTGCGATCTTGTCAATCTCCTTGACGCGCGAGACCGTGCAGAGCACGTTGGCGACCTTCGTGACGCGGCGGATCTTATTGGTCTGCACGGCACCGAGGAAATACCACGTGAGATCGAGATCCTCGGTTGCGCTTTTTTTCTCTTCGAGTTCGTCGACGTAATTCTCGCCAACGTCGCGAAGACCAAC
>PMAL01000154.1:0-991 GCA_003152555.1 Acidimicrobiaceae bacterium | reverse complement strand
GGCGCGCTGGTGGTCGTGGGTAGCGATGGCGCACTGTGATCAAAACCAGCGGCGATCACCGTCACACGCACCGCGTCACCGATGGTGTCGTCGATGACACTGCCGAAGATGATGTTGGCGTCGGGGTGCGCAATCGAGTGCACGATCTCGGACGCGTCGGTCACTTCGGACATGGTCATCTTGGAACTGCCCACGATGTTGATGAGGATGCCCCGAGCCCCATCTATCGACGCCTCGAGCAGCGGTGAGGTAATGGCGGCGCGAGCGGCGTTGACGGCGCGACCCTCCCCCGTCGACGTCCCGACGCCCATGATGGCGGTCCCGGCGTTACGCATGACGGTGCTGACGTCGGCAAAGTCGGTGTTGATGAGACCGGGCACGGTAATGAGGTCGGTGACGCCCCGCACGGCGGAGAGTAGAACGTCGTCCGCAATCTTGAAGGCGTCGAGCATTGACGTGTCGGCCGCAGCAACGGTGAGCAGGCGGTCGTTGGGAATGACGATCAAGGTGTCCACTTTGTCGCGCAATTGCTGGATGCCCTTTTCGGCTTGGATCGCGCGCCGCTTGCCTTCGAAGCTGAACGGCCGGGTCACGACGGCAATCGTCAAGATGCCCATGGCCCGCGCGACGTCAGCGACCACCGGAGCGGCGCCCGTGCCCGTCCCGCCACCTTCGCCGGCGGTAATAAAGACCATGTCGCACTCCTTGAGCGCGTCTTCAATCTCTGGGCGATGGTCTTCGGCGGCTTGGCGACCGATCTCCGGGTCGCTGCCCGCACCCAGCCCTCGGGTCAGTTCACGACCGATGTCCAGCTTGAGGTCAGCCTCACTCATGAGTAGCGCTTGTGCGTCAGTGTTCGCCGCAATGAACTCAATGTTGCGAAGCCCCGAAGCAATCATGCGGTTCACCGCGTTGACACCACCACCACCCACACCGATGACTTTGATTACCGCGTGGTAGTTGTTCTGGTTGAGACTCATGAACTCCCCTT
>PMAL01000021.1 GCA_003152555.1 Acidimicrobiaceae bacterium | reverse complement strand
CACCGCTTCGGCGATGGCTTCGGGGGTGACGGGAATGGTGAGGAATACCACGTCAACCCGAGGGGTCATCACGTCACGAAGTTCGAGTTTTCTCAGTTGGTCAACGCGCGCGTGGATGGCGTCGGCTTCCGGTGAACGTGGACGGGCCTCAACTCGACCCTTCATGCGAGCGCGGAGCCGCGCGAGGCCCGATGAAGGGGGGTGCGTATCGCTCATTACGCGACGGTGCGGGCGGCGCGTACCGTCGCGGGACGCAACGATTCGTCCTCGTAACTCTCGCCGCGCAGCAGTGCGCGAACGGCACTACGCATGCGCTGAGGGTCAAGGGGCTTGACCACAAAACCTTCGGCGCCACTTCTACGCGCGAGGAATACATCAGGACGTCGGTCCAAGAGCATCAAGACGGACACGGGTTCGGCGGCGCCGTAGGACTCTAAGTGGCGCAACTCCAGGCAAATGGCCATGGCCCCCATGGAGCCAATTTGCAGGTCGGCGATGACGAGGTCCACGCCGCCCTCTTTCACGCGAGTGAGAACGTCGGGGCCATTGGCGGCCTCTTCGGTCAAAAGTTCAGGCCCTTCGAGCATGGTGCGAAGTTCGAGACGCAGCGAAGCGAGGTCGCTCGCAATGAGAACAGTGGCCACTCAGTCAGCGTAGCGGAGTGACGATTTCATGTCGTAGTGGTCAATTACCCAATTCGGTTTTTCGTCTTGCTTATCTGGTCACCGAGTGATTATCCTGCGGTGCTAGGTCGAACTGGGGGGAGAGACTATGGCGATTCATCCATTGGAGTGGGCGCAGTTGGCTAGTTGTCGAGGTAGCGAAGGATCACTCTTTTTCTCACCCGACACCAGCGAACGTAAAGAAGATCGCATTGAGCGCGAACAGCTGGCCAAAAAGATTTGCTCCGGCTGTTGCGTGCGCGGCGAATGCCTCGAAGCGGCACTGATGCGACACGAGCCACACGGCATTTGGGGTGGCCTGAATGAGAACGAGCGCCGCGGGCTAGTTGGCAACTGATTTGTTCCACCCGAGTTGGGTGGGGCTGACGCGAGACAACACGACCAGCAAGGTGAACGTCACGATGTGCACGCCGGTGCAGTAATAGCAGATGTTGTTGATGATCAGTAGTTCGGCGCTGACTAGCCACAACACAAAGATCATGGCGCCAATCGCCAGTACGAACCGGGCGACGTGCAGCCAATACCATTTAGCGCGCCATCCCCACGGCGAATTCAGTCCGCACATGACGAGGTAATTGCCCAGACCCAAGAACACCACGGGGATTCCTAAGAACCGTGACTCGCCCGAGGTCGTGACCTTCGCGCAGTTAAAGAGTCCGGTCTCGCTGCACGCCAGAATCTGCGTGCCTTCGTAGTGCGCGACGGTGAGGTAGATCGAGAGACCGAGACCAATAAGACTCAGCACGAATGTCGTGATGACGGCCCACCTAGGAACGCTCAGGGCCGTGCGGCTCATCAAGAGATGAGGCCCATTGACTTCTTCGCTGCCATTACACCTGAACTGTTGCAGACATTGCCGGGCTGTTGTTTGGTGAGCGTGCAGAAGGCGGCGGTCTGTTCGTTGGCCGACGTGATGATCGCCTGCGTGACGGGATTGGTCGCTTCACTGAGGCCTGCCGCGATTTGATTGCGCGACAGATTGGCCAAGGTAGCGGGTGTGAAGCTCGCGCCGGCGACAAGGAACTTGTTGCCGAGCGAGATGAAAGGAATTGAACCATCATCTTGTGCCGTGTAGCCCGTCACGTACTTCGACGTGTCGTACTTCACGAAGAGCGCTTGTTGGGCAGCGGTGGGCTTTTGCAGTGGCACCCAATTGTCCGTCGCCGAGTTAAAGACGTTGCTGTCCGCTTCGATGCTCTTAAACACCAGGTATTTCGACGTGTACGTGGACTTGACGAAGGTGAAGCTCGGCGTTCCCGCGAAGTCGCTCGACGAACTTGACATGTTGCCGAGTCCCTTTAATGTCCCGAAACGGCTCAGCGCAATTATCGTTGGCCAGCGCTGCGCCGCGCAGTAGGGACAGTATTCGGCACCGTAGTAGAAGATTTCGGGCAGGGTGGCGCCCGATGCCGACGCGGCGGTCAGCGCGGGTTGACCGGCCAACGCTTGGGGAGGCGTGACCTGGGCTACGGGCGACGTGACACCCACCGCATTAAACACGCTGGCGGGAACGTGTGTGAGTTCATTTACTACGGCGGTGCTAGCGGCCGAAAACCCTCCCTTAGCATTGGGCGTTGACGATCCCCCGGTCAATTTGATTATGACGAGTCCGGCGACCACGATGACGACGAGACCCACGGCGAGCCAGGTGAAGAGTCCAGCGGGACGGCCACGTTTAGCGGGAACGGGGGGCCTCTTGGCGCCCGAGGGCCTCTTTGCTGGGGGACGTTTCGCCACGATGCTCCTTGTACGGTTAGGCCCTCTAACTTAGTTGACCACCGTCTGGTGCTAGCAATTCTGCCCAAAGTCTTAACTAGTTTTGACTTATGTCACACGTTTTAACTCCCCGTCCGGCCTCTACGGTTTTGGCACTACGAGACGGGGCGTTGGGATACCAAGTGTTGATGCTGCGCCGCAATCTCAACAGTGACTTCGTTGGTGGGGCCTACGTGTTTCCCGGCGGCGGCGTGGACGCGAGCGACAGTGATGAAAACATTCAGCGTCTGACGTTTGGCGCCGACGAGTTAGAGACGTCGAAACGACTCGGCGTGTTGTCGGGTGGTTTGGCCTACTACGTGGCCTGCCTGCGTGAACTGTTTGAAGAGGCCGGCTTGCTCATTGCGTGCCGGGATGGTGGAGAGTCTGTCGATCTCAGTGATGCGCAAACCGTGCAGCGCTTGGCCGCTCTTCGTCGGCAGCTCAACGCGGGAGAACTCGGCTTCGCGGGAGTCCTGGCACGTGAAGACCTCGTGCTCGATCTTCGTGGACTCGTATATCTCGCGCACTGGGTCACGCCAGTGGGTCCGCCGCGTCGTTACGACACGAGGTTTTTTGTGGTCCTCGCGCCCAGTGATCAGACGGCCGCCCACGACGCCGGAGAAACCATCGAGGATCAGTGGTTGCGACCGGTCGACGCGCTTTCCTCGTTNNGCGAACTTGGAGAGCGCGCACGACGTGCTCGACTACGCAAACTCCCTTGACGGCGTGGCGCGAATTGAACCGCGCATCGTCATGCGCGGAGACCGACCCCAGATATTGATGCCGGGTGATGAAGGATACGACGGCTAGACGTTGGACGTGACGGCGCGTTCAATGGCGTCAAGCAGACGGGCCGAACAGCCGAGGGCGCCGACCGGAGGGGCCACGTCGTTCAGCATTCGTTGCGCTAGCTCGTGGAAGACGCCGTCGCTTGGTTCGTTCAGTACAACTGGCTCGCCAATGTCGCCGCCCTGATTGATCTCGGCACGCAGTGAGATCTCGGCCAACAACGGCACGCCTAATTCGTCGGCGAGGGACGCGCCGCCGCCTTCGCCAAAAAGATTGTGTCGTTCGCCGCACGAGCAGATGAGTCCGCTCATGTTTTCAATGACGCCGAGCACGCGAATGTTCGACTTACGCGCGAAGTCGGCCGCGCGCGCCGCCACTCGTTGGGCCGCAATCGCGGGAGTGGTAACAACGACCTGACCAATCTGGGGCAGCAGTCGCGCCAGGGTCATCGCAATGTCGCCGGTGCCGGGTGGCGTGTCGATGAGCAGGTAGTCAATGCCCGACCAGTCGGCGTCTTCGATGAACTGGGCCACGGCCTTCTGCACGATGAGTCCGCGCCACAACAGCGCCTGGTCTTCGTCGGCCAGCAGTCCCATNNATGTCAGCGTCCAGTACGCCGACGGTTCGTCCGGTCTGGGCGAGAGCGACTGCGAGATTGGCGGTGACGGTGGACTTGCCAACGCCGCCCTTGCCTGAGGCAATCATGAGCACCGGAGCTTGAAACGGAATCGAGGTGCTGGGGGCCCGTTCTTGGGCCATGGCGCGGGCGCGCTGCATGAGGTTCGCGCGCGCGGGCGCGTCCAGAACGCCCATGACTAACTCAACTCCCGTGACGCCGTCAATCAGCAATACCGCTTCGCGAACGTCGCGTTCGATCTGGGACTTGAGCGGGCAGCCAATCGTCGTGAGCGCGACGTTGACCGTGGCGCGACCGTCGCCAGCGACCGAAATTTCTCCAACCATGCCCAACTCGACGATCGAGGCGCCCAGTTCCGGGTCGAGCACATGATTGAGTCGTTCGCGTATTTGCGCGCTGAAAGGCATGGTTTCACGCTAACGGTCAATTAATAGGGGTGTTCATTCACGAAATCCTTCGCTACCATGGAGAGTGAAATCTATTGAAGGAGCGCCATGTCGAGCCAAACGACCAGTCTAAAACTGACCCAGAAGCCCGTTGACCCCATCACACTCACCGACGTCGCCGCGGCGAAGGCCGCCGAGTTGATTGCCGCCGAAGGTCTCGACGAGGTATTGGCGCTGCGTGTCTCGGTAAAGCCCGGTGGCTGCTCGGGCTTTAACTACGACATGTTCTTTGACTCTGATTTTGCCGCCGACGACATCACTCGCGAATTCGGAGGGGTCAAGGTCGTCGTCGACCCCGCCAGCGCCGAGCTGCTGAATGGTTCGACGTTGGACTTCACCGACGGCCTCCAGGGTGCCGGGTTTCACATCACGAATCCCAACGCGTCACGCACCTGCGGTTGCGGCAACTCCTTTAGTTAAGGATTGGCCTAAACCACCATGTCGACTCCTCCTCCTCGCCCCTACTCGCACTGGTTGCGCGCCGGGGATTTTGTCGTCATCTCGGGACAGCTCGGTTTCCACACTGAGAACGGCGTCACCAAGATGGCCGATGGCGGCACCGCCGGTCAGCTAAAGCAGGCACTCGTCAACGCCAGCCACGCGCTCGGCGAAGCCGGAGCGACGATGAGTCAGGTCGTCAAGGCCACGTTGTTCATTCTGGACATGAAGGATTTTGCGGCCTGTAACGAAGTGTGGTTGCAGGCGTTTACGACGCAACCACTTCCCACGCGTACGGCCGTTGCGGTTGCCGCCTTGCCGCTCGGCGCGCACGCCGAAGTTGAGCTGTGGGCCTACTCGCCTAAGAGTTAGTCGTTCACCCGTTCGCCGTTGGTACCGAACTTGTAACCCACCGAACGCACCGTCTGGATCAGGTTCGCGTTTTCTTCACCCAATTTCGCCCGTAGTCGTCGCACGTGGACGTCCACCGTGCGCGCCCCGCCGTAGTACTCGTAGCCCCAGACCCGACTGAGCAATGTCTCGCGAGTGAACACCCGGTTGGGGTTGGTGGCGAGGAAACGCAGCAGTTCGTACTCCATGTAGGTCAGGTCCATGACCCGACCAGCGATGGACGCTTGGTAGGTCTCGAGATTCATTGACAGCCCGCCGTGTTCGATGCGCGGTGCGACGGTCTCGTTGCCGGCGCGACGAAGTCGGTGACGCAAACGCGTCGCGAGTTCGCTCACGTCGAAGGGTCCCACCACAAAGTCGTCAAAGAGGTCTTCGCGGAAGGTCAGGTCGTCGAGTTGGTAGTGGTCAACCAACAAGATGATCGGCCCGGTGCCGCGTTCGCGCGCGCGCAACTGGCGACACAGATTCATGGCTTCAGTGAAGGGAAAGGCTGACGCGTTGATGACCGCGCCCGAAAAGCCATCGGCCGGCTCCAGTGCTGCGACTTCGTTGAGCCGACCCGTGCTGGCGACCGCTGGCGTGACGCCGGTCACGTCGAAGGCTTTGCGGATCGGCCCGTCGCAGGACGGCACGCAGAGAACGACGTCGATTGTCACAGCAGCGGCAGGTAACGCTCGAGTTCGAAGGCAGTGACCTGCTCGCGGTAGTCATCCCACTCCGCGCGCTTGTTGCGCAAGAACCATTCCACCTGGTGCGCGCCGAGCGTCTCGTGCAGCAATTTGGAATCTTCCATGAGGTCGAGCGCCTGGGAGAGCGACTCGGGCAGCGGTGCGGTGCGCTCGCCCTCACCCGGTAACTCGTAGTCGCCCGCGACGCCGCGCAGGCCCGCCGCGAGGATGACGGCAAAGGCGAGGTAGGGGTTGGCAGCCGAGTCCGGTGAGCGGTACTCAACCCTCGTGGAGTCAATGCGCCCGGGTTTGACTGATGGAATGCGTACCAGGGCCGCCGCGTCGTAGCGAGCCCACCCAGCGCCGACCGGCGCCTCGTCGCCGGGCACCAGGCGCTTGTAGGAGTTGACCCACTGATTGGTCACCGCGGTGATTTCCGGCGCGTGGTGCACCAGTCCGGCGATGAACTTCATGGCGACGTCGCTCAGCCCGTACTGCCCGTCGCCAATGAACGCGTTCTGATCGTCGCGCCAGAGCGAGAGGTGGGTGTGCATGCCCGAGCCCGGCACGTGGGCAATTGGTTTAGGCATGAAGCTGGCCGACACGCCCGACTGGCGGGCCAACTCCTTGACGACGTGACGCACCGACATGACTGTGTCGGCCATGGTGAGCGCGTCGGTGTAGCGCAAATCGATCTCGTGCTGACCGGGCGCGTCTTCGTGCTGGGCGTGTTCGACGCCAATGCCCATCTCCTCGAGTATCAGCACGGTGCGCCGGCGCAGTTGGCTGCCCACGTCATCGGGCAGTAGGTCAAAGTAACTGCCGCGATCAATCGGGCGAGGGGGGCGGGTGGGGTCGAGGTCTTCGAAGTAGAAGTACTCGATTTCGGGCGCGACAAAAAAGTTGTAGCCCTGGCGATGGGCGTCGTCTAAAACGTGGCGCAGTTGCTGGCGCGGGCATCCCTCGAAGGGGCTGCCGTCAATGTTGTTGATGTCACAGAAGACCCGGGCGACACCGGCGCCCTCTTCGTACCAGGGCAGCAACTGGAAGGTGGTGAGGTCGGGTCGTGCCAACACGTCGGACTCTTGGGTGCGCGAAAAGCCGTCGATCGCGCTGCCGTCGAAGGTCATGCCCTGATCAAGTGCGTCCTCTAACTCGGCCGGCGTGACGTGGAAGGCTTTGTGGCGACCAAGCACGTCGGTGAACCAGAGTTGGACGAAGCGAACGCCCCGTTCTTCCACGGTTCGCAGCACGTACTGGGCTTGACTCTGCATACCACCCATTCTCGCACCTTCCGCATTGGTCCTCGTGAGGAGTGAAAAATGCAAGACCCGCCGCCCGTGAGCGGCGGGTCTTGTCACTGATCAACTATCGACGCGCCGCCTTCTTGACCGGACGAGCCGTCTTCTTGACCGCTCGCTTGGTCGTTGTCTTGACGGCCTTGGACGCAGCGACCTTGTTGGCTCCGACCCGGGCGGCAGGGGCCTTACGCACCGGGCTGGACTTAGCGGCGGCACCACACACCGTCTCGACAATTAGTCGCGCGACGACGTAGGGGTCCGCGTTGGCGTTGGGACGACGGTCCTCGATGTAGCCCTTCTTCTCTCGCGCGACCTGGCCGGGGATGCGCACCGACGCGCCGCGGTCCGATACGCCGTAGGAGAACTTCGACCAGTGTTGCGTCTCGTGCGCGCCGGTGAGGCGATCTTCGATGCCAACGCCGTAGTTCGAGATGTGCTCGGGCACACGAGTGCTTAAGGCTTCGCAGGCCGCAATTATTGCCGGCCAGCCATTGGCCGAACGGGTCTGCTTAGTCGAGAAGTTGGTGTGGGCTCCCGCGCCGTTCCAGTCGCCCTTGATGGGCTTGGCGTCAAAACTCACGTCCACGTCGAACTCTTCACTGATGCGCTTTAGGAGCCATCGGGCAACCCACATCTGGTCGCCAACCTCGACCGTGCCCAAGATGCCCAGCTGGAACTCCCACTGACCCATCATCACCTCAGCGTTGGTGCCCTCGATAGAGATGCCCGCGCGCAAGCAGGCCAGCGTGTGCGCTTCAACAATCTCTCGTCCGGGCATCTTCGTTCCGCCCACACCGCAGTAGTAGGGACCCTGGGGTGCGGGGAATCCCACNNCTGGCGAACTTCTTGGCGGTCGCAAGTGCCGCGGCACGGGTGTTGGTTTCGTGTGGACTCATGTCGGGGTTCAAGACCTCGCACATCACGAGCATGTCCTTGGGGCCACGTAGTGGGTCGGCGAACGTCGCGACCGGGTTCAAGACGCAGTCCGAGAACTTGCCGGTGGCCTGGTTCGTGCTCGAACCGTCGAAGCCCCACACCGGCGGCTTCTTGCCGTCGGCGACGATCTTGGTCTTGCTGCGCAATTCCCGGGTCGGCTCTGATCCGTCTATCCAGATGTACTCGGCCTGATACGACACGATTGCTCCTTCGTCGTCACATCGCGCGTTGCACGCGACTGTTGACAGTCTTGTTGCTGACGATGCGCAAAACTCGCTGTTCTGTTAACCGCGTGTGAATCATTTCTCGTAAGTTCGCGTCCGCGCACCGGTAGGCTCAGGTCGTGCCCGTCATTCGACTAGCCCTCGCCCAAATGAACGCGGTGGTGGGCGGTTTCGCCCAAAACGTCGAGACTTTGAGTCGATTTCGTACCCAGGCCGGCGCCCTCGGCGCCGATGTCGTGCTGTCGCCCGAGCTGTCGCTCGTTGGCTACCCGCCCGAGGATTTGTTGCTGAAGGAGGGGTTCATTGAGTCGGCGCGCTTGGCGCTGTTGGACCTCGCCCAAGCAACCGATCTGCCGCCCCTGTTGGTGGGCACGGTGGCGAGCGAAGGCCCCGACGTGGTCTTGGCCCCCTCGGGCGACGGGCGCGACGTCGTGCACCCGATGTTCAATCAACCGAAACTCAGTCATATTGCCAACGTGCTGGTAGCGCTCAACGAGCTGGGAGTCGCCGCGACTGCGACCAAGCGACTGCTACCGAACTACGACGTCTTTGACGAGTGGCGCTACTTCCATCCGGGTGTCGGTCCCCAAACGATCGTCAACGTGGCCGGCGTCGCCGTTGGGCTGCTCATCTGCGAGGACGTGTGGACGCAGTTCGGCCCCGCGGCCGAACTCGCAGTCCAGGGTGCGACCCTGCTCGTCGTGGCTAACGCCTCACCCTTCGCCCGCGGGCGTCGCGACGAACGTGAAGCCATGTTGCGAGAGCGTGCGATCGAGACCAACTGTCCCATTGCCTACGTGAACTTGGTCGGCGGGCAAGACGAATTGGTCTTTGACGGCCAGAGCGTCGTGGTCAACGCCAAGGGCCAAGTGATCGCCCGGGCGAGTGCCTTCAGTGAGGAGTTGTTGATTTGTGAGATTGATGCTCGCCCTTCAACAGTGGGCGTGCCGGTCGACTCGCTCTACGGACGCGAAGAGTGGCGCCTCAAGGCGCTGCACGTCAATCACATCGCCGAGCCGCCCAGTGAAATTGAGGAAATCTACGAAGCGCTCGTGATGGGCACGCGTGACTACCTGCGTAAGAACGGGTTTCGTACGGCAATTCTCGGATNNTCTCGGACTCTCGGGGGGCGTCGACTCGTCACTCGTGGCGACCATTGCCGTCGACGCGGTCGGTGCGCGTGCGGTGCGGGGATTCGCGATGCCCAGTCGCTACTCCTCGGGTCACTCGGTGAGCGACGCGCAAGAAGTGGCCCGACGACTCGACATCGAAATCACGACGCTCGATATTGAGCCGGCCCATCAAGCGCTCGGCGATACGCTCTCCGACGTGCTCGGCGGCGAGCCCCAGGGACTGACCGATGAGAACCTGCAGGCCCGGATCCGCTCGGTCCTGTGGATGGCGATCTCGAACGACACCGGGGCCATTGTGTTCACGACCGGCAACAAGTCCGAGATGGCCACGGGCTACTCCACGCTCTACGGTGACTCGGCGGGCGGGTTCGCGGTCATCAAGGACGTCTCTAAGACGCTGGTCTACGAACTCTGCCGCTACCGCAATGAACTTGCCGTCAACAATGGTGACCTGGAGCCGATTCCTCTGACGGTGCTGGAGAAGTCGCCGTCGGCCGAGCTGCGACCCGACCAGTTCGACGATCAGTCATTGCCGCCCTACGACGAACTCGACCCGTTGCTCGAGCTGTACGTCGAGGGTGACGCCACTGCCGAGGAACTCATTGCTCGGGGCCACGACCCGGCGCTGGTGCTGCGCATCACGCGACTGGTTGACCAGAGTGAGTACAAGCGGCGCCAGATGCCACCGGGGGTGCGGATTTCGCGCAAGGCCTTCGGACGGGACCGGCGAATGCCGATCACCAACGCCTTTCGCCCCGAGTAAAAGGATGGTGGAGTCGCGAGGGGTTGGCGAGCACTTGCTCTCGTGCTTGGACGCGGTCTACTTGGGATTGGGTGAATGCGCGCCAAGGCTGAGTACTGACGCCTACGTCGTGCGGGTGCACGAGATGTCACGGTCCTTCGGCGAGATAGCGCTGGAGTTGCGTGAGTACGTTGGCCGTGGCGAAGTCGCGCCGTTGGCCGTGATTGGTGAGGTGCTCGACCAGGCGCTGCAAAACGATCCCAGTGGGGCCATGACCCTTTTCGCCATGGCCCTGGTCGTGGGACCGCGTCTTTTAGTGTCATTGCGCGACGCGCGAGAAGAGCTCGGCCCTGACGCAGAGTTGACAACGATATGTGAGCGCGCGGCGCAGGTCACCGTCCAACAACTGCTCCAGATCGCCAACGCCACCCGGCACCAGGAAGATATTGACGATCCGCAGTGGCAACGGGAGGCACGAAACCTCACGAACTTGGTCGAAAACGCAGGAAACGCTGAAAGTTTCGGCATTTCCCGCTAAGTTGCCTACCTCCGTATAACTACAAGTACCGGATTCTCCGGGTCGGATTCACGAAGGGAAATAATGGCTAAGGATCGCGTCGATCGTGATGATGAGGACCTCGTACGGCTCTATCTCTCGGACATTGGCCAATACACCCTGCTGACCAAGGACGATGAAGTCCACTTGGCCCAGACCATCGAAGAGGGCCGCGAGGCCAAGGCCGAGCTTGAGGCGGCCGAAACCGACAAGAAGATCAAGATCACGCCGAGTAAGAAGTTGGCCCTGAAGCGCGCCGTGCACCGTGGTGACACCGCGGAGCGTGACTTCGTCCAGTCCAACCTACGCCTGGTGGTCTCGATCGCGAAGAAGTACCAGGCGTCTGGATTACCCCTGCTCGACCTCATTCAAGAGGGCAACCTGGGCCTGATGCACGCGGTCGAGAAGTTCGACTGGCGCAAGGGTTTCAAGTTCTCGACGTACGCCACCTGGTGGATTCGCCAGGCCATTACGCGCGGTATTGCCAACACCGGACGCACGATTCGCCTCCCGGTGCACGCCGGTGACACGCTGGCCCGGGTCCAGAAGGCCCAGTCGCGTCTGGAACTGAAGTTCGGCCGACCGCCGACCATCAAGGAGCTCTGCGACGAGTGCGAGATGCCCGAGGACAAGCTGATCGAGGCCCTGCGCTTTCGCTCTGAGCCGATCTCGCTGTCCGAGCCGCTTCGTGAAGACGGCGACGCCGAACTGGGCGACGTGGTCGAAGACCGCTCCGCGGAGTCACCCTTCGACGTAGCGGCCGTGAAGATGATGCCGGCCGCGATTGAGAAGTTGCTCCAGCCGCTCGACGAGCGCGAACAGAAGATCCTGCGCATGCGATTCGGCCTCGACGGGGCCGGAGAGATCCGCACGCTCGAGGACGTGGGCGCCGAAATGAACCTCACCCGCGAACGGATTCGCCAAATCGAGGCCCGCGCGATGAGCAAACTGCGTCACCCCTCGTCAGACACGGGTGCCCGAGACCTCTTAACGCTCTAGACGCCTTAGCGTCGATGCATCTGCGTGCGCCCCAAGAGGGCGGCGACCCCTATTACTACGGCGCTAATGAGAAATGGCGTGTGTGATTTGGAACGGTCGTGCGCGCGCACCGGATGCGAGAAACCCAGGATCGGCCATTCCTTGTCGTGGGCCAATTTTGTCAGTGTCCGGTCGGGGTTGACGGCGTAGGCGTGGCCCACCGCTTCGAGCATCGGAATATCAGACTCGGAGTCGGAGTAGGCAAAGGACTGGTCTAAGTCAATGCCGCGCCGCTCGGCCAGTTCGCGCATGGCGACGGCCTTGTTTTCACCCTGGGCAAAGAACTCCATCTCACCGGTGAACTTGCCGTCGGCGTCGATCTTGGCCCGAGAGGCGATGGCGCCGGTGATGCCAAGCAGTTCGGCAAAGGGCTCGACGATCTCGCTGGGCGCCATGCTCACCAACCAGACCTCGTCGCCCTCGGCGAGGTGATGATCAATCAGTTCCAAGGCCTCGGAGTAGATCAATGGCTCAATGATCTCGTTGATGGTTTCGGCGACCAGGGTGCGAACTTCTTGGCGGTCCCAGCCCTTGGTGACTTTGAGCACCGACTCGCGTATCTTGTTCAGTTTTTCGTCGTTAGCCCCGAAACGCATGAAGAGTAAGTGGCTGAAGACACCCCANNAAATCCTCGCCAACGATCAGGCGATGAAGGCGTTGGCGCACTCCTGGGTGGCGTCGCCGCGGGTAATCAAGATCACGTGGTCGTTTTCGAGGAAGTGCATCGTCGACGAGGGGATCATGGGCTGCTCATTGCGCACGACCGCCACCACGCGCACCGAGTCAGCCAGTCGCAAGTCGTCCAGATTTTGATTGTTGGCAACGGCCGGCGCGTCGGCGGCGAGCGTGACCTCGATGAGACGCATCTTGCCGTCGGCCAGGTCCATGAGGTTGATGATTGATCCCACTTCGACGGCCTCATCGACCAGTGACGTGATGAGGGCCGGCGTCGAGACCGCCACGTCGACGCCCCAACTGGTGTTGAAAAGCCATTCGTTGCGCGAGTTGTTGATGCGCGCGATGACCCGTGGCACGCCGAACTCCTGCTTGGCGAGCCAGCTGATCACCAAATTGTCCTCGTCGTCGCCGGTCGCGGCAATGATTACGTCGGCGTCGCGCAGGTCGGCCGCCGCCAGGCTGGCGTATTCGCACGCGTCCGCGGCCATCACGTGTACTCCTGGCAGCATCGAACGGATCCGCTCGGCGGTTTGCACGTTCTGCTCCATCAACGTGACGTCGTGATGGCGGTCCAAGAGGTCTAGGGCAATCGCGGTGCCCACGGACCCGCCACCGCCGATTATGACCTTCACTTCTCGCCCTCTTCGATCTTTTCCTGGAGCTCGATCAACCCTTTCGGAGTGACCAATATCTCCAAGACGTCGCCCTCCTGGGCAAAGAGGTCGTCGACATTGACCCGTCCCTGTCCGGCGCGCACCAGGCCGACTACGCGCACGTCCTCGCTGGAATTGAGATGGCTAATGGGATGGCCCGCGAGGGCGTCGGGCGCGATGCGCTCTACCAGTTGCAAGGTCCCCGTGCCGTCGGTCCATTCAATCGATATGGGAGAGGGCGTGATCCAGCGCTTCACCTGCTGGGTCGTCCACAGTGACGTCGCGACGGTGGGGATTCCCAACTTTAGGTAGATGCCAGCGCGCGCCGGGTCGTAAATGCGCGCGACGACGTTCTTGATGGCGTAGTTGTCGCGGGCAATTCGCGCGCAGAGAATATTGGTGTTGTCCCCGCTGGTGACTGCCGCTAGGGCGTCGGCCTGACCGGCTTCAGCCTGGAGCAAGATGTCGCGGTCGAACCCTGAACCGACGAGCGTTTTGCCGTTGAATCGGGTGAGTCGGCGCATGGCGTCGCGATTCTTGTCGACGACCACCACCGAGTGGCCCTCATCGGAAAGCTGCATCGCGAGTTCTGATCCCACGCGGCCGCAACCGACAACGACAATGTGCATGAGGCCATCTGACCACATAATTCACCGAAGCCGCAAGAAACTAGCGGTTGCGAGTGGATGACTTAGTCTGGTCTCCGTGCCAGAAGACGATAAGCAGGTACCCAAGAACAAGCCGCTTCTGACTTCACACGCCAACATCTCGACGGTTTATCCCGAGTCATTGGGCTACCGGATGAAGCGAGTTTTTCTCGGCAAACCCTACGTCACCGAGCAGCTGAGCGGCGAGCGCCTGAACCGAGTCTTGGCCCTGGGCGTGCTGGCGCCCGACTGCATTTCGTCCTCGGCGTACGGCACCGAAGAGATCCTCACGCAGATGACGCCCTACATCGGGCTGGCCGCCTTTGCGCTGGTCGTGCCCATCATGTTCGTCATTATTGGCGTGTTGTTCTTCGTCACCATGTCGTACCTCGACGTGATCAAGTACTACACGACGGCGGGCGGTTCCTACGTCGTCGCGCGCGACAACTTCGGCCCCAAGGTTGCCCAAATCGCCGCCGTCGCGTTACTCATTGACTACACCGTCACCGTCGCGGTGCAGGTCTCGGCGGGTACGGCCGCCCTCATCACCCTGGCGCCCGGTTTGGGCCATGGCCGCGACGACCTCTACATCACCGTGGTTGTCGTGTTGATCCTCATCTACGGGAATCTGCGCGGTCTCAAGGAGGCCGGCAGCTACTTTGCCTTTCCGACGTACTTCTACGTAACCGCCTTGGCCGGCACGATCATCGTGGGTTACTACAAGAAGTTCGCGGGCACGCTGCATCGCATTGCCATGCCCGCGCACCACTTGTTGGTTCAAGGGCATCTGGGCACGTCGAAAAACGGGCTGTTGATGGGCCTCGCTTTCATTTCCTTGTTGCGCGCGTACGCCAACGGGGGCTCGTCGCTCACCGGACTCGAAGCAATATCAAATGGCGTAGCGAGTTTTCGCAAGCCCGAGTCGCGCAATGCGCGAAAGACCCTGGTCACCATGTCGTGCATCCTGGCTTTCTTGCTCCTGGGCGTGACCTTGCTAGCGTCGTGGACGCACGCGCTGCCCTTCGAGAGCGGGTATCCGACGGTCTTGGGTCAAGAAGTGGGCGCGGTGTTTGGCCCGAGCAGCTTCGGGCACGCGATGAAGATCATTGTGCTGATCGCCACGATCCTGGTGCTCTACACCGGGGGCAACACCTCGTTTAACGGCTTTCCGTTCCTCGCTAACTATGTTGCGGGCGACAAATACCTGCCACGCCAGCTGACCAAGCGTGGGCATCGTCTGGCGTTCTCCAATGGCATCATCGTGCTGGGCGCGGTGTCGCTCGTGCTGATCATCGTCTTTGACGCGAAGGTCAACGCGCTCGTGGCGCTCTACGCCATTGGCGTCTTTACCGGTTTCACCATGGCCGGAGCGGGCATGGTGAAGCGCCATCTGCGAGAGCGCACCGGCAAATGGCGACGCGGGGTCATCATCAACGCGACGTCCGCGGCGGTCACTTCGCTCGTCGTGTTGATTTTTGTCATCGCCAAGTTCAAAGAGGGCGCCTGGATCATCGTGGTCGTGGGGCCGCTCATGTACATGGCGCTCCTACGCTTTAACAAGCAGTACGAACGTGAAGAGAAGGCCTTCGCGTCAACGAGCGCCATTGGCGTCATGACGATTCGCATGAATCGCGTCGTCGTCTTCGTCGACACCTATTCGCTCGCGACCGAACGGGCCCTGCAGTACTGCAACACGCTCAACCCGTATTCAATTCGCGCCGTGCACTTTGATATTGACCCGCTCGTGACCAGACACTTGGAAGAGATCTGGGGATCGCCCAATACCGCATCGGCGGGGATCAACTTGGAGGTCGTTGACTGTGAGGACCGCCGGGTGGACCGGGCGGCGCTCGAACTGGTCGCCGACATCGTGCGCGACGACGACGTCTTTTGCATGGTGATCCTGCCGCGTCGCGGCTTCTCGTCGCGACTCCAGCGTTTGTTGCACGACCGCACGGCCGACGGCATCGCCGCGGCCGTCATGCACATCCCGCGCACCGCCGCGACCATCATTCCCTATCGCTCGGGTCGCTCGCGTCTGGCCGAGGGTGAGGTCTTTGAACACCCGCTCAGTGACGAAGTGGCGCGCGGCGGTCAGCGCGCCGCGGCGCACTTGGAAGCCGACGCCAAGTTGGCGGCCCGCTCGTTGGGCACGCAGCCGATTGGCGGACTACAGGAACGTGAGGCGGCGGAGATTGCCGGACGGGTCCGTTCAATGTCGATCACCAACGTGAGCGGGTCGCACGAACTGCGCTGCGTGATTGCGGACAACACTGGGTCCGTCGCGCTCATTTTTCAGGGACGCTCGAGCGTGCCGGGAATCGAGCGCGGCACGCGACTACTGGTGCACGGCACCGTTACCTCGCTGCGCCGCGAGGCAGTGATCCTTAATCCCCAGTACGAAATTGTGGCCGCCCCGCACGGTGANNNNAGTGATGCGCTATACCTGTCTATCTTGTAGGCGAACGATACATGTGGCGACGAAGAAAGAAAGGTGGTGAGCATGGCCCGCGCATTAGTGATTGTCGAGTCGATCGCGAAAGCGACGCGCATTCAGGGCATGCTCGGACCGGACTACATCGTCAAGCCGTCAATCGGGCACATCCGAGACCTGCCCCAGAGCGCGGCTGACATCCCCGTGTCGGTCAAGGGCGAGAAGTGGGCGCGGCTCGGTATCAACGTGAACGACCACTTCAAACCGGTGTACGTCGTGTCGCAGGATCGCAAGAAGATTGTCGCCGAACTGAAGGCCGCGCTCAAGGAAGTTGACGAGCTGTACTTGGCGACGGACGAAGACCGCGAGGGCGAAGCCATTGCCTGGCACCTCCAAGAGGTGCTCAACCCCAAGGTCCCGGTCAAGCGCATGGTCTTTCACGAGATCACGCCGGCCGCGATTGCCAAGGCCGTCAGCGAGACGCGCGAACTGGACCTACGTCTGGTCGACGCCCAGGAAGGTCGCCGTTTTCTCGATCGACTGGTCGGCTACGAAGTCTCGCCTGTCCTGTGGCGCGCGGTCGATAAGGCCCGCTCGGCCGGTCGAGTCCAGTCGGTCGCTATACGACTGGTCTGCGAACGTGAGCGCGAGCGCATGGCCTTCACGTCGGCGACGTGGTTCGACGTCACCGCGACGTTACGGGCCAAGACCGCCGCGTTCGAAGCGACCCTGGAAACGCTCAACGGCGCGTCGTTGGCGACGGGCAAGAATTTTGACGCGTCGGGACGGCTCGACGCCAAGGCGAGCGTCCAGGTACTGAGCGAGGTTGCCGCTACTGCCGTCGCCACCGGTCTGGCGGGTGCGGACGTCACCATCCTCTCGATTAACTCGACACCGCGCACGCAGAAGCCCCAACCGCCCTTCATGACCTCGTCGCTGCAGATCGAAGCGAGCCGCAAGTTGCGCTTTGACCCCGAGCGTACGATGCGCGCGGCGCAGCGGCTCTACGAGCAGGGTTGGATCACCTACATGCGCACCGACTCGACGACGCTGTCTGATGAGGCCATCAACGCCGCGCGTTCAATGGCCGCCTCGATGTTCGGCGACGACTACGTCGCCGACGCCCCGCGCCGCTACGACCGAAAAGTGAAGAACGCCCAGGAGGCCCACGAAGCCATTCGCCCGGCCGGAGAGAGTTTTCGCTCCCTCGACGAGGCCCAGAGCCACTTGGGCGGTGACGAACTCGCGGTCTACGACCTCATATGGAAGCGGACCATTGCTTCACAGATGGTCGACGCGCGCCTCACCCAGGACAAGGTGCGTTTGACGACGACGCTCGCGGGCATCTTGGAATTAGGCGGCGACGTTGAGGCCGGTCTCAGCGCGACCGGTCTGCGCATTGAGTTCCCGGGATTTCGCCGGGCGTACGTCGAGGGCATGGACGATCCCGAAGCCGAACTGGCCGACCAGGAGCG
>PMAL01000041.1 GCA_003152555.1 Acidimicrobiaceae bacterium | reverse complement strand
GAGCGCGAACGGGCTCATTTCGGTGACCAGTCACCCCTTCTCGCCCACGGGGCCGGGGCCCGCCAGCCAGATTGTGCTCGGCGGTTGTTCGTCGAACATCTTCTTGTTCACAACCTGCACGGCTACGGCGACTGTCGAGGACGCTAGCGGCAACATCGTGACGACGGACAACCCGAGTGTCACCTTTACCCAGATCTCCGGGAGCGGTGCCGTCACCGGTCTTAGCACTGTTAGCGCTTCTGGCGGCGTAGCCAGCGACCTCCTCACCGGTAGTGCATTGGGCCCGGTCATCCTTCAAGGCACTGGCGGTTCGTTCACTTCGAGCACCCTCACCATCACGATCGTCGGCTTCGCCCAGACCATCACGTGGAGCGCGCCAGGCATACAGACTTGGGTCGTTGGCGGCGCGGGCACCTTCTCTCTGAGTGCGGGCTCTGACACCTCGGGCTCGCTGGTCACCTTCGCGAGCTCCACGCAGAGCGTCTGCACGGTTATTGGCACCACGGTGACCATGCTCAGCGCGGGTACCTGCACCATTACCCCGACCGCAACGGCGTCGGGCAACTACGCCTTGACCGTCGGCGCGGCGAGCAACATTACCATCAGCCAAATCAATCAGGCCCCCCTCACCATCACCTCGACGAACGGCACCTATGGCTCGGGCGTGACGCTCGCGACGAGCGGTGGTACTGATGGCGGTGCGGTCAGTTACGTTGTGACGAACGGCACGGCCACGGGCTGTTCAATCACTTCGGGAGTCCTCACCTCTACCAGCAATGGCACCTGCCTCGTTACCGCCACCATGGCCGGTAATACGGACTACAACCCGGTCTCCTCGTCAGCGACCACCGTGACCTTCGCCGCCGGCCTGGCCAACACCATCACCGTCACCTCTACAGCGCCGGCCAGCGCCACCGTGGGCGGTGCCACGTATACCCCGTCCGCTTCGGCCACCTCCGGCGACGTGGTTGCCATCACCTCGTCAACCCCTGGGGTTTGCGCCATTTCGGGCGGCGCCGTCAGTTTCACCGCGGCCGGCCCCTGCACCCTGGACTTCAACGACGTGGGCAACGCGACCTACCTGGCCGCGACTCAGCAGACTCAGTCCTTCACCGTGGGCAAGGGCACCCAAGCCACCATAATCTTGACCTCCACAAGTGCAACTTATAACGGCACGGCGTACACCGTGACCCTCACCACCTCGGGCGGGTCGGGCACTGGTGCCGTCTCCTACACCGTCGCCAACGGCACCGCCTCGAACTGCACCATCAGCGGAGCGCTTACTCTCACGGCCAGCACCGTGGGCACCTGCATGGTGACTGCAACCAGGGCGGCCGACGCCAACTACCTCGTGGCCTCGTCCGCCCCTACCGCCGTCACGTTCCTCAACGCGGCCCAGACCGTCTCGTTCTACACGAGTGGTGCGTACACGACCACCACCACCGCTGGAACGGCGACCTACAGCGCCTCGGGCACCTACCAGACCTACGCCCACGGAAGCGCCAGCGGGACGATCACCTTCGCCAGCACCTCTACCAGTGTCTGCACCGTGGACCCGAGTGCTGGCCTGATAACCTTCGTCACGTCGGGCACGTGCACGGTCACCGCCGTTGCCGCCGGTATCGGCGGGTATCTCGGTAGCGGCACCACGACCTTCACCCTCACCATAACTGCGATACCTGTCAACCCCCAGTTCGTAGGTATCTCGACGGCGGGCGGGGGATCTCCTTCTGGCACTAACCTCACGCTGCCGGTACCGACGGGTGTATCGGCGGGCNNTTGCTCATTGCGGTTCTTTATACGGGCGACCCCGGTGGCGACCCGATGACCGTGACAATGCCCACGGGCTGGACCGTGCTCCCCAACGCGACGAGCCCGGGGGCGGAACCCCTGGGCGCCATCCTCACCGCCTATCACGTCGCGAGCGCGAGCGAACCAGCCAGCTACACCTTCAACTCCGGGAATTTCGACAATGTCACCGCGGTGATGCTGGCCTATGTCAACCCCGATGGCTCGACGCCATCAATTGACAAGAGCAGTTGGAATACCACAATGACCAGCGACGCACTGACGCCTTCGACTTCTACGGACACGCTGATCACGGTCTACGGAGACTACAACGGGAACTCCTTGTCAATCGCGAGTCCTTCAGTGGGCCGCGGTTTTGTCGGGGACAGCCCCTACGCCTCCACTCTCGCGACAGACCAGTACCTCGCGAGCGCCGCGCCCGTCCCAGCGATAACCGCTTTGGGCAATTCCGGTCAGGGCACATCGGTCACGATCCTCCTTAAGTATTGATCTTGTGGGCACTTATGCGACTTCTGCGGCGTCACCCTCGATCACTCAGGTCGTCAACCAGGACCCTACGGCCACGGCCGTTATCTCTTCGTCGAACCCCTCGGTGGCGGGTCAGTCAGTCACCTACACCGCCATCGTGACCGCCAAATCCCCGGGCGCGGGCAACCCCACAGGTAACGAGGAGTTCTTCGACGGTGGCGCGACCATCTCGGGATGCGCGGCCCAACCCGCGAGCGGAACCGCCTCAGATACCGCCTCCTGCCTCGTAACGTACGTCAGCACGGCTGCTAGTCCACACACCATTACGGTCCAATGCTTTAATCCCGGCACGTACGACGCTTCGCCGGTATTGACATCAATCAGTCAAGTGGTTGCTCGGTCCACCACCACGTCGGTGGTTGGTGCATCAGGCACTCCGTCGGTCGTGGGCCGGGCTGTTACCTATACGGCGACGATGACGGCGGCGGGCTGGGGCAACCCCACGGGCAGCGTGGAGCTCTTCGAAGACGGCACGGCGATTACCGTGTGCGGTGGAACTACCGGTGTGACGCTGGGCGGTTCGGCTACGGCGATCTGCGCCGTCGCTTACACCTCGACCGGCGGACACAAGATCACCGCTGAGTACCTCGGAAATCCCGGCACCTACGCCGCTTCTTCGGTGTCATCATCGATTGCCCAGACCGTCCGTGCCAGTGGTGCGGCTACGGGTAGTAGTACGGGAAACCTGGTGACCGGCACTGATCGCTATCAACTCCCCTCCGCATCGGCCGGGTCGGCAACGAGCACGCAGAACTCGTGCTCTGCAGGGACGGCAACGACGCTGACCAGTTTCACCTTTACGATCAGGAGCACTACCGCCGCCACGCAGATCGCGCCCATCGGGCCAATTTCCGGCGGCACGTGGACAGCGACCGGTCTCACGTGTGCAATCACGGGAGGATCAGGTTTGAAGACCCGCACGATTGTTTTGTCCGTGCCAATTCCCCGAACTAATTCAGTCAACCTCCAGGTCGTTGGCGGCGGTGCAACCGCAGTTACCGGAATTTGGACGACCACCCATGCGCAGCCGTAGGTGAAGGTCGAGAAATGCAATGACAGTTACTAATGCGTCCCTGAAGGCGTTTCGAGTGGTCGACACAAGGCTTGAATCACGAAGAAACTCTGTCAAATCCGCGTTGTTGCCAATGAGTGGACCTGTCTGTGGAGCCACGATTTTGTCCATGAGGGCGGTATCATGAGTACCAAAAGTGGCGCCGAGTGGTCGGTGAAGAAGGGTTCGGTCCTAAATGCGAGGTTGGATGCATTCAGAACGGGCAAGTGTGAGACCCGGGGTCCCGAAGGTGTCTAAAACTACGACTACGACACCACTTGCGCAGCACTCAGTGCCTCGAACATCGGGCGAGGTCGGGGGAGTGACAGACGGTGCGCGTGACGCACGGCGCGGTTCACGTGGAGAAAGCGGTGCAATATTGATCTTGGCGCTCGTCTATATCTTCACGGTCGGTTTGATCGTCGCCGCCCTGGCCGATTGGGCGACCAATGACCTCAATAACACGACGCACTTTACAACTGCTCGATCGCTCCAGTACGCGCTGAGCAGTGTAACCAATACCGCTATCCAGAGCGTGCGCTACGAGCCCATGCCGACCACGACTCCCCCCACTAACGTGGCGACACCGGCCGTCACCTCCCCGGGAAACTGCTGGACGCCAGCCAGCGGCCATACGTACGACGATATGACGATTGACCTTGAGCAGGTCACCGTGTGGTGCAGCACCGTGGAAAATCTCTCAGAGGACACCACTCGAGTAGTCACATTTTCCGCCTGCTTGAGCTCCACGACCAACTCCGCGTGTGCGCAAAGCCCTCTGCTCCAGGCAGTGGTTGCGTATGACGACTATCCGCCGGGGGGTGGCCCTCTTCTCACCGCCCAATGCGCGCCGACCGTGAACTGTGGTGAAGGGATGACCTTAGAGAACTGGACTTGGCTGACGCAGTCCAGTTGAGCGGCGATGGGCGTATGAATTGTCCCGTATTTGGAGTTGGCGTCATTGTGGAATTCGCGCGGTTTTTTACGCTGAAACTGATGTAATTCTGCGAGTATCGCCCGAGGTGCAATTGGCCCAACGACGATCCGCCCTCGTGCTTCCTCTAAGAGGGGATTAAGAGAACAAGGCAAACCACCGACGCCGATTGTCACCGGGTGAAGGTCCAGAACCCGATGATTATTACGCACGGGCTGCCTCAAACCCTCAAAATTTTGGTGTCGTTTTCGCTAATGATCAGGAACGTCGCTGTCGGAAAGTCTCGCGAGCGCATCCCTGTAAGTTTTTCGTAAGGAAATAGTCAAGAAATCGTCTAAATGTTGTTCTACCATCGTCAATTTGCGCAATCTAATGCCGTATTATTTTTTCGTCAACCATGCCAAGGGTAGTTCCGAGTGTCGGTGCTCCATGGACGAAAGAGAGTAAATAATGTTTGGTAAATACCGCAGAATTCAGCAGCAAAGGGCCGCAGGCGAGATGGATCAAGGTTTCACCTTGATTGAGCTCCTGATCGTGATTGTGGTGCTGGGTATCCTCGCCGCAGTCGTTATCTTCGCCCTCGGTGGCATTACGGGTAAGAGCGCTGCTGCTTCCTGCTCGGCCGACGGCGCGACGATCTCAACGGCCTTGGCGGCGTTCAACGCCGAGAATCCAGGAGTGCTTAACGGCGCGTCAGCCGCGATTGTTACGGCTACCGCGGAGACCGATTTGACGGCAACCGCCCTTGGTGGTCCCTACATCCAGTCCTGGCCCTCGAACCTGCCGCACTACGCCTTCCAAATTGCATCGGCCGCAAGCGGCAGTGTTTTCAATGCCGTGGTCCAGGTGTCCACCGGTAACACGTATGCGGCCGGTCCTCCGGCCGTCTACACCCCAGTTGCTGCTGGCGCCCTGACCAGCGTCGCCCTTGGTGCGGCAACCCCTGGAGGCGCTAGCGCCCCTTGGCTCGCCTACACCGGGCCGGTTGCCTG
>PMAL01000011.1 GCA_003152555.1 Acidimicrobiaceae bacterium | reverse complement strand
CAATGTTCATTCAACTTCACGACGAGCGGCCTGTGGTCGATCCGCGCTGATTACGCCCTGAGTGCCAAGACCACGACCACGACCACGACCACTACCACGCAGATCTTCGCAATAACTGTTCTGCGCGTCGGCAGTTAGTTGAGCCCCTCGGGGCCTGTATTATTTCGCGTTCTATGGGGTGACCCCTTCAGGGGCCTCACCCAAGAGATTGTTGAGGCGCACGACGTTTATGAGGCCCTCGTCATCGCTCATGAGCGCCGACCCGAGTTAGCGCGCCCTCGAACGGCCTATCTAGTTAATTAATTCGTTAGCTATCGGCTGTCCTACACTTCGACTCGTGAACTCTCTTTTTGATGTTTCGGGCAAGGTGGTCCTCGTCACTGGCGGTAGCCGCGGTATTGGCGAAATGATCGCAACGGGATTTGTCGAAGCGGGGGCCAAGGTTTATATCTCGTCACGAAAAGCTGCTGTTTGCGATGCGCTCGCCGCCGAGTTGTCAAAGCGAGGTGACTGCACTTCCCTACCGGCCGATCTCTCCACCGAGGCGGAGTGTCGTCGCCTGGCTGGTGAACTGGCGAAGCGAGAAGATCATCTCGACGTGTTGGTGAACAACGCTGGCGCTACCTGGGGTGCACCGATGGCCGAATACGATGAGGCGGCGTTCGAGCGTGTATTGGCGCTCAACGTGAAGGCGATCTTCCACATGACCAAGTTTCTACGCGCGATGCTCGAAGCCAACGGCACCGCCGAGAACCCCTCCCGAGTGATCAATATTGGCTCCATTGACGCCATCCACGTACCCGCGATGGAGACGTACGCCTATACAGCCTCCAAGGCCGGCGTGCACCAACTCACGCGCCATCTCGCCAAATTCCTCGCACCCAGTGTGACGGTGAACGCCATTGCGCCTGGGCCTTTTGAGTCCAAAATGATGCACGCGACGCTCGAGGCGTACGGCACGGAGATTGCCGCCGCCGCACCGCTTAAGAGAATTGGTCGACCGTCCGACATGGCGGGCGCCGCGATCTTTCTCGCGTCACCGGCGGCTAGTTACATTACGGGCGTCGTCCTGCCCGTCGACGGAGGCATTGCGACGCTCGCCTAGTGGCTGGCGGGCGCCGTACCGAGTGTGACTTTGAGGCTGAGGTGCTTCTTTCCACGTACGAGCTGCAAAGTAACCGTGTCGCCCGGGTGCAGACTTGACAGCACACTGGTGATGTCTTGGGAGCTCGTGATGCGTGTGCCGTTCACGCCAACGATAACGTCACCCTGCTTGACACCCGCCCTCGACGCCCCGGTGCCGGCAATCACGCTCATGACCACCGCACCTTCGGAAACCGTGAATTTGTACTGCTGTTGCAATTCGGGAGTCATCGACGTGATTTCTACGCCGATGAACGCCCCGTGCGTTACGACGCTCTCGCCGGCCTTCAGCGACTTGAGCAGTGATTCGATTGTCGCTGCCGGAATTGCGAAACCAATGTTCTGGGCGCTGGTTCCGTCTTGGAGCGTTCCGGCCACGGCGGTATTCATGCCAATGACATCACCATCAGAGTCAAGCAGCGGGCCTCCGGAGTTACCTGGATTGATGGCGGCGTCGGTCTGAATCATGTTGTTCAACGTCTCGGTGGCGGTTTCTGACGATGCAGTCACGGTGCGGCCCAGGGCGGAGACAATGCCCGACGTCACCGTTGGCGTGCCCGCCGCGAGACCGAGCGCGTTGCCAATCGCGACCACGGCATCGCCGGTCACCACGTCGTTGGAATTGCCGAAGGTCATCGTGGGCAAGCTCTTGGCGTTGTTGATTCGGATGAGCGCCACGTCGTCAATCGGATTGGTGCCGATCAGCGTCGCCGGCAAACTCTTGAGAGAGCCGGTGCGCGTCACCGTGATGGTTCCTCCGTCGCCCACCGCGGCGGCGATCACGTGATTGTTCGTGACCACGAGGCCGTTCGAGGTGATGATCATGCCGGTGCCCTGGTCTTCGGAGTTGTTTCCCTTGACCTCGATCGAAACAATCATTGGTTCCACTTTTTTGACAATTGCGGCCACGCTCATGCCGTTGGGCAGGCGGGCCGCGCTTGGGGGATTCGTGACGGCATTAATAGTCACTCCCCCGGGTCCGCTGTTGTTCCGCGACGCGTAGTGACCCGCGAGTCCGCCAATGAGCGCGGCGACCAGGAGTAGAGAAATACGTGTTGACCACGGGGCTCGCGGGCTGCGTGTTTGCGACGATAGCGGTACTTGATCAACGATTGGTGCGTGGACGTAAGTCGCGGCGGGGCCAGCAATCAGCGCGGGATCGGTCGCAGTTGGTGTCTGCGTCTCCGCGTCGGGTGAAGTATTAACCGAATCTTCATGTACGGCGTGCTCGTGTGTGGGCTCAACGTCCACGGGCGCGGGTGACGCAACGTCTCCAGTTGAGGGTGCGTGTTCGGATTCGTCGGATGGAATTTCATTCACGGTGGCAATGCTAGGGGACCAACGTAAATTTGACTTAAAAGCCAACGAAATATTTGTAACGCATAGAGCGACTAGATTGGAGCCTTATGTCTCGGCGCATTGACATCGAAATAACCAGTTTGAACGGTGACGTTGCGACGTGGCGTGCCGCTGGCGCGAAGCTACCCAAAGGCGTCCTGAACGTCTCACTCGTTGACGGTGGTCCGGTCGTAGGCAACGTCTACCGCGCCGACATTGAGCAGTACATGGAAGGCATTGAGGTTCTGTCAATCATGGCGCCCAAGACCGCCTCCCCTCTCGATCCACGTCACGAGCGACTTGAACTGATTCCTTCCACAAAGCAGGGTCCGGACGTCATCGTCACCTACGCCCCCAAGGGCCGAGGCGCACGTCGAGATGGTGACCGCCACGAGGGTGAAGGCCGGCGTGACAGCCCCAAGCGTTCGTCGAGCCGCCCATCATCAACGGAGCGACCCGCCGGAGCTGGTCGACATGACCGTCCCGCGCGCGGAGATACTTCGGAGCGAACTGCCCGACCTGAGCGCACTCCGCGTGGCGAGGGTGCTGAGCGCACGGCGCGCCCCGAGCGCACGTCGCGACCACCCCGAGGCCCTCGCAGCGAGAACGCCGACGACGTAACGCGCGCCGAGGGCACTGATCGTGGTCCACACCCCGAACGGGGTCCCCGTCCGGAACGCTCCGCGCGGCCCACTTCGAGTGGGCGCCCCAGCCGACCGGGCCGGCCCGAGCGCCCCAGCGGTCCAGTTGCACCGCCCATGACGACCACGTACCGCAATGGCCTGCTCGCCACGCTCTCGCCCGAGCAACTGCCCGTTGCCGAACAGTTGCTGCGCGGCGGGATGCCTGCCGTGCGTGCGGCCGTCACTGAGCAGAACAAGAACGCTACGGCGCAGGGTCGAACCACGGTCGACCCGGTCACGATTGATCGCATCGCCGAAGAACTGCTCGGACGGACGACACTCGCGTTGTGGAAAGACCGAGCGGCGGGTGCCATTGGCGCGGGACGTGAACTGCGTCTACGTGATTTGCGAGCGGTGGTGACGTCGGCGAAGACCGTGTCACTTGACGAGGAAGCGCGCGCGCAACAAAAGGAACTACAAGGCGCACTGACGCTGCGCCTGGAAACACTGCGAACACAGTGGACCGAGAAATTAGACGCCGCCGTCGCGTCAAAGAACGTGCCGGAGGCGCTGCGCTTGGTGGCGAGCCCACCGGACATGTCGACTCGCGTGAGTGCCGAGATGGCCACGAAGGTCGTGGGACTTACCTCCGAGGCGTTGACGGCGGAACAAGACGTCGTGCGCTGGAAAGAAATCGTGAATTTGGCCGTCGAGACGTCAATCCGGCGCAACGTGAAGCCTCAGGGGATTCCTGCGGATGAGTCCTGCAAGATGCTCGCGATTAAGAGCGCCGGCGCGATACCGGAATTCGCAAAATTGTTGGGCATGAGAGTACCGCCGCCACCGCCGCCCACGCGCGCGGTGCGCCGACCGGCTACTCGCCGCGCATCGTAAGCAGTCGCGCCTTCCAGCCAATCGACTCGTAGAGCGACTTGGTGCCGCGGTCACCGGGCAATGCGTACGCGTCCAACGGTGGCGAGGCCAATGCGCGCAACTCATCTATCATCGCCCGCGCCACACCCCGTCGCCGGTGGTGACGATCCACGTAGATCGTTTCGATCACCCGGTTGCGACAGATGACTAAGCCCACGATCGTGTCACCGTCGTGACAGGACCACACGCATCCAAGTTCGATAAGTCGCTTGAGCAAATCCCGTGGCGCACTCTCACCACGAATCGTCAAGAGTAATGCTTCACCACCGCGCTTTTTTTGCGCTTCACTCGTCGCCGCGTCCCAGAGCGATTTCAGGGCGGTCGTGGTCTGCGTTACGGGGCTAACGATCACGCGTCACGCGCAAGCCCAGCGCGTACAACTACACGCAGTCACGGCACAGCATCTTGTCCCTGTCGGCCAACTGGCTGGTCTTCTTTAAGAGCCGACACGAATCGCAGCGGAATTCGTCGTCCTGCTTGGGCAGAATTGTCTCGGCGGGGTCGATGGTGGTGTCCACCTCAACGATCTCGTCGTCGTCTTCGGGTGTGCTCGTGCGGCGGATGGTCTCGGCCAGTACCTCGTCCAGTGCCAGTTCGACGTCGGCGTCATCGGCCACGTCTTCCTCTTCTTCGGGCACCGCGACTTCGACCAGAACTTCCTCGTCATCAATCTCGATGACGTCGTCGCCCTCAACGTCGGCGTCTTCGAGCTCTTCCTCGCCGACTATCTCCTCGTCAAAACCGTCGACGAGCTCTTCTTCATCAAATACTTCTTCTGTTGATTCATTGGTGGTCATAAATTTCCTTCTAAGTAGCGCTGGCAGTGTAGAACTTTTTGAGCGCTAATTCGTCGTTTTAGACTAAAAAATGGATAAAAACAGCAATTATCAGTAATTACTGCGATTTCTCTCGGCGGTTCGCTCCGCTTCGAGCCGTTCCAGGTCGGTGTCGGAGAAATCCACGTACTGCATGGCTTTGGCAATTGCCTTGTGACCGGCCTGTTCACGAATGAGCCGGGCCATCTCGTGGGCGACTCGACGGTAGCTGGGATGGCCCTGGGGTCCCGAACGAAGCTCTATGAGGTGCATTGCCTCGCGGGCATTCATCTGTATGGAGTAGCGAATTCGAAAGGCTAAGGCAACGACGTACTGGCACTGTTCGGGGAATTGCGTGCGAATGTCGTGGTAGATATCTGCCGAACGCCGTAGCGATTCTTCGAACCGGTCACTCAGTCCAGCCTCTCGTACAACGTCGGGCACGTCGTATCCGAGGTCCGCGGTGAGCGGCTGCCACTCAATGGTGAGCATGCGATGGCGCTGCAGGTCGCGAAAGGCGCCGTAGTCGGTCACGAGTTCGAAACGGTAGTCGGTGCGCTCGAAGGCTCGTCCCGGTCGGTGTCGTCGGTTCTTGCGGTCACCCACGTAGGTCGCCATCAGGTTCGCCCGTTCAAGTTCGTTCAGCTGTTCTATCTGTTTGACGGCGTCGTCGTTGGACATCGAAGAATTGGCGAAGATGATCGCTTCTAAGACGCGGCGCTCGCCGTCGGGGTCAAACGACACGAGGCGCACCTGCTCTTCAGGTTCGTGCACGTCGGCCTCACCGCCGTAGGAACGAATGAGGTCGCGAGAAGATTTTTTATTGTTGGCAAAGTAGTTCGTCCACGCGACGCCGCGCTCGGGTACTTCGACGCGTTTGAGGAACGACGGAATGACCTTCACGAGTTCGTCGAGCATCAACTGGGCGTACTCACGAACCTCAGGCAGAGGATGCGCGCGCATGCGAAGTAGCAGTGCCTCGTACGCTTGGCCCGATGCGTAGATGCCGAGGTTGGACAGCGCACTCGCGGGCAGCAGCCCTCGTACCGCGTCGAGGGCCTTGGCGCGAATGGCTTGGCGATACACGAAGTCGGTGTCTTGGGGTGTCTTGGGGAACCTCTTGGCGATCCACTCTGTGAGCACGGGCAGCAGTTCCGCGTAGGTGTCGAACATGCGGTCCATCTCGCCCACGTAGCGTGCGCCGAATGGTGAGTCCAAAATCGCTTGATCGCGATAGAAGCGGTAGTGACCATTGCTTAAGCGCCGGTCGTAGCCGAGGTAGCGCGTCGACTGCTCGAGGTAACTCATGAGCCGGCCCCGCTCGAGGATCTTGGTGAGCACGTTGCTTGCCTGTTCACAGGCCAAGTGCACCCCGCCGAGCTGGGCTACGGAGTCGTCGCCAAATTCGTAGAAGATCCTCTGGTAGAGCTCG
>PMAL01000164.1 GCA_003152555.1 Acidimicrobiaceae bacterium | reverse complement strand
CCGGCACCTTGGGATTAAAAGTCCCCTGCTCTTCCCGATGAGCTAGCGGCCCCAAGCGTTACATCGTAGTTGAGGGAAGACGGATACCTAACCGCGACTAAGTTTTGGGTATGTCCGACTTCGACAATGAAAGCGTTACCGCGATAGAGACGACGCTGAATGAAGTGGATCGCGCGCTTGAGCGATTGCGCGTTGGCACGTATCGGAACTGTCAGGTATGCAATACACCGATTTCTGACGCGGCATTAACTGCGAACCCTTTGTTGGCCAACTGCCCGGCGCATCCCGAACTCGCGTAGTTCGGTTCTCTGCGGCCACGTAAAAACCCGGCGAAGATTCCGCCGGGTTTTTACATTAAAACTGAACTTTACTTTTTGGTTGCCCAGAAAATTTCGGCGATTCCATCAATCTCACTCAATAAGCGATCAGCAACTTCAACGTCTTGCGTCTTCTTAGCTTCGCCGGCCGACTTCGTCGCGTTCCAAAACAACTCGTGCAGGTTTGGGTACTGCTTGAGGTGCTCGGGCTTGAAGTAGTCAGTCCACAAAACCCAAAGGTGGTGTTTGACCAACTCGCAGCGTTCTTCTTTGATTAACACCGCGCGAACTTTGAAGTCAGGGTCGCTTGACGCGGCGTACTTCTCCATGCAGGCCTTCACTGATTGCGCGTCGATCTTGGCCTGTGCCGGGTCGTAGACGCCACACGGCAGGTCGCAGTGTGCCGAGACAACGAGCGGAGTCGTCGTGGAGTCAAGCAGTGCATTGATACGTGAAAGAAGCGTCATAGCTTCCCCTTTCGATTCTCGAGGTCTTCGCATCGAGCCAAGACCATTCCCTACTCTTCGCAGGTTAATCAGAATGCTCCAGTAGCGTTCACCTGGTGTCACGGCTCCTGGGTTTTTTCTTCCGACGCATCAGTGTCGATGGTTCATCAATGGTGCCGGCGTTCGTGCCGGGCGAGCGGTTGACAATGGTTCGCCGTTGGCGGCGGGTTCGGATCGGAGAAGTGGTCGTACTTCGAGACCCTCGAGGGCACGACCGTTGGTTGCTAAAGCGTTGCGTGGCCCGCAATGGTAACCGGCTCGAATTATCCGGCGACAACGCGGCCGCTTCGACGGACTCGCGTGACTTCGGACCGGTCAGAGAGCGCGAGATCAAGTGGATCGTGCTTTCGCCCAAACGGGCGAAAGGGCTGAAATAGTCCCAGATGATTTGAGGAACGCGCCGGTAGTGTTGCTAAATGGTTCGTCTGGCCGTCCTCTCATATCACACGTCGCCGTTGGCACAGCCCGGCACGGGCGATGGCGGCGGCATGAATGTCTACGTTCGTGAGCTTTCGAGTGCCTTTGCGCGACTGGGCCACGAAGTGGACGTCTATACCCGACGTGACAATCCCCAAGTGCACGATACGGTGCTCGTCGAGCCAGGATTTCGAGTACACCACGTGACCGCGGGACCGGCAACCACGCTCGAACGCGACGAGTTCCCGCTCTACATTGATGAGTTCACCGACTCGGTCGCAACCTCGTTTCGATGTACCGGCGCGCCCGACGCCATACATGCCAACTACTGGCTAAGTGGTCTCAGCGGACACCGTCTGAAACACGAACTCAATATTCCCTTGATCATGACGTTTCACACGCTCGAGCGGGTCAAAGCTGAGACGTTTGAAGACGAATCAGAAGAGCGAGCCAAACAAGAAGCGGCAATCTTTGCTTGTGCTGACGCGGTGCTGGCGAGTTGCGAGGTCGAGGCCGAGCAGATTGTCCGTTTCTACGATGCATCGCCGTCACGGGTGCACGTGGTGCCGCTCGGCGTGCAACACGCGTTTTTTGCTCCGGGCTACCGTCCCCAAGCCCGTCGCGCCCTCGGTATTGACCCCGACGCCACGATGTTGCTCTTTGTCGGACGCATCCAAGCATTGAAGGGCGTGGACCTCGCGCTCGAAACCTTGATCGAGATGAGGAAGCGCGGACGCAACGCGCTGCTCGCAATTATTGGTGGGCCGTCTGGACCCGACGGTCGAGAGACGTTGACTCGCCTGCACGATCGCGTCGCGAAGGCGGGCGTAATTGGCCAGGTCAGCTTTGTCGCCCCGCAGGCTCATCAGTTGTTGTCAACGTGGATGCGCGCGGCTGACGTCACGCTCGTGCCCTCGCGCTCGGAGAGTTTTGGTCTCGTGGCGCTCGAGTCGTCTGGTTGCGGTACTCCCGTCATCGCGAGCGACGTCGGTGGTCTCAAGACGCTGATTGAGCCGGGCGTCAATGGTTTCTTGATCGAAGAGCGCGACCCCGCGGTGTGGGCGAACGCCGTTGAGGTGACCCTCGACCCTGATCATTCAACGGCCATGTCAACCGGAGCGGTCCTGCTCGCTCGTGGTTACACCTGGCGCGCTGCCGCCGAGTCCTTGGCCGACCTCACGGAACGATTGGCGCTGTCCTCCCTGCTTCGCTGCTAGTCGTGACGACTGCCCCGATCGCCGACGGCGACGCCGCGCAACGTCTCAATGAAGTGGTGAGTGAGTGGGGCCGTCAGTGGCGTGAAGGCGGGATGCTCGGCGAGATCGAACATCACGAGTCGCCCGACGATAAGGGCCATTTTCATTGGCTCATTCGACTTCACGGCGATGAGAAGGACGTCATCACCGTGTGGCTCTCCTTGCGCCAGCGAACGGTGCACGTAGAAACCGAGTTGATGCCCGCGCCCGAAGAAAACCACGAGGAGCTCTTTCGTTACATGCTCGTCAAGAACGCGGACATGCGAATCCTGCACGTGGCGATTGGACCGGAAAACGGGATCTACCTGATGACGCAAATCCCGGTGGGCGAGATGAGTCTTGAGCGCCTCGACGAACTGGTTGGAGCCACGCTGACGTACGTCGACGAAATCTTTCCGACGGCCATGACCATGGGTTACGGATCGCTGTATCGACGGCGCAAGAAAACCCAACCTGACGCCAGGTAGCGTTACGTTATGGCGTATCGACTCATTGTCATGGGCGGCGGACGAATCGGCTCGGCCCTCGCAGCGGGACTAGTCGACGCCGCGTGGTGTGCGCCCGAACAAATGGCCATTGTCGAGGTTTCGAGTGATCAGCGCGATTCACTGAGCGCGCAGTTGCCTGGCGTCATGGTCAGCGCATCAATCGAGTCCGGTTATGTCGATGCCAACACTGGTGTATTGCTCTGCGTTAAGCCCGATCACGCTGAAGGCGCCGCGCGTAGCGTCGGCGAAACTGGTGTCACGCGACTGCTTTCGGTGGTGGCCGGTCTCTCGTGCGCGCGTATCGAGGCGGTGTTTCCTGGACCCGTCGCGGTCATCCGCTCGATGCCTAACACGCCGGTACTCGTTCGCAAGGGCGTCAGTGCGATTGCCGGCGGATCGTTTGTCACCAAGAACGACCTCGACTGGGCTGAGACGATTCTCAGTGCAGTGGGAACGGTCGTACGAGTCACGGAGCGAAATATTGACGCGGTGACAGGGCTTTCGGGTTCGATGCCGGCCTATCTCTACCTGGTGGTGGAGGCACTTATCGACGCCGGAGTCCATCAAGGTCTCACCCGAGAAGTGTCACGACAGTTAGTTGTCGGCACTTTTGAGGGCTCGGCGGCGCTGCTCGAGCAAACCGGCGAGTTGCCCGAGGAGCTTCGCGCTCAGGTCACTTCACCGGGAGGCACCACCGCGGCGGGCCTACGTATGCTCGAGGGCCGTGCCGTGAGGGCCGCCTTTCTCGAAGCGGTGGCGGCGGCAACCGAGCGCAGTCGCCAGTTGGGACGGTAGTTCCAACTACTACTGTGGGGCCATGGCGACGCCGCGTCTTCGAACGAGGAAACTTTCTGAGCCGACCATTTCGCGCCTCCCCGTCTATCAGCGCATTGCCGAAGGTTGGCTCGCCCGTGGCATCAACCGCATTGACTCCAAGCAGATAGGTGAATTGGCCGGCGTTACCGCCACGACCGTACGCCGAGACTTGGCGGGGCTCGGATCGCTGGGCACTCGCGGCGCCGGGTACGACACCAGCGTGCTCAGCGAACGAATTGGCGACGCGCTCGGACACGACCTGCATTACGACGTGGTAGTGGTGGGTGTGGGTAACCTCGGTCGGGCGCTTGTGAATTCTGCACATTTCCTTATCCGCGGCGCTCAACTCGTAGCCCTTTATGACGCCGACCCCGCTGTGATCGGCACTGAAATTGGCGGCCACGTCGTGCGGTCAATCAACGAGCCCATGGTGAACGCAACGGTGGGCGTGCTCTGCGTGCCCGCGAGCGACGCGCAAGCGGTCTGCGATCTACTAGTGGGAGCGGGAGTCCACGCGCTGCTTAATTTCGCGCCCCAGGTGCTCAATGTGCCACTGGGCACGGCAGTTCACTACGTTGACTTCTCGATTGAATTGCAGATTTTGATGTATCACCTGAACAATGGCACCGGACCCTTAGGGGGCGGTGTCTTGCACTCGTTGGGTATCGCTAGGGTGAATGCCACACGAGGGGCGTAGTTTTATCGACGCCACGGAGGCGCAGTGACACTTATTTCTGTTGGGGTTGACCACGAGCACGCCTCGTTGGAGTTCCTCGAACGAACGACCGTGCTCGAACGTGAATGGAGCAAGGTGCTGCGCTCACTCGTCAGTCATCGCAACATCCACGAAGCCGTCTTTGTCTCGACGTGCCTGCGCACCGAAGTGGTCGCGGTGGTGGACCGTTTTCACGGGGCAATCGAAGAGATCACGACGACGCTGTGTGAAGCGACCGGACTGGTTGCCAGTGATTTTGAGGACCACCTCACGATCCATTTCGATCGCGGCGTCGCGACCCACCTTTTCAGTGTTGCCGCCGGGCTCAAGTCCGTGGTGCCGGGCGAGTTCGAAATCCTCGGACAACTGCGTCGTGCGCTCGACCTCGCGAGCGATGAGCAAACGGCCGGCGCGGAACTGACCGAACTATTCCGTCGCGCTATCACCACGGGCCGACGAGTGCGCGCCGAGACGGGAATCGCGCGCGGCACCACGAGTTTCGCCCAGGCCGCCGTGTCGATGGCCCTCGAAGAGTTGGGTGACCAGCTCGATGGCGCCGACGTCGTCGTGGTCGGGGCCGGACAGTTAGCGACCGGCATCGTCAAGAGTCTGCTTTCGGGCCCTCGTCAGCTCACCCGACTGACGCTCTCAAACCGGACGATCACTAAGGCGGAGGAATTACGCGACACGTTGCACGACGATCGATTGACGATTGCTCCCCTGGAGGAACTTGTTGACTACACCTCGTCGGCCCGACTGATCTTCGTGGCCGTTGAAGTAGCGACACCGCTGATAGCGCGTGCGCAGTTTGAGCACTGCACGCAGCCGTTGCTGATTGTGGACCTCGGCTTGCCGAGGGCCGTCGACGGCGACGTGGCGGGCTTGGCCAACGTGCGAAAGGTCGACATCAGTGATCTTCGTACACGCGTTGAACTCGCACTCGATGATCGTCACGGGGCGGTTGAAGCGGCTCGTCAAATTGTGCTCGATGACGTAGAGAAGTTCCTGGACGATCAACGCGAACGCGGCGCGGCGGCCATCGTGAGCGAACTGCGTGAGTACTTTGACGAGGTGGTCGCCAGTGAAATGAAGCGTCGTGAGCGCGAATTGGCCGACTTGAGCGAAGAACAGCGTGAAGTGGTGCGATCGTTGCTGCGCTCGGTGGTGGCCAAGATCGCGCATCGGCCGACGGTGGCCTTGAAGGACGCCGCCGGCATGGACCAGGGGATTCGACTGACTGAGGCCACTCGCAATCTGTTTGATCTATGAGCGAATTGCGCCTGGCAACCAGGCGCTCACCGCTGGCTCGCATTCAGGCGGAGTTCGTCCGTGATCGTCTGCGCGCTCATGGCATTGACGCGAAGCTCGTGCACATAGAGACGAGCGGAGATATCAATTCGGACGTCCCGCTCTCGATCCTGGGTGGTCAAGGCGTGTTCGCCATTGAGATTCAGCGAGCGGTGTTAGATGGCGACGCGGACGTGGCCGTGCACAGCGCCAAGGATCTTCCGAGTGTCACGCCTCCGGGTTTGGTGCTGGCCAGCGTTCCCGAGCGTCGCGATGCCGCCGACGTGTTGGTGGGGCGTTCGTTGGCTGGGCTCGGCCCGGGCGCAACGGTTGCGACGGGATCACCCCGTCGGCGGGCGTTGCTCTTAGAGCGGCGCCCGGACCTGCAAATCGTGGACCTTCGCGGAAGTATGGCGACCCGATTGGCTCGCGCGGAACAAGACGGAATCGACGCCGTGGTAACGGCGGCCGCGGCACTGGAACGATTGGACCAGAGCAATGTGGTCGCCGAACGGCTCGACACTGAGTGGTTCGTGCCCCAGGTTGGTCAAGGTGCGCTGGCCCTGGAAACTCGAGATGATGACACCGACACCATTGCGACCTTGGCCAAGATAACTGATGCGGACGCGTACGAAGCCGTCAAGGCCGAGCGAGCGTTTCTCGCCGAGTTAGGAGCCGGGTGTTCAATCCCGGCCGGAGCGTACGCCACGATGTCCGACGGCATTATTTCCCTACGCGGCGTCATGCTGGCCGCCGACGGTAGCCGCAGCGTTCGCGGCTCGGTTGAGGGTCGTGATCCCGGGCTCCTGGGTGTCGCACTCGCGCGACAATTGCGCGATGACGATGGCGGTGCCGATCTGCCTGGCTGGGAGGGCTGATGAAAATAGCACTCACGAGGGAGGCGGGTCGCAATGATGAAGCGCGCGCGTGGTTACCGGCCGACGCGGAGGTTGTCGAGGTCCCGCTCACCACTACGAATTACTTTGCCATCGACGAGGTGACCCGCCATCTTGAGTCAACACCGGACTACGGGAACTTCGAGGTGCTGGTCGTGACGAGTCGGCGGACGGCTGACTACGTACACGCGGCCCACGCCGCCCTCGTCGAAGGGGCCGACGTGCTGAGCGTCGGTCCTGCGACGACTCACGCGATGTTTCACCGCGGTATCGCAGTGTCGGGAGAGGCGCCAACGGGACTCGAGTTGGCGGAGCTGATTTCCAAGGGCCCCGTGCTCATGATGGGCGCCGCACAGATGCGTGAGGAGCTGTCAGCTGCGTTACGTGACCGCCAGTTGTCAGTGACGCAGGTTGCGTGTTACGAAACGCTGCCCGCCGAACTCAGCCGGCAACAGGTTGAATCGCTGTTCGAAGCCGACGTGATCTTGATTGGCGCGCCGTCGGCCTGGTCACTGGCGCGCGACATTGTCGCCGACGCGGCGTGGGTGATTGTTCCCGGGGCCTCCACCGGCGAAGTGGTCTCGCTCGATCATCCGCGCGTGTTGGTGGGCTGGGGACCTTCACTGTGCGAAACCTTGGCCACGTTCAATCTCTGAGGCCCCGAGAAGGAATTTCGACACTAGTAATAAGGTGTAAAGGTGTTTCCCGCCGAACGACCCCGCCGACTTCGCCGCACGGAGGCGCTGCGCCGGTTAGTCGCCGAAACCGCGCTCGCCCCTGACGATCTGGTCGCCCCGCTCTTTGTAGTTGAGGGTCTTAACGAGGCCCGACCCATATCATCTCTGCCCGGCCAGTCCCAACATTCGCTCGATTCGCTGCTCGACGAAGTGCGAGCCCTGCAGGCGGTCGGCGTTGGCGGCGTGATCCTCTTTGGCGTACCGTCCAAGAAGGACGAGTTCGGCAGTGGCGCCTACGACCACGATGGCATTGCTCAGATCGCGCTGCGAATGCTGCGCGATGAATTTGGCGACGAACTGGTGCTGATGGCTGACCTCTGCCTCGACGAATACACCACTCACGGCCACTGCGGGGTGGTGCGCAGCGACGGCACCGTCGACAACGACGCGACGCTGCAGTTGTACGCGCAGACAGCGGTCGCTCAGGCCGAGGCCGGTGCCGCGGTCGTGGCGCCGAGCGGAATGATGGACGGGCAAGTCGGCGCTATTCGTAGCGCCCTCGACGGGGCCGGATTCGACGAAACCGTCATCTTGGCCTACGCGGCCAAGTTCGCCAGCGGCCTCTACGGCCCATTCCGTGACGCCGTGCAAGTGGAGATTGCTGACGGCGGTAATCGACGTTCCTATCAGCAGGACTCGCGCAACCGCCGAGAGGCCATCCGTGAAGCGCGGGCCGACGTGGCACAGGGCGCCGACATCATCATGGTGAAGCCGGCCATGACGTATTTGGACATCGTGGCGGACTTTCGCGCGGCCCTCGACGTGCCCTTAAGCGCGTACCACGTGAGCGGGGAGTACGCCATGGTCAAGGCCGCCGCGGCCAATGGTTGGATCGACGCCATGGCGGTCGCCATTGAACAACTCACCGCCATTCGACGGGCCGGCGCCGACTTCGTGCTGACGTACTTCGCCCGCGAGGTCGCTGAGGAGCTTGGCCGTTGACGGGTTCTAACCAGTCATGGTTCGAACGCGCGCAGAAAGTCATTCCCGGCGGTGTTGATTCGCCCGTGCGTTCATTCCGCTCCGTTGGCGGCACGCCATACACCGTGGTGTCTGGCAGCGGCGCCTACGTCGTGGACGTGGAGGGAACCCGTTACCTCGATTACGTCCAGTCCTACGGCGCCTCGTTGTTCGGCCACGCCCATCCCGATGTCGTTGCGGCGCTGCAGACTGCCGCCGCCAGGGGCACGACCTTTGGCGCACCGACGCCGGGCGAAGTCCAACTCGCCGAACTGATGACCGCTCGGGTGCCCGGACTTGAGCAGGTGCGGCTGGTCTCTTCGGGGACTGAAGCGGTAATGAGTGCAGTGCGACTCGCCCGCGGCGCCACGGGCCGCGACAAGATTCTGAAGTTCGACGGGTGTTATCACGGCCACTCTGACGCACTGCTCGTCGCGGGGGGCAGCGGCGTCGCCCAGATGGGGCTCCCCGGATCGGCCGGTGTCACCGCCGGTGCCGTGGGTGACACCATTGTCGCGCCGTATAACGTCGTGCCCACACTCGACGACTCCGTCGCCGCCGTACTGGTCGAACCAGTCGCCGCCAACATGAATCTCGTGGTCCCGAACGACGGATTCCTCTCGGGACTTCGTCGGGAGTGCGACCGCGTCGGGGCGCTGCTTATTTTTGACGAGGTCATTACCGGATTTCGGCTGGCCTTCGGTGGGGCGCAAGAGTATTTCGGTGTCACGCCAGATATCTGGTGTTTCGGGAAAGTCATCGGGGGAGGGCTGCCGGTTGGCGCGTTTGGTGGATCTCGCGAACTTCTCCGTCACTTGGCGCCGCTTGGACCGGTCTACCAAGCGGGCACGCTCTCGGGTAATCCCCTGGCAACGGCCGCCGGGTCCAAGGTCTTAGAGATGCTCACGCCGGGCGACTACGTGGATTTAAGCGCGCGCGTCGCCACCTTCGCCGACAATCTGTCCATAGCAATTGCCTCGACCGGGCTCTATGCGGCCACGCCCGTCGCCGGTCCGCTGATGGGACTGTATTTATCGCGTACGTCGTTCTCGCCCCCCACCAATTTCGACGAGGTCAAGGTGCTGTGCGAGAACGGGCTCTACGGACCGTTCTTTCACGCCATGTTGGAGCGCGGCGTGGCCCTCGCCCCCGGGGCCTACGAAATCCTCTTTGTGTCGCTCGCGCATAGCGAAGACGATCTCGCCCGTACAGTTGAACTGGCGGCAGAATCCGCGAAAGCTGTGGCGAGGTCATGAGTCCAACAATTCGATCGGAAGGCTGGGCCGTTCGTCCGAGCTTCGTGCCTTACGGGCCCACAACGCCCGTGACGCTGCTCGCCGACGACGTGGGACTGACCCAGCTGGCGGGGGAGCCGGCCGTTGTCTGGCAGACGCCGTGGGATGAACTGGCCAATATCCAACTCATGCGTTTCGCGCGCGGCATGGCGCTCTTCGCGACCACCGGCGACGTGCGTTACTGCTGGCGCAGCGCGAGCCGCACGGACTACGAACAACTGAGTGCGGTTGTTGCGGCCCACGGTGGATTAGTGGTTCGCCACAGGCGTCGCGGCACGGTCTACGCGGTGGTTGTGGTTGTCTTGCTCGCGTCGCTTGCCGGTGGCCTCGCCGCGTGGTTCACGGGGCGCAACTCTGGCGCGAACGAGGAGGCTGACGCGAGCGCCATAAATCTAACGTTGAGAGATTTGCCAAACTCGTTTTCCACCACGGGTGAAACAGCGCTGCAAACTCTGTTCCCACCCAGTACGTCGGTGGCCGTGACCACCACGACCAGCACCAAACCGGCACCGCTCGACGCCAAGTTCGCGAAGATTGTCAAAGTGTTCGATACGTGCATGGGGGTCACGAATGCCAAGGATCGCGTCTACGGCGCCGCGGGCCAGCTGCCGCTCTATCAAGAGACGTCCAAGTTCTTCACGTCACGCCAGTTCAATGGCATTCAGATTGCCTCGACGGCGCAGTACTACAACACTCCCGTCAAGGTGCAGAAAGACACGGCGGAAATGTCGGAAAAACCCTTTGGTGGTTGTTTCGTTCAGTCCCAAGCCCTGATCTTGAAGAACTACGCGCAGGCCTCATTGAATACCAATACCGAGAGTTACCGACCCAAGACGTACGAAAAGGGTTGGTCGCGCGGAGGGGAGACGGAATTGTCGTTGCCTAACATTTCCGGCAAGTTGCACCTCGTCATGGTTGAGATCACGCACGGTCACTACGAAGCGACGCTGGGTGCGCTCGTCGCCTCGTGGCCGAAGACTCAACCTTTCATTTCGAACCTTGCGAGCGTGTTGTTGTCGCGCATGATTTCCACGTCGTCATC
>PMAL01000168.1:8099-10449 GCA_003152555.1 Acidimicrobiaceae bacterium | reverse complement strand
GTCGGACGGTTCTCTTCGTTCCAACGTCGAGTCTGGCGTCGATCCCGGATACAGACGCCAATGAGGAAGAACAGTCCCAAGAGTCCGGCGATGACCGCGTACTTCTCGTGCGGCGGCAGGAAACTGTAGGTCACGATTGACGTGCCATTGGGTACCGAGACGGCCTGGTAGACGCCGTCGGACACGGTGATGGGCACCGGCTTGCCGTTGACGAAGGCCTTCCATCCAGCCATGTCCAGCTCGGTGCGAATAAGAGTGGTCCCGCCGCCGGTACAGACCACCTTGGCTATGTTCACGACGCTGGTGCCGCCGCTGCCCACTTCACACGTATTGGACTTGACCGAATAGAACGGACGGGGACTGGGCATTTCGAAGATCTCGGCGAGGCTGTCTTTGAATACCTGCTTCACGCCCAACTTGGTGAGTTGGGGCAGGATCACGACGGAGTTCGGCATCAACAGGTACTTGACCGACGCACCCTCGTAGGCCTTGAAGTGTTTGAGTACTTCACGTTCGAGCAACTCAATGCCCGTGAGGCCGTGGTGGATGGTGAACTGGTTGCCGGGCGTCAGTCCGGGATACAACTGTGATTCCAGCAGCTTGGTGAAGACCTCCGGGAACGGGAGGTCCACGGCGCTCAGTTCATTGAGCCCGTACTCGGATCCCCAGTTGGGATAGAGCACCGCGAAGTCGAGGAATCGGTACTGGCCCTCGTTGGCCTGCAGGTACGAGATCGGCGCCTGATCAATGGTGATCTGCTTGGGCGATTCGGCGGTGGGCACGAAGAACATGAGCAGCGATTCACCCACGACGATGAGCGCCACGAGGAACGGCGCGATTCTGTACTTGGAAAGCCGGCCCGCGATGAGCAGGAAGAACACGGCGAGGAAGGGCAGCAGGTCGAGGCCAATGAAGATGATGCCGGCGTCGTGACTGAGCGGTACGCCGCGATTAAGTGCCCGGGCTTCTAAGGCGCTCCACACGAGGATGAGCAACGCCACGAGCGTCGTGAACGTGAAGAGTCGCTGGGCGCGCTTGTTGGTGGCGAAGTCCATGATGCCAAAAACCGCCAGCATGATGAGGGCAATCTCGCAACTGGGCATGATGTAGCGGGCAAACCCAGCGTTCTTTAAGAGCGGTATCACGTTCCACAGGAGTCGGACCTTCAGGATGTTGAAGGCGCCTAGTACGCCGACGAACGTCCAGAGCGCGAGGAAGATCCGTAGCGGCCGGTGGCTGGCGCCGAAAAGCCCGAGGAACGCCAACGCGCACACACTGATGGTGAAGTAGCCGCCGATACCGCCCCAAATATTGCCGACGTTGGGATTAGAAAAGATCGTCCCGTAGACGTAGGGGTCGAAGAACATCGGCAACGCGTGCACCGGCAGACTCTCGATGGCCTGTCCCGCGCTGTTGTGGCTGCCCACGTTGGCGACTTTGTAAAAGTCGTAGAACGGTATGAGACCGGGCAACGAGATGAGGCCGCCGATGAGTCCGGCCAATCCCACGCGCCGTGCGGCAATGAGGCGAAATTGGCTGGGTATCGAAAAGAACCGCACGACGGCCCAGCCAACGCAGAAGATCCCGTCCAGGTAGGCCACTTCGGGAAACCCCGCGTAGAGCGAGAGCGCGATGGCGATCGCCGCGACGTACCAGCCCTTGTTGGTCTTGGTCTTTGCCGAGTCGTAGATCATTTCGATCCCGAGCAGCAACATTGGCAGGAAGCACACGGGATTGAGCACCGCGTTGCCGAGCCAGGCGAACGTGCCGTTCAGTGAAAAGAGGATCCCGGCGGCGGTGGCGAACAAAATCGGAATCGACAGACGACGAGCGAGGAAGTATGTCGAGAGGCCCGCGATGATCTCTAGGCAGATGTGGAACCACAGCAGTCCGCTTGAAAAAGCAAAGAGCAACGTCAGGGGAAAGAGTGACGCCGCCTGCATCTCGCCCGCGAGTGGTTGACCGAGTCCTTCGAAGTAGTTCCACCACGGCAGGTGGCCGTGCAGCAGATCGACAGCGGAACGGTGGCCGAGGGCTTGGGTGATGTAGCCAACGTTGGGGTCGATCATTGGTCGACCGCACGTCACGTGACATAAGAAGTGCGAGATTCCGGCCGTCCAGGTGATGGGGTTATCGATTTCCAGCCCGGAGAGGAAGATGAAATTGCCGAGCACGACGCCTAGCACGATGAGAAGTATGGGGACCAACGAGGGGGGCAATCGTCGATAGGAGGTCACCAATCGATCCCACGTTGAATTCACCTACTTAGGCTACAAGTTCGAGTCGAATCGATTGGACTGGGAACGTCGACTTATCGCGGCTGGTAGTAGACCGTTTCGCCCAGTAACTG
>PMAL01000168.1:3652-8079 GCA_003152555.1 Acidimicrobiaceae bacterium | reverse complement strand
CCCAAGGATCTCCAAAGTTCACGTCGTACCATTTGCACGGCGCCCGTTACTGCCGCGACATCGCGAATGGCGCTGACGAACTGATCAATGTGGGGATAGTTGGTGTCGGTGCGCAAATGTTGGGGATAGGGGGCAATCACGATGCTCTCTTGCTCGCTGCGACCGTCCCGGTCGAGCAGGCAGGCGCCGACAAAACTCACGTCGGGCAGGGAGGCGAGGCCCACCATCCGTTCTAGCCAATCGGGCGTGTCGAGCACGGTGTCGTTATTGAGCGTCACCACGTAGTCGGCCTGGGAATGCTCGACACCTCGATTGACGATCCGCGCGTAATTAAAAGCTCCCGGGCACGGCACCACTTGGTATTTGGTCGTCGCGAAGAAGTCGAGGGTCGCCTTTTCCTTCGAGTCGTTGTCCAGAATGATGATGTCGTAGTTGGGATATGTCGTCTTTGATTCGACGGCGTCGATGCATTGGCGCATGAGGTCCACGCGATCACGAGTTGGAATGATGATGTCGATCGACGGCAATGGAGATGGTGGCGTGACGGTCCACGCAACTGAACCACCGAGCTGGCCGGGCGATACAGAACCTGGTAGTCCTCGGCGCCGAAGAGCCATCTCCACGACGCGGCAGCTGTCGTCGTCGATGTGCGTGCGGGAAAATTGAATCGCCGGTCGGCCGGCATTCAGGAGTATGGCCACGTGACGAAATGTGGCCCCGGACTCGCTTAAACGAAGGTAGAGATCGTGTTCGAAAGCCCAGCCGGCGTCGGACGAAAACCCGCCCACGGCGCGAATTGTGTCGACGCGCAACAGCGCGGGGCGTCCCACCACGTTGTAACTCAGTAGGGTGTGGGGGCCAACGCACGGGCTCTTAAAGATCGGCTGATAAAGATCCGGATTTGGACCGTACTCGTCACTGAAGACCACGTCGTCCCCGTCAACTACGTGGACCAACAGGGCCGCAACCGCAGTTATCCGGTCTTCTTCAACGACCGACGAGTCAACGAGCAGTATCCACGTTACTGACGTGTCCTTAACGAGTTGATTGAGTGACTCAATGATCGACACCGCCGAGGATTCGCCCTCGTCGACCACCACGACTTTCACGCTGTCTCTTTGCGCCTCGGTCAGCGTGGTCTCAACAAGAGGAGGAATTGAAGACAGCTTGAAATTGTGAGGAAAATTCGTTGACTCGACGCTCAGGGTCGATGCCTGCTCGCGGACGTGGTTACTGCCTCTTAGTTTGCGCACGACGATGAGAAGCGGTCGTCCAAAGAACCGAGCGACCTTGTAGCGAACCGTGTTGACGCCCAACATCTGACCCAGGACGCGCTGCCACTTCTTGCCCGACATGTCGTGTATTGCCTTGTGAAAGACGGCCCAGCGGCGTTTTAAGTCTCGTTCGGTGAGAGGAATGGCCGCGTCTGTATCAAAACGCTGAAAGCTAGACACGTCGGGGTCTTTCGTTTGGCGGTCGGCAATTACAACCGGAATGCCAGCCAACTTTACTTGAATCTGCGATTTGTGGACGACCGATGTTCGGTGATGTCGAACAATGGCGGAGAAAAGCGAATCGTCCGGCGTGGCCTTCTTGGACCAGTCGAACATGTTACGTTTTGGTACCAAAAATTTACTGAGGGTGATAACCACAAGAAAGAGGTAGTCGTGTCAGACACCGGCCAATTAGACGAGGCATTCTCCGAGGAGCATGCACTTCGTGCGGGCGTACTGGGTCTCTTCGACTCCGTGATCATGGGTGTGGCCGGCGTCGCACCGGGTTATTCAATTGCTGCCTCCACGGCCGCACTGTTTGGCGCGGTGCTACTCGGTGGTGCCGCGGCCCTTCTCTACTGCGGTATTGCGATGTTCGGCATCGTCTCGGCGTTCAGTTACCTGGGACGAGTCGAGCCCAAGGCCGGCGCCAGCTATTCCTGGGTCCGTCGCGCGCTGCACCCCGCACTGGGGTACTTGTCGGGATGGGCGCTCATCGTGTCGGCGCTGATCTTCATGGTGGCGGCGACCCTGCCGGCCGGGGCCAACGTGATCGGTCTCTTTTCCCAGCACCTGGCGAACCACAACACCGGGCTCGTGACGCTCGTGGGCTGCGTCTTCTTCTTGAGCATGGTCGCGGCAGTGGCGGCCGGCGTCACCATCACGGTGTCGCTGCAGATTGTTATGTCGTCGGTGGAACTGCTCCTGCTGATTCTCTTTGCGGTGCTGGCAATCTTTCACGGTCATCACGTGCACACGTTTACGTGGAGTTGGTTTGCGCCCTCGGTATTCAAGGGCACGCACGGGTTTTTTGCCGGCGCGCTGATCGCCGCCTTCTACTACTGGGGTTGGGACGTCACCGCCAACCTCAATGAAGAGACGAAGGGCGCGAAGAAGACACCGGGCATGGGCGGCATCATTGGCATCATCGGGGTCTTCGTACTCTTCGAAGTATTCACGATCGCCACCAACATGGTCCTCACCACCGGCCAGATTCAGGCGCACAGCGCTGACGTGCTGAGCGTCTTGGGACAAGAAGTGTGGCACGGAACGGGCGGCAAATTCATCGTGCTCGCGGTTGTGCTCTCCACCGTCGCGACTCTTGAAACCACCCTGATTCAGGTAACTCGGACCCTGTTTGCCATGGGACGCGACCAGACGCTGCCCAAGCGATTGGGTACCGTGCACCCACGTCTCAAGACGCCGATCGTCGCCACCGTGGCCGTCATGGTGTTCTCACTGGTGCTCTTCGTTGGATCACAGTTCATTGGATCAGTTGGTTCCATCCTCACGGACGCTATCGACGCCATTGGTCTGCAGATTTGCATTTACTACAGCCTCGCCGGGTTTGCCGTGGTGGTGCTCTATCGACAGCAGCTCACGAAGTCAGTGACCAACTTCATCTTCATGGGTCTGTGGCCACTGTTCGGCGCCATCTTCATGGCCGTCATGTTCTTCAAGACCATTCCGGGGCTGAACGGGGTCACCCTGTTCGTGGGTCTGGGGGCCATGGCGTTGGGCCTCATTCCCATGGCGTATTACTGGAAGAAGGGCAACCCGTACTTCGATATGCCCACCAAGGAAGATCGTTTGGCGGTCCTCGAAGAGTTTGAGATGAACCTGTAAGGACGGGATAATCTCGACAACGCCGGAGGGAGTGCAGATGAGTGATACGACCCAGACGGCGTCGGGATCAGTTCCGTCACGCGCCCGAGTCGTCGTCATCGGCGGCGGCATCGGTGGCTGCTCGATTCTCTACTGGCTCGCGCGTTTGGGGCTCACTGACGCGGTGCTCCTAGAACGCTCGCAGTTGACCAGCGGTTCGACCTTCCACTCGGCCGGCCTCGTTGGACAGTTGCGCCAATCGCTCACGCTCACGCGGATGATGATGAACTCGGTGGATCTCTACCGCTCCCTCGGCGAGGAGGTCGACCTCGAGACGGGCTGGCGAGAGGTGGGTTCGCTGCGCCTCGCCTCCTCACCCGAGCGTATGGAAGAGCTGCAACGTCAGGCCGACTGGGCCGAGACGTTCGGGTTGCCCCTCCACCTGGTGTCCGCCGACGAAGCGAAGGAGATGTTCCCGGTCATGACGACCGACAGCGTCTACGGGGCGGCGTTCCTGCCCACTGACGGATTCGTCGATCCGAGTCAGTTGACGCTGGCGCTGGCCAAAGGGGCGCGCCAGCGCGGGGCGACGATATTCACCGACACCCGAGTCACCGCCATCGACGTTGAGGGCGGTCGGGTCAAAGCAGTGCAGACCAGTCGCGGACCCATTGAGTGCGACGTGGTGGTCAACGCCGGGGGAATCTACGCCTACGAGATCGGGCGCATGGCTGGGGTGCACGTGCCGCTCATCCCCATGGCCCACCAGTACGTGATCACCAAGGATGCCGGGCTGCCGCGTGATATGCCAACGATGCGTGACCCCTCGCTGCTGGTGTACTACCGGGGCGAGAGCGGAGGACTAGTTACGGGCGGCTACGAGCGCAACCCCGTGCCGTGGGGACTCGACGGCATACCGGGTACGTTCAACAACCAACTGCTCTTAGAAGACTGGGAACGTTTCGCGCCAATTTTTGAGGCGGCGACGCAGCGCGTACCCGATCTCGCCAACGCCGAAATCGTGCAGCTCATCAACGGTCCCGAAGCCTTCACGCCCGACGGCGAGTTCATCCTCGGGCCCACTGAGGTGGGCGGGTTCTGGGTGGCGGCCGGATTCTGCGCCCACGGCATCGCCGGGTCCGGGGGCATGGGCCGACTGATGGCCGAGTGGATCGTGGGCGGTCAACCAGAGCTCGATACCTGGGAGATGGACTCGCGCCGCTTTGGTCCCCAGTACCGCAGTCGCGAGTTCGCCCTCACTCGGACCTACGAGGTCTACGCCACCTACTACGACGTGAAGTACCCCGGACACGAACGCCAGGCTGGCCG
>PMAL01000168.1:0-3624 GCA_003152555.1 Acidimicrobiaceae bacterium | reverse complement strand
GCCGCGCTCTTTGACGAGACCTCCTTCTCCAAGCTCGAAGTCGTGGGTGCGGACGCCGCGGAATTCTTGGAGCGGGTCTGCGCGAACCGGGTGGCCAAGGCCGTGGGCTCGCTCACCTACACCCAGTTGCTCAACCCGCGCGGAGGCATCGAGTGCGACCTCACGGTCGCGAGACTGGCGTCGGATCGATTCCGTATCGTGACCGGCACCGCGTTCGGGAACCATGACCGTTCGTGGATCCAGTCACGGGTGGGCGAGAGCGAGCGCGTCACGATCGACGACGTCACGTCGAAATACGCGTGCTTCGCCCTGTGGGGCCCAAAGGCGCGCGACATCCTCCAGTCGCGAACTGCGACGGATTGCTCTAATGACGCGTTCGGGTACATGAAGGCGAAAGAACTCAACGTGGGACCGGTGCCGTGCCTGGCTCAGCGCGTGACCTTCGTGGGCGAACTGGGTTGGGAGATGTACTGTCCGTCCGAATACGCGCCGGTGCTCTGGGACACGCTGATGGAAGCAGGTTCGCCGCACGGTTTGGTGCCGGGCGGATACAAGGCAATTGAATCGTTGCGTCTCGAAAAGGGGTACCGGGTCTGGGGCAGTGACATCACGTCGATCGACACGCCCTTTGAATCGGGACTCGGCTTCGCCGTGCGAATGGATAAGGGCGACTTCGTGGGGCGCGAGGCACTCGAGCAAAAGTCCACGCCAACACGCAAGCTGGTCTGTCTGGTGTTGGACGACCCAAGGGTGATCGCGCTCGGCTCCGAGCCCGTGCGCGTGAACGGTCAGGCGGTGGGGCGGATTACGAGTGGCGGCTACGGCTACAGCGTCGAGCGCTCCATTGCCTACGCGTACCTGCCCGCGAGTGCGACAACTCCGGGACAGCGCGTTGAGGTGGTGGTCTTCGGCGTCGCCGTTGGTGCCGAGGTGATGGCCGAACCACTCTTTGACCCCACCAACGCGCGCGTTCGCAGCTGAGCCNNCGACGTGGGAAATCGCTTCCTCGAAATCCATGGCCTCATAGAGGGTCATGAAGCGATTGGCGCGGCCCTGCGTGTACGCCGCAAAATCAACGTCCAGCGTCGAGACGGCCAACTGCACCACACCCCACATTGCCTCACGAAGTTCTGAGACCAGTTTCATCGCGTTGAGCACCGCCGCGATTTCAGCGTCGCACCCGCCGAAATAGTGGGTGAGCAGTCGTTCGTCGGCCGGTGCCAGTAACTCGTGGTTGATGGAGAAATTGGCGAGGTCGAAGAACGGGTCGCCCATCGCGGCGTACTCCCAGTCGAGTATTCGTATCTGGTCGTCGTAGAGGAAGTTTTCGTTGAGCAGATCGTTGTGGCAAAAGGCGACCGGCCGGAAGGTACGGGCTTCGCCGATTCGTTCCAAGATGCCCAGCGCCCGAGGAAAGTCGAACGGCTCAGCGACGCCCTTATTGAGGGCGATCTCGTGGTAGTTGCGCACGACCTCGAAGGGATTGAAGAATGCGGGAATCGTTCCGGCGTCGTGGACTCGGTGAAGCGTCGTGGCGACCTTGCCCAGCATGGGCTCCGTCGTGAGCTCCTCCGGCAGCACTGGTCGACCTTCAAGAAAGCGGGTCACGAGGTAGTCCCGGGGCGCGGACTCGTTGAGCACTTCGGGGGCGACGCCGATGGAGGCCGCCAACTTATTGGCCGCCGCTTCGTGATTGCGGTTGATGCCCAGCAGCGAGGTGTCGTGTCCGGGGATGCGCACGACCACTTTCTCGTCACCGAAGTCAGCGAGGAAGTTGGCGTTGGTCATGCCGCCGGTCAATCGTTCCACGTGCACCGGTCGTCCCGGCCACAGGGTCTCGAGCAATTCTTCGACCGCGGTTGTCATCGGCCGATGCTATCGCTCGATCCCAAGGTCGCGACTGGGAGTTACCCTTACGGATTGTGAGAGACGCTTTGTGACACTGTTTAACGATCAGCCTCGGCTCCGTGAGATCGCTCCTGGTGCGTTTCACTTTCCGGCCTGGCTCTCACTCAATCAACAGCAAACCCTGGTTCGCTCCTTTCATGAGTGGTCGGTTGGTCCGGTGCCAATGCGGTCTGCCACCGTGCGCAGCGGGTACCAGATGTCAGTCAAGACCGTGTGCCTGGGTTGGCACTGGCAGCCGTATAAGTACACGCGCACTGCGGACGACGTGAACGGGCAACCGGTGGCGCCGTTCCCCGAGTGGTTGGGCGACATTGCCCGGTCGGTCGTGGCTGACGCGTACGGGCGCGACGCCGCAGTGCGGTACCAACCTGATGCCGCGATGATCAATTACTACGACGACGTCGCCAAGATGGGAATGCATCAAGACAGGGATGAATTGGTCAACGAGCCCGTCGTCTCGCTCAGCGTTGGCGACACCTGTCGTTTTCGATTCGGCAACGTCACCAATCGCAACAGGCCCTACACCGATATTGACCTCAAGTCGGGCGACGCCTTCGTGTTCGCTGGCGCGTCACGATTCGCCTTTCACGGCGTGACCAAAATGTTTCCTCACTCGGCCGCTCCGGCGTGCGGACTTGAATGCGGCCGAATCAACATAACGATGCGTGTGACGGGCAAAACCTAAGGCATCGACAGTCAGTCGAGCGATTGATTCCGCGTTTGGCAAGATGGTTCGATGTGGGAGCCCGGCGATGTCATCGTCCACCAGGAAGCGTGGCGGGGTCGGGTGTGGGCCCCTCGGCCGATGATCGTCGTTGAAGACAAGGCCGATCGATTGCTGCTGTGGATTCCGAAGGGAACCGTTCGCAAGATCCCCGCGACTCCGCTTGATCGGATTGATCCATCCACCAAAGACGCGCGGGCCATTGAGAACTTGGCGCGAGGCGACTGGATCTACACGGACCACACGTGGGAAGTGTCGAGCCTCTGGATACTTTGCCCCGGCGACTGGCACGCGGTGTGGATCTCCTGGTCGGAACCGGGCGCGCAACTTGGTTGGTACGTCAATCTTCAGTTCCCATTGCGCCGAACTTCGGTTGGCATTGAATCAATGGACCTCATGCTGGACATCGTGGTGGAGCCGGACTTCTCGTGGCGGTTAAAAGACGAGGGGGAGTTTGAGGAGGTCGTGCGACGCGGGATTTTTGATGAAGAACTCGGACATCGGGTGCGCGAAGAAGCCCGAGACGCAATTGAGTCCATCGAGATGAAGCAGGGGCCATTCGCAGAACCGTGGCCCGCGTGGACCGCGGATCCCACGTGGCCTATCCCGAGCCTGGTCGACGGGTGGGATGTGGTGGCGAAGTAGAGACGCCGTTCGTCAGCCAGTCGTCGCGGCGAGCGCCAGCGCGGCCAGATGCGCCTTCAACCCCAACCCGTACGGGGTCGGCGTGCCGTCGTAACTCTCGATGAGGGCGGGGCCGCCGCTGCAGTTCCAATTCTCGTCCGTGGCGTCCCAGGTCCAACCGAGGTAGGAGACGCCGTGCGCGTCGGCCCACGCCATGTACGCGAGGTCGTACGAGTCGGTGCACCCGCTCTCTCCGAATTCTCCGGTCACGACCGGCACCACTTCGGCCAGGGGCGCAATCGTCGCATCCCAGCACGCCGCGTTGTTACAGCCGTTCCAGTTGTAGGTGTGGAAACTGACTACCAGCT
>PMAL01000053.1 GCA_003152555.1 Acidimicrobiaceae bacterium | reverse complement strand
GTTCGTGCTCGAAAACCTCCCTACTAACACACTGCCTCGGCTCCTGCGTCGAACCACCTTGTCGGCCATCATTGTTGGATTTCTGGGCTTCGTGGTGGCCATTTTTGTGGCTCCACCACTCGCGGCATTGGGCCTCGTCATTGGTGTGGGACTGGCCATTGTCAACCTGCGTTTCTTGGATCGTCAGGCGGCGCGCGTGGAGTTNNGCGGGAAAACGGTAGGTCGTCTGGCCGTCATGACGGTGGTGGTCCTGGCGTTGGTGTGGCTGGACGCCCCCCTGGGAATCGGTATTGTGGCAGGGCTTGTGCTTTATCAAATTGTCTTCGTTGCCAACGTTCTGCGCGTGGTGTCGAATCAGGGAGGAATTGAGTGAGGACGCTGTACGCGGCCAAGACGCTTTCGGTGGGCGTGCACCCCACGGTGCACGTTTTCGGCCTCGCCATAGACACCGACATCGTCACTTCGACCCTGCTGGCAATGGTGATCTTGCTCTTCTTAGGTTTTCGCATGCGCTCTAAGGTCACTGACGGCGTGCCGGGAAAGCTGCAAGTCATCTGGGAGTTCATTGTCGATCAGGTCAGCGAGCTCGCGACGTCGGCCATGGGACCAAAAGGCAAGCGCTACGTCCCCATCGGGGTGACACTCTTCCTCTTTATCTTGATCTGCAACTGGATTGGCTTCATTCCCTCGGCGATGCATCCCGGCTCTTCAGCCGAGATTCTGCCCGCTCCTACGGGTGACGTGAACCTTCCGCTCGCCATGGCGCTGATGGTGATTGTCTGGGTGCACATTGAATCGTTCCGGGCGAGAGGTTTCGGGGGATATTTCAAGCACTACACCCAGCCCTTCAAGGCGTTGCTACCTATCAACATCATTGAAGAGATCACCAAGCCCATCACACTGACCTTTCGTCTCTTCGGCAACTTGTTCTCTGGCGGTCTCATGATCGCGGTGATGACCACGCTGCTACCGATCTACGTCGTGCCGTTCGGCGAGATTATTTGGAAGCCCTTTGATCTGTTCATCGGGGCAATCCAGGCGTATATCTTCATGCTGCTCGCCATCTTGTACTTCAGTTTTGCGACCAGTCATGAAGAAGAACACGCACCGGCTCTAGAAGTTTCCCACTAAATCCCAACCAGGAGGAATAAACAAAAATGGCAACACAAACACTTGAAGGTGCAATCAGCATCGCCGGCGCGCTTGTCGGCGGCGGGCTCGCCCTTGGCGGCGGCGCCATCGGTGCGGCAATCGGTGACGGTTTGGCCGGTAGCCAGACCATCGCGGCCATTGCTCGTCAGCCCGAGATCGAGAACAAGGCCCGTCAGTACTTCTTCTTGACGGTGGGATTGGTCGAAGCCATGTACTTCATCAACCTCTTGTTCATGGTTGTCTTCGTCTACGTCTTTTCCAAGCAGTAATCCCGCGTTATCGAGTCTTGACCCGGTAACGGAGTTAGTCCACTAGTGAAAGAAGGTCGTCGCTGATGATCGCCGAGTCCATCTTCCTGCTGCCCAACGGCACGTTCATTGTTGAACTGGTCGTCGTCGCGGTCATTTTGTACCTCGTCACGAAGTACATCCTGCCGCCCCTCAACAAAGCCATTGAGAGTCGACAGGAGAAGATTCGTAGTTCGCTAGAACTGGCTGACCAGGCGCGCGCCGAAGCGGCCGCGGCCGATGACGAACGGGCGAAAGTGTTGGCGCAAGCGCGTGATCAAGCGCGCGAGATTGTGGCCAGCGCGCAGGCAACGGCCGATCAGGTGAAGGCGGAAGCTGGCGGGCGCGGCCAACAGGAATACGAGCGCATCGTCACATCGGCCAACGCCGAAGTCGATACCGCGCGCCAGCGCGCCATCGATGAAGCGTCCGCGCGGATCGGCGAACTCGTCTTTGAGCTAGTCGCGACCATCGTCGGAAGAGAAGTTGATCAGAGCGCCCACGAGGAACTCATCCGTGAGGCCGTGGCCGCGCTCAACGCGGAATCCGAAAAGGGAGCGAGCCTCTAATCATGCTCCCCAAGCTCGAAGGATTTGCGGCCGCCCTCTTGGGTTCGCTCAACAAGACGGCGCTCGCCACGGTCGCCGTTGAGTTGCGGTCGCTCGAGCAGACCATTCTGAGCCAGGCTCGGCTTCGCGCCGTCCTGACCGACACGTCAATCGCGGGCCCCGCGCGTGGCGAAATCCTTCGTGACCTGTTAACCAACAAAGTGGACGCGGCCACCCTTCGCTTAAGCGTTTACGCGGCGAGTGTCGCGCCGGCCCAAGAGGTGCCGCGCGCCATTGACGAACTAGCCGTGGCGGCGAACGTCTTGAGCGAGACCGGAGAGTTCCCGCAGGCGAACCTGGGCCACATGGCTGCACGTCGGCGCGTGAGTGGATTCGCTGACGAACTGCTCGACGAGATCGGGACCGACGACTTCGGGACCATCGAAGAGGAACTCTTTCGCTGGGCGCGCACCATTGATTCGAACCTGGATCTTCGCCGGCTCTTGCTCGACCGCGACGCGCCCCTCGAATCACGCGTCGGCACAGTTGAACAATTGCTCAAGGGCAAAGTCCACAAGGTCACCTTGTTACTGAGTAAGTACGTGATTGAAGGCGGTCGGCCCCGCGACGTCGTGGGCACGCTGGACTTCCTCGTCGACTTCGTCGCACGCTCGCGCGACTGGCGGGTGGCTCGCGTCTTTACCGCGCGCGAACTGGACAAGTCGAGTCGCGAACAGCTGGTGGCGTCCCTTAAGACCCTGACGGGTAAGAACGTAGAACTGCAAGTCGCCGAAGAGCCCGATCTGTTGGGCGGCGTGCTCGTCGAAGTTGGCGACCTGCGCCTCGACGCCACCACCCGTGGCCGTCTGGGTGCGCTGCACGACGCGGTGGCGTCCAAGCGCCTGTACGAATCGGCAATCAATCGAAATGAATAAGAAAAGGAAGCTGTGATGACAGAGCTCACCATTAGTGCCATCGAGATCACGGACGCGCTGCGCAAGCACGTTACCGAGTTCGACCCCACCGTCGGGGCCGAGCAAGTGGGACGGGTAGTAGAGGTCGGCGACGGCATCGCCCGCGTCTCGGGCCTTCCCGCCGCTAAGGTGAACGAGTTGCTCGAGTTCCAAGACGGGACCCTGGGACTCGCCATGAACCTCGACGAAGAGACCATCGGCGCCGTGGTGCTCGGCTCGGTTGACAGCATTGAAGAAGAGCAGATAGTGCGAGCCACCGGTCGAATCCTGTCGATGCCCGTGGGCGACGCGCTCTTAGGCCGCGTCGTGAACGCGCTCGGCGAGCCCATCGACGGCAAGGGACCGCTGGTCAACCCCAAGAGCCGGCGCATGGAAGTCCAGGCGCCTGGCATCATTGGCCGCCAGCCCGTGAGCGAGCCCCTGCAGACGGGCATCAAAGCCATCGACGCCATGACGCCGATCGGCCGCGGTCAGCGCGAACTAATAATCGGTGACCGCAAGACCGGCAAGACCACCGTGGTCGTCGATACGATTCTCAACCAAAAGGGCCAGCACGTGAAGTGCATCTACGTCGCGATTGGTCAGAAGAACTCGTCGGTCGCCCAGACGGTAAAGGTCCTCGAGGACTTTGGGGCAATGGAGTACACGGTGGTGGTGGTCGCGTCCGCGGGCGACCCGGCACCTTTTAAGTTCCTCGCCCCGTACGCCGGCTGCGCCATTGGCCAGGAGTGGATGGAGAACGGCGAACACGCCCTCGTGGTCTACGACGACCTTTCCAAGCAGGCCGAAGCGTACCGCCAGATTTCGCTTTTGCTGCGCCGTCCGCCGGGCCGCGAGGCGTACCCCGGCGACGTCTTTTATCTCCATAGTCGCTTACTGGAGCGTGCCGCGAAGTTGAGCGACGAGCTCGGCGGCGGGTCGCTCACGGCACTGCCCATCATTGAAACCAAGGCCGGCGACATTTCTGCCTACATCCCGACCAACGTCATTTCGATCACCGATGGTCAGGTGTTCCTCGAATCGGACCTCTTCTATTCGGGTGTTCGCCCCGCCATCAACGTCGGTAACTCCGTGTCTCGTGTCGGTGGCGCCGCGCAGATCAAGGCCATGAGGTCGGTCGCGGGAACACTCAAGATTGACCTGGCCCAGTTCCGTGACCTTGAATCATTCGCGACCTTTGGTTCCGAACTCGACAAGTCCTCCCAACAGCAGCTCGACCGCGGCTACCGCCTCACCGAGTTGCTGAAGCAGGGTCTCAACGCGCCGGTACCCGTCGAAGAGCAGGCGGTTGCAATCTACGCGGGTACCAAGGGCTGGCTCGACACCGTGCCGGTTGAGGACGTGCAGCGCTTTGAGTCCGAATTGCTCACCAATTTCCGCGCCCAGCACGCCGATTTGTTAGAGCACATTCGCACCGAAGGCACCTTGCCCGATGTCGAGAAGCTGGACGCCGCGATGAAAACGTTCCTCGACGGCTTCGCCATCAGCAGCTAACTAGCCAGAAAAAGTTCGAGCGAGAAAGGAGGGACCATGGCCGGAGGACAGGAAAGAATTCTACGTCAACGCATCAAGACGGTGCTCGCCACGCGCAAGATCACCAAGGCCATGGAGCTCATTGCCGCCTCCCAGATCGCGCGTAGTCAGGCCCGCATCATCGCCAATCGTCCCTACCGTCTCGGCATGCAGCGTATCCTCATCGAGGCCGCGTCCGCTGACCCGGCGGCGGCGAAGAAATTGCTCGCCGCGCCCGACAAGGTCGCGACATCCCTGGTACTCGTCATTACGGGCGACCGTGGACTGTCCGGCGCGTACAACGCGTCAGTGATGCGCGCCGGCGAGCGCCTGGTAACGAGCCTGCGCACCGAAGGCACCGACGCCCGTCTCGTCGCCGTGGGCAAGAAGGCCGCGGCGTTCTACCGATTTAGGGGCATGCCCGTGGAACGCAGTTTCGTGGGCTTCGCCGACCGTCCGACGTTCAGTGACGCGCAATTTATTGCGGCCACGATCGCGGCGCCCTACGTCAACGACGAGGTCCAGCAGATCGTGATGGTCTCGACCCGATTCCATTCTGCGGGCAGCCAGAGCGTGACGGTGCAACAGTTGCTGCCGCTCGAGATGCCCGAGCCCGTCATTGACGACCAGCCCCAGAAATTGGAGGGTTACACCGAGTTCGAACCCGAAGTTGCGAAGTTATTGGAGAAGCTCGCGCCGCGCGCGCTCGAGAGCGAGATTTTCTCGGCGCTGCTAGAAGGAGCGGCGTCGTTCCACGTGAGCCAGCAACGCGCGATGGCGGCAGCCACTGACAACGCTGATGAACTAGGCCAGAACCTGTCGCGCATCATGAACCGGGCCCGCCAGGACTCGATCACCACCGAAATTATGGAAATCGTGGGCGGCGCCGAAGCGCTCCGCTCGGGAAAGTGAGAAACAAATGACCATCGCTCCTGAAAAGACGACTCTGGAGACGGGACGGGTAGTCGCGATCGCGGGCCCGGTCGTCGACGTTGAGTTCCCGCCGCACTCGCTACCTGAGATCAACCACGCCGTGGAGTTCGACATCGACCTTGACGGCGACAAGGTCACCGTGACCGGTGAGGTCGCCCAGCAGATTGGTGAAGGACGGGTTCGTTGCGTCTGCATGAAGCCCACTGACGGACTCGTTCGTGGTGCCGTCGTGCGCCAGACCGGCCGCGGCATCACGGTGCCGGTCGGCGACGCGGTCCTTGGTCACGTGTTCAACGTGCTCGGCGAGTCGCTCGACACTGATGACATTGGACCGGTCGAGGACCACTGGGAGATTCACCGTAATCCGCCGGCCTTCGACCAGCTCGAGCCTCGCGCCACCATGTTCGAGACCGGCATCAAGGTGGTTGACTTGCTCGCCCCCTACGTGCAGGGCGGAAAAATTGGCCTCTTCGGTGGGGCGGGCGTCGGCAAGACAGTGCTCATCATGGAGATGATTCGCCGAGTCGCCGAGCAGCACAATGGTGTCTCGGTCTTCGCCGGCGTCGGCGAACGTACCCGCGAGGGCACCGACCTGCTGCTCGAGATGCGCGAGTCGGGCGTTATTGAAAAGACGGCCTTGGTCTACGGCCAGATGGACGAACCACCGGGCGTGCGCCTGCGCGTCGCGCTGGCGGCCCTTACCATGGCCGAGTACTTCCGCGACGTGAAGAACCAGGACGTGCTGCTCTTTGTCGACAACATCTTCCGATTTGTCCAGGCCGGCTCCGAAGTCTCCACGTTGCTTGGGCGCATGCCGAGTGCGGTGGGGTACCAGCCCACNNGCCGACGACTACACCGACCCCGCGCCCTTCACCACCTTCACCCACTTGGACGCCACCACGGAGCTCAGCCGACAGATCGCCGCGCTGGGCATCTACCCGGCGGTTGACCCGCTGACCTCGACGTCCAACATTTTGGCGCCCGAGATTGTGGGCGATCGACACTACGCGGTCGCTCGCCAGGTCCAGCAGATCCTTCAGCGCAACAAGGAGCTNNCGCAAGATTCAGCGGTTCCTCTCCCAGCCGATGTTCGTGTCCAAGATCTTCACCGGCATCGACGGCATCAACGTGCCGGTCCAGGAGACCATTGAATCCTTCGAGCACCTCGTCAAGGGTGACCTGGACGCCTTCCCCGAGCAGGCCTTCCTCAACGTCGGAGGGGCCAGTGACGTCGAACGCAAGGCCGCCGAGATTCAACGGGACTAATTGATGGCCACGCTGCGTGTCGAAATTGTCTCACCCGAAGCGGCGCTGTGGGCCGGAGAAGCAACGGCCTTCATCGCCCGATCGAGCGAAGGCTTTTTCACGATCCTGCCCGAGCACACCGACACGGTGGGCGACCTCGTGCCCGGCGTCGTTCGCGTAGAGGCGGCCGAGGGCGAGATGGCATTTGCCGTGCACGGCGGTTTCTTTCAGTGCGTACATGGTCCGAGTGACGGCGAAACGCTCGTGACGGTCCTGGCGGGCGTGGCCGAACTCGTCACGTCGATTGATGTCCCGAGAGCGCAGGCGGCGAAGGAAGCCGCCGAAGCCGTGTTGGGTGTTGCGACGCGTGACGATCAGTCAGATGAGACTGCGCACCAAATGGCGCTCGATGCGTTGGGGCGGGCCGAGCTTCGTTTGGCTGCCGCGAAGTAAGGGCTAACGCGCGGACACGTAGTCCAGCAGTTCCTTCTTGTCGAGTTCAAGTTCATCGAGGCGGGCCTTGACGACGTCGCCAATCGAGACGAGTCCCACCAGTGCCTTGTCGTTGACCACCGGAACATGTCGAATGTGGTGCTCCGTCATGAGACCCATGAGGTTGGCCATGGTCGTCTCTTCGTCACAGACCCTCACTTCGCGAGTCATCAGGTCCGCCACCTTTGCTTCCATTGCGTCAACGCCTTGCGTGGCGAGTGCTCGCACGATGTCTCGCTCACTGAGAATTCCTACCAGTGGTGCCTTTGGTCCCGTTATCACGAGTGCGCCCACACCGCGCTCCTTCAGCATTGCCAGGGCGTCGGTGACGCTGCGTTCCTGGGAGATGGTCGCGACGTCATGCCCCTTGGTCGCCAAAAGATTTGCAACGCGCATAAGTTTCCCCAATCACTGTGGCAGTTGCGCCGAGAGCGTTTCGCTCCTAAATCGACCCTAATTTGAGTCAGCGCTGGCGCGCGAAAAAAATATGGGGTTGTGAACAATCGATCAAGAAGCAAAAACTTATTGTTAGAAGCCCGCGGTAGTGAACTCTTGCAATTTGTCGTGGCGGTGGAAGGTTTCAATGGTGCGCACGGTGCCCGACCTTGATCGCACGACGAGAGATTGTGTCGTTGCTCCAAATTCGTGGAATCGCACGCCGCGCAGGAAGTCGCCGTCGGTGATGGCGGTCGCCGAGAAATAGCAGTTGTCACTCGCGACCAAGTCGTCGTTTCTCAACACGCGATTGAAGTCGTAGCCGAGGGATTCGGCGAGTCGCTGTTCCTCGTCGTCACGTGGATGCAGGATGCCCTGTATCTCGCCTCCGAGTCCCTGCAGGGCCGCGGCGGCGATAACGCCCTCGGGTGTGCCGCCGATGCCCAAAAGAATGTCGGCACCGGAATTGGGCCACGCGGTCGCGATGGCCCCGGCGACGTCGCCGTCGGAGATCAGCAGTACCCGTGCGCCCACTTCACGCACCTCGGCGACGAGGTCGTCGTGTCGCGGGCGGTCGAGGATGACTACGCCGAGTTCCTGCACNNGCACGAGGTCCGACACAGACCTTCTTCATGTACACGCACGGGCCGGGACTGAACATCGTGCCGCGCTCGGAGAGTGCAATGACCGCTAACGCGCCGGGCCGTCCTTGTGCGGTGAGCGACGTGCCGTCGACGGGATCCACGGCGACGTCAACCTGGGGAGGCTGTCCGTCACCGATGTACTCGCCATTAAACAGCATGGGCGCTTCATCTTTTTCACCCTCGCCGATGACCACGATCCCGTCCATGGAAATGCCACCCAGGACAAATCGCATGGCGTCGACGGCGGCGCCATCGGCCGCATTCTTGTCGCCTCGTCCGACCCATCTGGCGGCCGCAATGGCGGCGGCTTCGGTGACACGAATCATCTCGAGGGCGATGTTGCGGTCGGGCCTGAGCGGTGGCTGCACGCATGCAGCGTACTCCGACGAGATAAAGCCTTCCCAGGGCCGCCAAGAAGCAGTATTTGGTCTTTCGGCCATACTTATGGGGTGAGTTCTCTCGTCGTCAAGCCTGCCGGACCCCTCGTGGGCGAAGTGGAAGCCGGCGGTGCCAAGAACGCGGTCTTAAAGCAGATGGCGGCCTGTTTATTGGCGTCGGGCGAGAATCGATTGACCAACGTGCCCGATATCACGGACGTGAAGATCATGATTGAACTGCTCGAAGCGCTGGGTTGCAAGGTCTCAAGGCCCAGTGCGCATGAGTTGGTCATTACCGTGCCCGACGCGAAGGACATCCATCCCGTCGCTCCCGCGCACCTGTTTGCCGCTACCCGCTCGTCAATCGTGGTGCTCGGTCCATTGCTCGCTCGATGTGGCGAGGCGAATATGGCGCTTCCGGGCGGCGACGACTTCGGTCAGCGGCCGATCAACTTCCACACCGATGGACTCTCAGCCATGGGCGCGTCATTTTTTAACGACGAGAATTCCATCCACGCCACCCTCAGCAAGTCTCGACTGCGCGCGACGCGCATGTCGCTGGCCTACCCGAGCCACACGGCGACGGACAACTTGATGATGGCGTGCGTCTTGGCCAAGGGCCGCTCGGTGATTGACAACGCGGCCCGCGAGCCCGAAGTCGAGGATCTGGGGCGACAGCTCAATTCCATGGGGGCCAAGATCGAGGGACTCGGCACCTCACGCCTCACCATTGACGGTGTTTCCTCGCTCAAGCCGGTCGAGCATGAGGTAATCACCGACCGAGTGGTCTCAGCCACCTATTTGGCGGCGGCCCTCATTACCGGCGGCGAAGTCCGGGTGGTGGACGCGCGCGCCGATCACATGGGGATGTTGCTGCGAAAGATTGAAGCCATGGGCGGCGACATCGACGCAGAAGGCACCGGGATCTCGGTGCGCGGGCCAGCAGTTCTGCGGGCCTGTGACGTGGCGACACTGCCGTATCCCGGGGTTGCTACTGACTACAAACCGCTCATCACCACCGTGCTCAGTGTCGCCAACGGCGACTCGGTCGTGACCGAGAACCTCTTTGCCGGCCGTTTCCGTTACGTGGATGAACTGGTCAAACTGGGCGCGAGCATCACCACCGAGGGCCATCACGCCATGATTCGCGGCGTTGACTACTTGGTGGGCACCACCGTGAACGCGAGTGACATCAGAGCGGCGGCGGCACTGACGCTCGCCGGTCTCGTCGCGAAAGACGGAACCATCGTGGTGGGCGTGGAACATCTGGACCGCGGTTACGACAGCTTTGTGGAGCGGTTGACCAAGTTGGGCGCCGACGTCCGGCGTTTCGAATGATCGCGCGTGATCCCGAAGAACTCGTGAAACTAGCGCACGACGGTTCGCGAACGGCCCTGGCGCGCCTGCTCACCTACGTTGAGTCCGGGGGACAGTCTCAATTAGACACCGCGGCGCTGGCCTACCAGGTCGCGTCGCCCTACGTCGTGGGAATTACTGGGCCGCCGGGCGGGGGAAAGTCAACCTTGACCGATCAGTTGATCTCGGTCGTGCTATCGCACGGTTCCTTCGGTGGTGCTGATCCCTTCGACCAAGTGAGCGTCTTGTGCATCGATCCCAGTTCGCCCTTCACCGGTGGCGCCATCCTTGGCGACCGCATCCGCATGCAGGGTCACGCGACCAACGAGCACGTCTTTATCCGCTCCATGGCCACGCGCGGACACTTGGGCGGCCTCTCGCTCGCGGTGCCCGACGCGCTTCGCGTGCTCGGTGCCGCGGACTTCCACCTCGCGCTGGTAGAGACCGTAGGCGTGGGTCAGATGGAGGTGGACATCGCGTCCGCGGCCGACACCACGCTCGTGGTGATGAATCCCGGGTGGGGAGACTCAATGCAGGCGAATAAGGCCGGGCTGCTGGAAGTGGCCGACATCTTCGTCATTAACAAAGCCGATCGCGCGGGCGTGCGTGAGACGCGCCGGGACTTAGAACAAATGCTCGACCTCGGCGGCGAACGTGCGTGGCGTCCCATGATCCTCGAAACGGTCGCGACCAATGGCACGGGGACTGAGGAGCTCTGGGAGGCGGTGGTGGCCCACCGTGCCTTTCTCCATGACGGACGGCTAGAACAGCATCGCCGCCAGCGCACGAGGGCCGAACTGGACAAGGTATTGGCGGCGATGGCCCGTTCACGCGTAAGCGAACTGGTGCACGGCGCCGCCTACGAAGCCCAGGTAGACGCACTCGTCGCGGGAACGACCGATCCCTACCGAGCGGCGGACACGTTGCTCTCGAGTTCATGATTGCGACCTCGGTCACCTACGACGTGGTCTTCTTGGTCCACATACTTGCAGCCGTCGCGACGCTGATTGTCTTAATTGTGATGCGCTGGTCAGCGCAACTCGTCGTGCGCGGGGCCGATGGGCCAACCCTGCACGCCCATTTCCCCGAACGGCGCAACTGGGCTGCGCGTGCGATGCACCTGCTGCCGATCACCGGGATCATCATGGTCGCCAGCGGCGGTGCCGACGTATCGATTGGTCACGCGTGGGTCGTGACCGGCATCATCATCTATCTCTTGGCGGCCGGACATTTAGAAGTCCGCGTGCTGCCGCTCGAACAGTCACTCGTCGTGACGATCCATCGCGACGGCGCCGCAAATCCCCAACAGGGCCGCAAACTGGTCATGACCATTGATGTGTTGTTAGGCCTCATCGCGCTGGCCTTCGTGGTCATGATCGTCCAGTTTTAGAAGAAGGACGCTCGGCCCACCATGCCCGCGGCGACGGTCGCGTTCGTGACCTCGTCGATCAATACAAAGCTGCCGGTCACGCGATTGACCCGGTAGTCGTCAACGACCAGCCAGTCCGCTGTCTGCAAATTAGCGAGGCCAATCTCGTTGGTCGCTAGAGACGACGACTCATCGATGCGCAGGGTCCCAATGTCAACGACACCGGTGATGTCAGTCACGCGCACGGGGGTCACCTTGGTGGTGTGCTTCAGTCGCAAGCGCTGGCCGACTTCGAGCGGTTTCTCGCCGAACCAGCAGATGGTGGCGGTCACGTCTTTGGTCACTGCGGGCAGGGGAGTGGCGGCAATGAGATCGCCACGACCGGCGTCCGTTTCGTCCGTGAGGTCGAGGTCAATGGAAAGTCCCACGTTGGCTTCGATTCGCCCCACACCACCGAAGGAGATGGCCCTGATGGTCGTTTGCACGTTGGCCGGCAACAGCGTGACGGTGTCGCCGACAAAAAAGGAGTCGCCGTTGACCATTCCCGCGTACGTCCGTCCCCCGCCACTCTTGCGAAGCACCCACT
>PMAL01000067.1 GCA_003152555.1 Acidimicrobiaceae bacterium | reverse complement strand
GAAAGGATGATCAACGATGATCGTCGGCGTAACGAAGGAAATCAAAAAAGACGAAAACCGCGTGGCACTCACGCCCGCGGGTGTTCGTGAGCTGACAAGCGCCGGTCACCAGGTCCTCATTGAGCGCGGAGCCGGGGTCGGTTCGTCAATTGACGATGCGGATTTTGTAGCGACGGGCGCCACCATTGTCAAGAGTGTTGACGACGTCTGGGCCGGCAGCGACTTGATCTTGAAAGTCAAGGAACCTATCGCCGACGAGTATCCGCGTATGGGCGCACGCAAGAATCAGGTGCTCTTTACGTACTTGCACCTCGCGGCGGGAAAGGCGTGCACCAACGCGCTCATCGCCGCGAACAATGTGGCCATTGCCTACGAAACCGTTCGCCTGTCCGATAACTCGCTGCCGCTGTTGACACCCATGAGCGAAGTGGCTGGGCGTATGGCGCCGCTCGTCGGCGCCTATCACTTGATGCGACCCGGCGGAGGCCGAGGCGCGCTGATCGGTGGCGTGCCTGGCGTTGCCGCCGCCAATGTCGTGGTCATCGGCGCGGGCGTATCGGGATTGGCCGCNNCTGCGTCAGGTTGACCATCACTTTGACGGTCGCTTGGAGACGATTGCTTCCTCAACGCACGCGTTGGAGGTGGCCTGCCTCGATGCGGACATCGTTATCGGTGCCGTGCTCGTGGTGGGGGCCAAGGCGCCCAAACTCGTGAGCAATGAACTTGTCGCGAGGATGCGCCAGGGTTCCGTACTGGTGGACATCTCGGTGGACCAGGGCGGTTGTTTTGAGGCCACTCGTCCTACCACTCACTCGGACCCGGTTTTTGAGTTCAACGGATCGATTTTCTACTGTGTCGCGAACATGCCCGGCGCCGTGCCGAACACGTCGACCTACGCGTTAGCCAACGCCACACTGCCCTACACGTTGGAACTCGCCAACAAGGGCTGGCGCGACGCGGTGAAGGATGACGAGGCACTGGCTGAAGGTGTCAACGTCGTTGAGGGCGCCATTACCTACGGTCCGGTAGCCGAAGCGTTGGGTATGACCTATACGCCGCTTAGTTCCTTGCTTGAGGTCTAGCTTTCGACCCAGGGGCAGTGGCGACACCCGCTGCCGCAACACGTCCCGCGTTCGCGGTGCGTCACCACGGTGAGGACGGTGAGACCGGTCGCGGGGTCCCGGTAGCTCGGTTCGCCACGTAACACCGCTTCGTCGTGGGCCCTAATGATTGCGTCGTAGTCGTGTCGCGTGGGCGAACATCGCGAGGGATGCGGTCGCTCGATTCCTGCCGCGTCCTTCATCTCACGATTCGCAGACTCACTGGTCGACGCGAAGGATTACTTTGCCGAACTTGCCCGGTCGGGCAAAGTACTCGTAGGCGGCGGGTGCGTCCTCAAGGGCGAACGACCGCGCGAGAGGAACCTTGACGTCGCCGCTGTTCCAGCGCGGCAGCAGTGTCTCGCTGACGCGCTTGATGACCTCGGCCTTCTCGTCGCGGGAACGAGACCGCAACGTCGAACCAGTGACCGTCGCGCGCTTGGACATGATCATGTGTAGGTCAATGTCCAAGTGGGCTCCGCCACTGCTCACGCCAATTGTCACCACGCGCGCGAACGGGGCCAGCACGTTCATGGCGAGCGTGAGGTGACGGGCGCCAACCAGTTCGAGCACCAGGTCAACGGGTTCGATGTCGACCACATCGTCGAGGACAATCGTTACGTCCGCACCCAGGCTCTTAAGCGCATCGTGGTGCTCAGTCGAGCGCGTTACCGCCGTTACGTGGGCACCCAAGACGTGGGCGATTTGCACGGCGGCGGAACCGACGCCGCCGGACGCGCCCGAGATGAGGACTCGCATGCCGTCGTGCAGATGGCCCTGCGTGACGAGAGCGTCGTGCGCGGTAATGAACGCCTCGGCGAATCCTCCGGCCTCGTTCCAACTCACGTGCTCAGGTATTGAGATGAGATGCTCGGCGGGGATGACGCAATATGTGGCCTGCGCGCCACCCCCGACAATGCCGCACACTCGCCGACCGAGTAACGCTTCGTGGACTTGGTCGCCCGCACCGCTGACAATGCCCGCCATCTCGAGACCCGGTATCTTCGCTGGCCATCCGGACGGCGCGGGATAAAACCCTTGAAGTTGTAAGAGGTCAGCACCGTTGATGCCGGCAGCTTGCACCGCAACAACAACGTCGTTGGGTCCGGGCGCCGCGAGATCGAGATCGGCGATCCGCAGTGTCCCCTCATGGATCTCGACGGCGCGCATTAGCTCAGCCTACGGCCGACATGACGGAGAATTTCACGGTTAGGGTCAGGGCATGACTCTCTACGACATCCCCGTACATACCCTTTCGGACGAACCGAGTTCGCTCGCTCCTTTTGAAGGTAAGACCGTGCTCATAGTAAATGTGGCGTCTAAGTGCGGACTGACACCGCAGTACGAAGGGCTCGAAGCGCTGCAAAAGCGTTACGAGGGACGCGATTTCAGCGTGGTTGGTTTTCCCAGTAATCAGTTCGGGGCCCAAGAACCAGGCACGGCCGAAGAGATTCAGACGTTCTGTTCTACGACCTACGGTGTCAGCTTTCCGCTCTTCGAGAAGATTGACGTGAACGGAGAGCACCGGCACCCGATCTACGCCGAATTAACCGAGACGGCCGACGCCGAAGGCTATTCGGGCGACATTCGCTGGAACTTTGAAAAGTTCCTGGTGGCGCCGGACGGCCACGTGCAACGTTTCGCCCCCCAAGTTGAGCCTGAGGACCCCGCGATCACCGGAGCCATTGAGGCACTGCTCAGCTAGTAAATACCAATCGTGCGGTGAAGTCGCACGTATGTAGTGATGAACCCGTAGCCGGTCCAGTATTGCGCCGCCTGACGGTTCGTGATCCTCCAGTTCGTTTGCGCGTACACGAATCCGCGCTCACGCGCGTCATTGAGCGCGGCGTCGACCATGGCGCGCGCGACGCCCTTATTTCGGTGTCGATCGAGAACGACGACCGCGCTCAAATGAATGGTGCCGTCGAAGGAACCTCGCTGATCGGGCAGTGGAAAGGTGACGCACTGACCGATCGCCACTCCTTCAGCCTCCACAATGAAATGTCGAGTGTCGGGGTCGCTCAACGTCTCGATCCAGTCATCACGTTGCGACGATTTCGACAGACCACGCGAGAAACTTGGTCCCTGACTTTGGGCCCGATCAAGTTCGTCGTCAAGTTTGATCGCCAATTCAAGATCGTCAATTGTGCCCAGGCGCAGTGTGTAACCGTCGACCAAGGCGTGGTGCCCGTCATGAAGTTGCATCGCGCCTCGAGTGTGCATCTTCGCGAATCCCAAATCGAGCCACGCCGAGGTTGTCGTCGGGTCGTCGAGTGTCCACACAAAGTGTTCGGTGGCACCCTTCGCGATCCACTCCTCGCCGGCAACCGCGTAGAGCGCCGCGAGTGCATCACCGTCGTCGAATGAGACGCCGTCGGGTCCAATCCACACGCTTGTTCCATACGTGGGATTGTCTAGCAACGCACCGTAAAGGTGTCCGACCAGTTGGCCCTCACGGTAGTGAACCCAGGTTGATGACGTCGCGGACGCGAGTGCCGTGTGAAAGTGATCTTGGGAGAACTTTGGATTAACTAGGCGCTTTAGCGAGGCGTCGGTAGCAAGTTGCGTCGCCACTCGCGCCACGACACGGTCAATGTCGTCGGTTCGAAGTTTTCGCACGTCGTCCACGGGCCAACGATACTGAGCCACCGTGTGCCAGAGTTGCGGGGTGACATTGCGCGCGACGCTGTTTGATATGGATGGACTGCTCTTCGACTCCGAGGTGTTGTGGCACGACGCCGAACGGGAGATCTTCGGACGACTGGGCGTTCCAATTCCCGAAGCGAAGAATCGTTCGACCAAGGGCATGTACGTAACGGATGTTGTCGAGTACTGGTACACCCGCTATCCCTGGAGCGGGCCCACCCACGATGAAGTCGTGAACCAACTTTTAGGGCGCGTCGGTGAGCTTGTCGAGAGCCAAGGACAGATGATGCCGGGGGCGATTCGCGCCATTGACCTCACCAGTGCGCGTGGTCCGATTGCGCTCGCCAGTTCAACGCCGTTGTCATTGATTTATCGCTGTCTCGATCACTTCAATCTGCGCGATCGATTCGCGTCCATTCATTCCGCGGAACTCGAGCCTTACGGCAAGCCGCACCCCGGCGTCTTTCTCAGCGCCGCAGAGAGTCTGGGTGTTGCAGCGATTGACTGTCTCGTCATTGAAGACTCCGCGGCCGGAGTGTTGGCGGCGAAGGCAGCGTCTATGGAAGTTATTGCGGTGCCGACGCCCGACGACAGATCGATGCCCGCGTTCTTGCTGGCCGACCTCGTATTAGGTTCGCTCGACGAGCTGAACGCTGAGTGGCTCGATGAGCGATTTGCTTAGAGCACTTTGGTAAAGCGCAACGCCCGGGGGTGGCTGAACGCACCCTCGGGGAAATCGTCTACCGGTTCCCAACTCAATTTCGCGTAGAGGGCCTGCGCCTCGGGCTGCGCGTCACCGGTCTCGAGATAGAGCCGCACATAACCGGCTACTCGCGCGCGGTTTTCAATCGTGTTCATGAGCGACGCCGCGACACCTCCGCGCCGCAAATCCGGTCGCACCCAGAGCCGTTTCACTTCACCGACGTGCAGTGTGGGACTCGTGATGGCCCGAACGCCCACACAGCCGGCGGGATGGGTATCGGCGCGGGCCACGAGAAATATGCCCTGCGGGGGCTTGAACTCGTTGAGGTCTAATTGCCAGGTTGCATCGCCCGCGCCGTATCTGCGAGTGAGCTCATCGATGGCGGATTGGTACACGCTCTGCGCTCCGCTGGATTCAATCGGTTCGTCTTCAATAGTGAGCGAGAACACCTCCTTAGAGTAGGAGGCGGTCTGGAGCGCTCGTCACTTTCACTACCATTAATAGATTCATTGAAGGAGACCATGTTTCGCCCCGTTAGCCCCGATATTGATTTTGTGGCCATTGAAGAAGTCGAGCTCGCGCGTTGGAAGGCCAATGATGTCTTTGCTCGCTCGATGAAACACCGCGAGGGTGCTTCGCCGTGGGTCTTCTACGAGGGTCCGCCAACCGCAAACGGAATGCCCGGTCTACACCACGTGTGGGCGCGCGTCTACAAGGATCTCTTCTGCCGCTACCAGACCATGCAGGGTCGATTCGTCGCGCGGCGGGCCGGTTGGGACACCCACGGACTGCCAGTGGAAGTGCAAGTTGAAAAGCAACTCGGCATCTCGGGCAAGAAGGCCATTGTCGAACAGATCGGCATTGGCGAATTTACCCGGCTGTGTCGCGAGTCAGTGCTCACCTACGTCGGCGAGTTCGAGAAGCTCACGGAGCGCATTGGCTACTGGACCGACATCGAGCACGCGTACTCCACGTTCCACCCGTCCTACGTGGAGTCTGTCTGGTGGCAGCTACAACAACTCTTTGATCGCGGGCTGCTCTACAAGGATCTCAAAGTCGTGCCGTACTGTCCGCGTTGTGGCACGGCGCTCTCCAGCCACGAACTCGGCCAGCCCGGCGTGCACACCGATGAGATTGACCAGAGCGCGTACGTGGAACTCGCCATCACCGACGCCGAGGCGCACGGCGGGTTGTTCGGTGCGACGCACCTGGCAGTGTGGACCACGACGCCCTGGACGTTGCTTTCGAACGTCGCCATTGCCGTCAACCCCGATGTGACCTACGCCGTCGTCGACGGCACCATCGTCGCTGAGGCCCTCATCGAGGACGTCTTTGGCGAGGGCGCGACGGCCAGTGCCCTAGTGCCCGGTACCGCCTTACGCGGCGTGCACTACGAGCGGCCATTCACCGACGTCCCGTTTCCCGACGGCGCCGACGTTTGCTACATCGTCGAAGCCGACTACGTCACTACCGAAGACGGCACCGGACTGGTGCACCAGTCGCCGGCCTTCGGAGAAATTGACCGACAAATCGCACGGGATCACGGACTGCCGACCGTCAATCCGGTAGGTCCCGACGGTTGTTTCACGTCGGCGATTCCCTGGCTCGAAGGCAAGGGAGTTCGCAGCGCGAACGAAGAGATCAACGACGAATTGGAGCGCCGGGGATTACTACTTCGCCGGCACGAATTCAGTCACTCATTGCCACACTGTTGGCGCTGCAGCACGGTGCTGATCTACTGGGGCAAACCCAGCTGGTATATCGCCACGAGCACGTTCAAGAATGAAATGCTGAGCGAGAACGCCAAGGTCGACTGGCATCCGGCGCACATCCGCGACGGTCGCTTCGGAGAGTGGTTGGAAAATAACGTCGACTGGGCGCTGTCGCGCGATCGCTTCTGGGGGACGCCCTTGCCGATTTGGCGCTGCCCCGATGATCATTTCACGTGCGTGGGATCGCGCGCCGAACTGTCCGATCTCACCGGCACTGACCTAAGCGGACTTGACCCCCATCGCCCGGCGATCGACGACGTGGTGGTGCCGTGTCGCACCTGCGGCCTCGACTCGTTTCGTGAGGAACCGGTCATCGACGCGTGGTTTGACTCGGGCGCGATGCCCGCCGCCCAGGTGGGTTTCCCCCACGTCGAGGGCAGCAGGGAAGCCATGCAGTTTCCGGCACAGTTGGTCGCCGAAGCGATCGATCAAACGCGCGGATGGTTCTATTCCCTACTCGCGATCAACACGCTGGTCTTCGGCGAGGCGCCCTACGAACATGTGCTCTGTCTCGGACACATCGTCGACGAGAACGGACGCAAGATGTCCAAGTCCGTGGGCAACGTCATCGATCCCTGGGAGATCCTCAACACGCGCGGCGCTGACGCCCTGCGCTGGTGGATGTTTTCCCAAGGCTCGCCCTGGACGTCTACGCGCGCCGGACTCGGTGCGATTGACGCCTCGCTGCGCCAAACGCTCGCGACCCTGTGGAACACGTTCAGTTTCTTTACGACCTACGCCTCGCTCAACGAGTTCGATTCGAGCGGCGCGGGGATTCCCGAGCCGAAGGACCGACCGGCAATGGACCGATGGATCTTGTCACGTCTCGAGAGCGTGACGGTATTGGTGACGTCGGCCCTCGACGGCTACGAGCCGCTCGGTGGCACCGACGCGCTGGTCGCGCTCATTGACGATCTGTCGAACTGGTACGTGCGTTGCAGTCGTCGTCGCTTTTGGCGCACTGATCCAACCGCGCCGCCGTCGGATTCACTCGCGGCCCAGGCCACGCTGCTCGAGGTGCTTCAGCGCGTGACGCTGCTACTCGCGCCATTTTGTCCGTTCCTGAGCGAGCGGCTGTATTCGGAGCTCTTCGACGAGGACGACACAGCGTCGGTGCACTTGGTTGACTGGCCCGTGGGCGACCCCGCACGTCGCGACGCTGCGCTCGAGGTGTCCATGGAAGTCGCGCGTAGCCTGACCTCGCTCGGTCGTAGTGCGCGCGCTGATGCTGGCATCAAGGTGCGCCAGCCCCTCGCACGAGCACTGGTCTTCCTGCCCTCTGGAGCTCCCAAGCCCCCCGAGGGTCTCGTCGAGGAAGAACTCAACGTCGATGTGCTCGAGTACGGAACTGAACTGTCTGACGTGCTCAGTTTCGAACTCGTGCCGAACTTTCGCACCGTGGGTCCGCTGCTCGGCGAAGCCGTGAAGGAACTTAAGCCGGCACTTCGCGAATTGGATTCAGTAGCCGCTGCGCAGGCACTCGAAACGGGCGGCACCATCTCGGTCACATTGTCAACCGGAGTGTTCGAGTTAGGCAGCGACGACATCGAACTGCGGGTCAAGGGTCAGGAGGGTTTCGCGGTGTCGCGTGATGGGGGTGAGGTGATTGCGCTGGATCTAACGCTCGACGACGACCTTCGCCGCCGCGGTTACTTGCGCGACGTTATTCGCCAAGTCCAAGACCTTCGTAAGAATTCCGGGTTTGACGTGAGTGACCGCATTGTCTTGCACGTAACGGGACTGGACGACCTCGCTGACGGATTCACGCTGTTGGCGAGCGAGGTTCTCGCGAGCAAGATCATTGTGGACGAGGGGAGTGGCGACGGCACCGCACTTGAGCTTGACGACGAACGCGATGCCAAAGCCTGGGTGCAACGCCTTTAGCGCACGCCGTTCAGTTTGGTGAGCAATTTGGTGAGTGTCGCCCGCTCGGAGTTATTGAGCCGGGACGTGAGATTTTCCTCGAGGTACTCGAGGTGTACTTCAAAAGCGCTATCGAGCTTGGCATTGCCCTGTTTGGTGATCGCCACGTGGATAGCTCGGCGGTCGCTCGGACACAACTGACGTTCGACGAGACCGGCCTCTTCTAATCGATCGATGAGGCGCGTCGTGCCGCCCGTTGAATGAACAATGCCGTCGGCAATCTGATTCATCTTGAGTCGACCGTCGGACGATTGGCGTAGTTGCAACAGCACTTCGAACCAGGCCAGGGGCAGGTCGCACGACTCTTCGAGTTGCGTGCCCAGGCTTCGAGAGAGGCGGGCGTTGGTTTCGATCAGCAGCGCGAAAAGTTTCACCCTCTCGTCACTCGAAGGACAGGTCATCGGCAGCGTGGTCATGGCTAAATATTATCACATTCTTAGTATTGCAATTATTGTTTGACAAATAGTTGCATTTGCAAGTATACTGGAGACAGTACAGAAAGTACCAAATATCTAGGAGATTTATTTATGGGCAACCTTCCCGCTCCCGGCGTCTACGACGTCGACACAGTTCACTCTGGCGTGAGTTTCATTGCCCGTCACCTGGTCGCCGCCAAGGTTCGCGGTCGCTTCGGCGACTTCTCTGGTGTCATCACGATCGGTGACAGCTTGGACACCACCAAGGTTGAAGCGTCGGCTAAGGCCGCGAGCATCACTACTGATAATGAGATGCGTGACAACCACCTGCGCAGTGCTGATTTCCTCGAGGAAGAGAAGTATCCGACGCTGGACCTGAAGTCGACGAAGATCACGTCCAAGGGTGACAACGAGTTCGAAATGCTGACTGACGTGACCATCAAGAGCGTTACCAAGTCAGTCGCGTTCGATCTTGAATTCTTGGGCGAGGGGCCGAGCATGGCGCCCGGCGTGACGGTTGCTGGCTTCGAAGCACGCGCCGAGATTGACCGCCGTGACTTCGGCATCAACTTTGAAGGGGCGTTGGAAAACGGCAGTTTGATTGTTGGCAACAAGATTGTTGTGGAGATTGCCGTTGAGGCTCACATCCGGGCCTAAGTGCGGTGCGGTGTCATTGAAACGCCGGGGGCCTTAGCCCCCGGCGTTTCTCTCATTACGATGGGTGCGTGACGGATAATCCCCCAGGCAAGGGCGTGAAATCATCTCTCGGTGTGTTGGGCGCATTGGTGACCATCATCTCCATTTGGTGGTTTGCGCTGCGCCCCATTTCCAAGAAGCGTGATCAATAATTTCTCCCGGCGTGACGGCGCCGCCAACGGCCACTGGTGACAACCGGATGTCGCGATGACTGGAAAACCTAGATGATTCCTATTCTCTCCAGTTCACAAATGCGTGATGCCGACGCGCGCGCCGTGGGCGAAGTCGGTGTTGACGCTCTCGTGAACGCGGCCGGCACGGCGGTTGGCCTGACGGCCGCCACGATGCTGAAATCTTGTTACGGCGCCCGCGTCGCGGTAATCGTCGGACCGGGTCTTAACGGTGGTGACGGGCGAGTCAGCGCACGCTGGCTTAAGTCACGTGGCGCGCGGGTTGACGTCATTGAGGTCACATCGCAGCCAGCAACGCTCGTGGGTTACGACTTGGTGATCGACGCGGCGTTTGGTCTCGGATGTTCACGTCCTTACGTCGCCCCTCACGTTGGCGACGCTACGCCGGTGCTCGCGGTCGATCTTCCCTCTGGGGTGGACAGCGACAGTGGCGACGTTCTGGGTTCGCCACTCGTCGCGGACGTGACACTTGCACTGGGCGCCCTCAAGCCAGCACATATCAGTGGTCCGGCGGCGGCGCTGGTCGGTGAACTCCGATATGCCGGCCTGGGCATCGTGAGCGCGTTCGACGATGGGCTCGTTGAGGACCGCGACTTGGAGTCGCTGATATCGATTGGCAGCGACGACCATAAATGGGTGCACGCAGTGGAGGCCTTCGTCGGATCGCCGCTCATGCCCGGCGCCGCCGAGCTCGTGGTGAGGGGCGCCCTCGCCGGTGGGGCTTCGATGATTCGTCTGGCCAGTCGCGGCGACATCTCCGGGTATGTGCGGTTGCCGCCCGAAATAGTGCACGGCATCGAGATGACGGTCGATCGACGGTGTCGTGCGGTGGTGGCCGGTCCGGGACTCGGATTTGACGCCGCGTCATGGTTGCGAGAGCGACTCGCGGATGTTGACGTGCCCGTCGTGCTCGACGCGGATGGACTCGACCTTTCCTTGCTGCCTTCGACGACACCACCCGGAGGCCCGTGGATACTTACGCCCCATGACGGAGAGTTCGCCCGCTTAACCCGCCGGGCCGTACCGGCCAACCGTATTGACGCGGTACGCTCGCTCGCTCGAGACACTGGTTGCGTTGTGTTACTGAAAGGCCCCACGACGATTCTCGCCAACCCGAGCGGGACGCTGCGCGTCGTGATGTCGGGAACGCCCGCGCTCGCGACGGCTGGCAGCGGCGACGTGTTGGCCGGTCTCATCGCGGCGACGATTGCGCGCGGACATGATGCGCTGAACGCCGGCGCGTTGGCGGCGCACTTGCACGGTCGCGCGGGCGCGCGCATGGGCGTCTACGCGCCATCCTCGGACCTACCCGTTGCGGTGCGAGAGGTTCTCGACCAGTTGCGTTAATTCACGAAAAGCCCCGCTGGCGAAGGGGTATCGCTCGCTACGAGGGGCTCGAACGATTCCAAATCGTTGAATTACTGGCAGACTGGCTGCATGTCATTCGTAGCCATCAATCCCGCGAGCGAAGAAGAGCTTGTGCGCTTGGACGCGCACACCGCGAACGAAATTGACGCGAAGCTTGACGTCGCCACCGCGGCCTTCGACAAATGGAGCCGGGTGCCGGTGAGCGAACGGATTCACTACGTGGAGCGGTGCGCGGAGCTCCTGGAAGGTGAGGTTCCCGTCATCGCCCAACTCATGACCCGCGAGATGGGCAAGACCTTCGCATCGGCCAAAGGCGAGGTCGCCAGGTGCGCTTCGATCATGCGCTACTACGTCGAGCACGCTCCGGCGTTGCTCGAGACCGACACCATTTCCACGAGTGGTTCGCGCAGTGGCGTGCGTTATGAACCGCTCGGCGTCATCTTGGCCATCATGCCGTGGAACTTTCCGTTATGGCAGATCTTCCGATTCCTGGCGCCCACGCTGATGGCCGGTAACGCGGCGTTCGTTAAGCACGCGCCGAACGTTCCCGGGTGCGCGCAGTATGTGGAGGGCCTCTTTATCCGCGCGGGCTTTCCCCGTGGCGTGGTGACCAACATCTTCGCCGAAGTGGAGAGTATTCCCGGCATCATCAGTGACCCTCGTATCGCCGGGGTCACGCTCACTGGCTCGGAGTCGGCCGGACGAGCCGTCGGTGAATTGGCGGGCCGGAACCTAAAGAAGTGCGTGCTCGAACTCGGCGGATCCGACGCGTTCATCGTGGGCGCTTCGGCTGACCTGGACCTCACCGTACCGATGGCGGTGACCGCACGAGTCCAGAACAACGGTCAGGCCTGCATTGCGGCGAAGCGTTTCATCGTGGTGAGGTCACGTGCCGATGAATTCATCGAGCGGTTCACGCGAGGCATGGCCGACGTTCCAATGGGTGATCCCATGGATCCCTATACGGTGTTGGGCCCGCTCGCCACCAAAGCCCAACTGCAATTGCTCAGCGACCAGGTGGCGTCGTCCGTTCGCGACGGCGCCGTGGTGCGCACGGGTGGCGAGGCGCCGGCTGGCGTGGGCTACTACTACCCGGCCACCGTGCTGACAGATGTGCCCGAAGCCTCACGGGCTGGCCGCGAAGAGCTCTTTGGGCCCGTCGCGGTAGTGCACGTGGTTGACAATCTCGCCGCCGCGATTGAACTCGCCAACGCGACGCCCTGGGGCCTCGGCGCTTCAATCTGGTCGGAGGATCACAATGAAATCGACGCCGCCATTGCGGCAATCGACGTCGGCATGGTCTTCGCGAACGCCATCGTCGTTTCGATGGCCGAACTGCCCTTCGGCGGCACCAAGAACTCGGGAATTGGTCGAGAGCTCGCGCAGTACGGCGTGCGCGAATTTACCAACGTCAAGTCCTTCTACGTCGCATGAGCGCTCAGTACTACTTCGATCATGCGGCCTCGGCTCCCCGGCGCGATGAGGTGGCCCAGGCAATGGCGCGCTGGCAGCACGGTGTCGTTGGCAATCCCTCGGGATCGCACCGCGCGTCGCGTGAAGCACGGCGAGCCGTGGAAGAGGCCCGCGACGAAATCGCCCAGTTCGTGGGCGCCAAGCCCGGTGGCGTCGTCTTTACGGCCGGCGGCACGGAGTCGTGCCACCTCGCGGTGACCGGCGTGGCCAACCACCATCGACGCCACCATGAGACCACGTCCATCGTGCTCTCGCGCGTCGAGCACACCGCCGTTATCGACGCCGTAGAACTCTTGGTCCGCGACCACCCGAGCGTGAGCGCCCGATACGTCGAAGTGGACAGCGACGGCGTCCTAGACCTCGATTCCCTGAAGTTGGCGCTCAGTCCCGATACTGCCGTGGTGAGCGTGATGACGGCCAACAATGAGACGGGCGTCGTCCAGCCGCTCGACAGCGTGCACGCCGCGGTGGTGGAGTCGCGGTTTGAGGGCGTGGTCACGCACACCGATGCGGTGGCGGCGGCGCCGTGGTTGGACCTCGCTCTCGTGACCGCGCCTATCGACATGATTTCGATCTGCGCGCACAAGATCGGTGGGCCGGTCAGTGCGGGCGCGCTCGTAGTGCGCGGTGACATTTCCTTTGACGCCGTGGTGCCGGGCGGGGGACAGGAACGCGGTCGTCGCGGCGGCACGGTCGACGTCGCGGCAGCGGTCGGTCTGGCGATGGCAGTGCGACTGACCACGGCCGAGCGCGACGACGTGAACAAGCACGTTAGCGAATACCAACAACAACTGGTCGCCGCATTTCGCCAATTGCCAGGGTGCTCGATCACGGCGCCGGGGGCCAACCGCCTTCCCGGCACCGTGCACGTGACCTTTGATGGATTAGCGAGCGACGAACTGCTCTTTCTCTTGGACCAAGCGGGCGTTTGCGCGGCGGCGGCATCGAGCTGCTCGAGCGGGGCGGCCGTCGCGAGTCACGTATTGGCGGCGATGGACATGGCGCCCGAGCGCGCGCGCGGATCGCTGCGCTTCTCCATGGGCGGCGAAACAACCGACGAGGACGTGGAGGCGCTGATAACTATTCTCACGTCCGTGGTGGATCGTCTGCACGCCGAGTCGTAGCGCCGAGGCTGGCAGACTAGGACCATGAAGGTTCTTGTGGCGATGAGTGGCGGCGTCGACTCGTCGGTGGCCGCCGGCCTGCTCATCGAGCAGGGGCACGACGTCGTTGGCGCCACGCTCAAACTATGGGGCGGCGTGTCGGACTCGGGCTGTTGCTCCGTCGCGGACGTTGACGATGCCCGTCGCGTCGCTCAGATGCTCGGCATTGATCACCACGTCTTTAACTACACCGAGGAGTTTGAGCGACACGTAGTGGCGCCGTTTGTTGCGGGGCACGCGGCGGGAGACTCGCCCAACCCGTGCATCGAGTGCAATCGACACATCAAGTTCGATCTGTTGTTTGAGCGCGCGGCTCGCCTCGGTTTTGACGCGGTCGCGACGGGTCATCACGCCCAGGTTCTCTCCCGGGACGCTCAGCACTTTCTCGTTCGCGGTGCCGATGACCAGAAGGATCAGAGCTACGTCTTGGGCTACCTCGACGAGCAGCACTTGGCCGTCTTGCTGCTTCCTATCGGTGCCATGCAAAAAAGTGAAGTCCGTCAACACGCAGAGCGATTGGGGCTGCGCACGTGGGACAAGCCCGACAGCCAGGACGTTTGTTTCATTGAGGCCTCGAAGGGGCGCGAGGTCTTCTTGCGCAGCCGCATCGAGCTCACGCCAGCCACCATTGTGGACGGAGTGACAGGAGAGGTGTTGGGCGAAACGGGCGCGGCCGAACTCATGACCATTGGTCAGCGTCGCGGGGTACTGCCCGGTCGAGACGGTGAAAAACGCTTCGTGTCCAAGGTGGACATCGCGGCCCGGCGAGTGGAAGTCGGTCGCCTCGACGAGATACTCACTTCAACGATTCATCTTGACGAGCCCTCGCTGACGTTCTCACACGACGCCGTCGAAAACGACACGGTCGTGCTGGCCCAGTGGAGTGCGCACGGCCGACCCCAACTCGCGACACTGCGTCATGACCGTCAACACGAACGACCGTGGTCGCTGCAACTGCACGCGCCGGCGCGCCCGGTGGCGCCCGGACAAACGGTAGTGCTCTATCGCGTGAACGAACCGGAGATCGTTGAAGGTGCGGCGATCGTTACCGGCTCGTGAAACCGGCCGAGCGCGCCGCGCGGCTACGTGAGGAGCTCGCTCGGCACAACGACGCGTACTTCTCCAACGACGCGCCGCTGATTCCCGATGCGGACTACGACGCGCTCGCGAGAGAATTGCGGGCGCTGGAGGCTGAGCATCCCGAGCTGAGCGACGAGACGTCGGTCTCTAAAAAGGTTGGCGCTCCTTCGTCGACGGTCTTCAGCCCAGTCCAGCACGCCGAGCCAATGCTCAGTCTGGACAACGTCTTTGACGTCGACGAACTTCGGGCCTGGGCCGAACGTGGGGCCAAGATTCTCGGGGAGGATGCGGGCGCACTCTCGTTCGCGGTGGAGCCAAAGATTGACGGGCTGGCGCTGTCGATCTCGTTCGTCGATGGGATTTTCACGCAGGCAGCGACGCGAGGCGACGGCCGCGTTGGCGAAGACGTCACCGACAACGTGAGAACGATCCACAACGTTCCGCTCTCACTCGGCACCGGTGTTCGCGGGCGGGTCGAGGTGCGCGGTGAGGTATTTCTAGCCAAGGCCGACTTTGAAGAACTGAACCGGCGTCAACGCGAACTGAACGCGAAGGAGTTCGCCAACCCACGCAACGCGGCGGCGGGAAGTCTGCGCCAAAAAGACTCTCAGGTCAGTGCCTCGCGCCCGCTGTCGTTCCTCGCCTACCAACTCGTGGACCTGGACGGATCACTCTCATTTGCGCGATACGTTGACACCCTCGGGCAACTGGCGAGCTGGGGCTTCCTGACCGCCGCGGAGATGGTCGTTGAACTTGGCGTCGACGACATGATCGCTCGCAGTAATTGGTTCGAAGAGCACCGTCACGACCTGCTCTACGAGGTCGACGGCGTTGTCATCAAGATTGACGACCTCGCAGCTCGGGTGAAAATGGGCTTTACCAGTCGGGCTCCGCGATGGGCCATCGCGCGCAAACTTCCTCCCGAAGAGCGCACCACTCGGCTGCGGGCCATTGAAGTCTCCATTGGCCGCACCGGGCGCGCCACTCCCTACGCCGTGCTCGAACCGGTCGTGGTGGCCGGATCAACGGTTGCCATGGCGACATTGCACAATGAGGACCAGGTCGCCGCGAAGGATGTTCGTCCCGGAGATCTGGTTGTCGTGCGCAAGGCGGGCGACGTGATTCCCGAGGTCGTCAGTGCCGTCGTCGAATCGGGCAAGAAGCGGGCAAAGCCGTGGTCCTTCCCGTCCCGCTGCCCGGACTGTGGTGAGCCACTCGTTCGGATCGGTCTCGAAAGCGATACGTACTGCGTGAATCCTGCCTGTCCGGCACAACAGCTCCAACAGATCATCCACTTCGCCTCGCGCGGTGCGCTCGACATCGAGGGTCTGGGCGAACAGCGCGTGGCGCAGTTACTAGCCGAGGGTCTCATCAGTGACGTGGCCGACCTCTTCTTCCTGCGCGTCGAGGACCTCTCATCACTGGAAGGTCTCGGCGAGTTGTCCGCCACTTCGTTGGTAAGCGAGATCACGAAAGCTAAGGCCGCGCCACTTAGTCGGGTGTTGGTGGGTCTGGGAATCCGTCACGTTGGTCCGGTCGCCGCGCGCGAATTGGCGCGCGCCTTCTCCACGTTCGAGGCACTGGCGCACGCGCCGCTCGAGGACCTCGAGGCGATTGACGGCATCGGTCCGGTCATTGCCGGATCGGTCTATCAGGAGTGCCGCGAGTTGGACAGCATTGTTCGAATGGCCCGCCTCGCCGAGGCCGGTCTCGCCCTCAGCGAACCCGAACGCGGTGGCGGGCCGGCCGCGACGCTGGCCGGACGCGCGGTGGTCGTGACCGGATCAGTTGAGGGCTTCTCGCGTGACGAGGCCGAAGCGGCCGTGATCGCTCGGGGCGGCACTTCGCCCGGATCGGTATCAAAAAAGACCTACTGCGTCGTCGTGGGCGACGCTCCCGGAGCAGCCAAGGTCACCAAGGCGCGCGAGCTCGGCATTCCGATGGTCCGCGCCGAGGAGTTCCAGCGACTTTTGAATACGGGAACATGGTCCAGCCAACTCGCGTGACGCCAACTTACTAGGGTTAGGGAAATCCATGCCGACGTACACCTATAATCCCGGTCACGAACTCGCTGGTCGCTACCGCATCGTCGAGTTGCTCGGCGTCGGTCAAACCGCCGAGGTCTACCTCGCCGATGATCTTTCGCTGAATCGTTCTGTGGTCGTAAAGGTTCTGCTCGCAGACCTTGCGGCACACGAAGATGTGCGCCGCAACTTTCGCGAGCGCATCGTACGCAGCGCCACGTTGAGCCATTCGCACCTGGCTCGTGTCTATGACGGAGGCCAAGAGTCCGGGTCCATCTTCATGATCAGCGAGTACCTGAGCGGCGGTTCGTTCGAGGACGTCTTAACTTCAGGTCGACGACTAAGTCTCGACGACGTCGCTCGTTTGGGACGTGACGTCTCGAGTGCGTTGGCCTACGTGCACGCCAATGGCTTCATCCATGGCTCGCTGTCACCGTCGAAGTTGCTCTTCGACGCCGAAGGTCACGTGCGTGTGTCGGACATTGCCTTGTCAGGACTTGGTGCCGGGTATCGCGATCGACAGACGCTTGACGACGTGCGCTACTTAAGTCCCGAGCAAGTGCTGGGCGAAATTGTGGGACCCAAGACCGACGTCTACTCTTTGGCGCTCATTCTCTTTGAAGCCGCCACCGGCACCACTCCCTTTGATGGCATGACCGCCGAGATTGCACTGCGTAGTCGAATCAATACGCCGCTGCCGGTGCGACCGGAGCTGGGCACGCTGGACATGCTGCTCGCGCAGGCCGCCGTACCTGACCCACTTCTCCGGCTTGACGCCGAACAGTTCACCAGCCGTCTCAGCACGGTGCTGAACGACGCCGCGCCACTGGTCGTCGCGCCGGTGAGGACCAACGTGCCGTTGCTCGAGCGGTTCACGCCGAACGAGCCTCGCACCTCCATTGGTTTTCGTCCGCCCTCCGCCGACCAGATCGTGGGCGTGGGCACCGGCGTGCATCCAGTCACCAGCCAGTTCCCACATCAGGGTCGCCACGCGGTCGCGGGCGTGAGCAGTCGCGACAGCGATTTTCGACAGATTCGTTCGAGCCCCGGTCGCGGCTACGGCGCGCTGCCACCCAATCGTCTGCCGCCCCAGCGCCGTCTCGGTTTTTTAGTGGCCGCCATATTGATTGTGGTCGTGGCCATCGCGGGCGCCGTCGTGTGGAAGATGGGCGTCTTTACCGCGAAGAGTGATGTGCCGTCGCTCTCGGGAAAGACCCTCGCGCAAGCCACCTCGATCCTCAAGAGCGACGGCTTCACGCTGAAGGAGAACCCTCCGGGCACGTCGGCTACGGTGCCGGCGAACGAAATTATGTCGCAAAATCCGGTGGCCGGATCGAAGGTGAAGGCCGGGACCGCGATTACGGTCAAATTCTCCGAGGGTCCGGAAATGGTGACCATGCCGGCCTATCTCTTTGGTGAAACCTGCACCATCGCGACCACGCGACTGCACCGACTCGACGTCACCGCGTCCTGTCCGCCAGCCAAAGCCATCCAGAGTGACCGAATCGCGACGGGCGAAGTTGCGCGCGTGCTCTACGGGACGACGAACAATCCCGTCGCCGTGCCCAAGGGCGCAACTGTCATCCTGGAACTCAGCACTGGTCCCGGTCCGTCGTCGGGTACGACTACGACTACGACCACCACGCCCACCGGCGCTACTACCACGAGCACCACCACGACGACGCTCGCCGGTCAGGGAGCGCGGGCGGTGCCCAATGTTGTGGGAATGAACCAGGCCGAAGTGTTCGCCGCGATGAAGAAGGCGGTGCTCTACTTCACGACGACTGGTCCCGGGGCCGGTACGACGCAGTGGACAACGGTCATCTCGCAGTCTCCGGCCGCGGGCACGCTAGTGCCGTACAAGTCGACCGTCGTGTTGCACGTTGGTGAGTAACGGATGCGATCTGTGCGAAGCGGCCGTCATCACCACTCGCTACCTGGAGAACGAACTCTGCTGGATCGGTGACTGCGAGATATGCCAGGTTCCCATGGTGGTGTGGCGCGAGCACGGTGCGAATCCTTCGCCCGAACTGAAAGAACAGATGCGCGGTTTCCTCGCGGGCGTCGCCGACCAAGAACTTGGTGAGGGCATCTGGACGTTTGACGACCACATGCGCAACATTCCCGATCACTATCACGCCCACGCCCGCCCGCCCGGATTCATGCGCCACCGGGCTCGCTAGGCCCGCGTCATACATCGTTACAATCGGTGCACGACGAATTAACCAGGGGGATAGCCATGGGTGCTCTTGACGGACGTATTGCGATCATCACCGGCGCCGGACGTGGCATTGGGCGCGAACACGCGCTGCTCTTCGCGGCCGAAGGGGCCAGTGTGGTGGTCAACGACTTCGGTGGCGCGCTGGACGGCTCGTCAACGTCGGCGTCGCCGGCCGAAGAGGTGGTCGCTGAAATCAAGGCCATGGGCGGTGAGGCCGTCGCCAATCACGACAACGTCGCGGACTGGGAGGGCGGCGCGCGCCTGGTTCAGAGCGCCATTGACACCTTCGGTGACCTGCACGTCCTGGTCAACAACGCCGGCATCTTGCGCGACCGGGTACTGGTCAACCTCAGCGAGGACGATTGGGATTCAGTGATCAACGTGCACCTGAAAGGTCACTTCGTACCCACGCGTCACGCCGCCACGTACTGGCGTGAGCAGGCCAAGGCCGGTAAAACCGTGAAGGCCTCCATCATCAACACGTCGTCAACCTCGGGGCTCTTGGGCAACGTTGGCCAAACCAATTACGGCGCGGCCAAGGCCGGTATCGCGGCCTTTACTGTGATTATCTCTGAGGAGTTGGGCCGTTACGGTGTTCGCGCGAACGCGATCGCGCCAGCGGCCCGCACCCGGATGACCGAGTCAACGCCGGGACTCATGGACTACGTTGTCAAGCCCAGCGACGCCGCGGTCTTTGACATCTGGGACCCCGCCAATATCTCTCCGCTAGTGGCGACGCTCGCCATGGAGGACTGCACCGCGACCGGACAGGTCTTTTTTATCCAAGGCGGTACCGTGCGGAAGTTCCAGAACTGGACCATGACCGAAACGCTCGAGAAGAACGATCGTTGGTCGGTGAGTGAGTTGGCGCAGGAACTGCCCAAGCTGTATTAGTCGCCATTGCGTGCGATGAACCCTGTGCGATGACCTCGCGAGGCACGTTGTGGGCCCCGTGACTAATCGCAGAAGACATGTCGCCCGGTAGGCTGGAACCCTATGACCACCGCAATTATGCCGCGCTGTGAACCGTATTCCTTTGCCGGCGGCCCCTTCGGCGTGCTCGTGCTACATGGCTTTACCGGTAATCCAGTGTCCATGCGACCACTGGCAGAAGCGTGCGCGAAGGCCGGATTCACGGTTGAGGTGCCGAGACTGCCGGGTCACGGCACGAGCGTGGAGGACCTCATGACCACGGGTTGGGCCGACTGGTCAGGCGAGGCCTTGGCCTCCTTTGACGACCTGGCCGCAAAATGCAGCAAGGTCGCCGTGGTGGGCCTTTCGATGGGTGGCGGACTCACGGCACTCATCGCGGAGTCGCGGCCCGACGTCGCGGGCTGCGTCTTCATAAATCCGTGGATCAAGCCGCTGAATCCGGAACTGTTGGACGGGCTGGAACAGTTCATTGCGGCCGGCGTAGTTTCCTACGACTCCGTGGGCTCGGATATCAAGAAAGAGAACACGTCGGAATCGGCCTACGAAGCAACACCGCTGGCCCAAGTAAAGAGTGCCTGCGACGGCCTCACGGTGGTGCGCGAGCACCTGGGCCAGATCACGGCTCCGAGTCTGCTCATTACCAGCCGCATCGACCACACGGTCAACTGGGAACGCGGCGAGGACATCACGGAATCGTCCTCGGGCCCGGTGGAGCAGATCTGGCTGGAGGACTCATATCACGTCGCAACATTGGACAATGATGCCGCGCTCGTCGAGTCGTCGACGGTGGCATTTTTGCGTCGTGTCTTTGGCTCATGAGTTCGCCACTGCGTCGAGAAGAAGTCGCACACGTCGCCAAACTTGCACGTCTCTCGCTCACTGACGCTGAGTTGGACCTCTTCACCGAGCAACTCGGTCAGGTACTGGAGCACGCAAACGACATGAATTCGCTCAATCTTGAGGGCGTGGTCGCGACGGCGCATCCGTTCGGACTTACCAACGTGGTTCGCTCGGACGAAGTACGGGCCAGCCTTGACCGCGACGAAGTACTCGCGATGGCCCCCGACGCGCAGGACGGCCGGTTCGCGGTGCCGCGAATTATGGGCGAGGCCCCGTGAAGACGGCGGTGCAGATTGCCAGCGACGTGCAGCGCGGCGCCAGTTCGGCGGACGAACAGTTGTCGCTCTCGCTCGAGGCGGTACGCGCGCGCAACGAGGAACTGCACGTGTTCCTTTACGTTGACGAAGACGGCGCGCGAGAGGCCGCTGCCCGGGTAGACGATGTCATTGCGAAGGGCGACAACGCCGGGCCGCTCGCCGGTGTGCCTATTGCCATCAAGGACAACGTGTGCCAGCGCGGCGTACCCACGACGTGCGGATCAAAGATCTTGCAGGGCTGGCGTCCGCCTTACAGCGCCACGGTGATTGATCGTTTGTTGGCGGCCGGCGCGGTGCCGGTGGGGAAAACAAATCTCGATGAATTCGCGATGGGTTCGTCGACGGAGAACTCCGCCTTTGGTCCCACGCGCAACCCTTTGTGTCCATCGCGCGTGCCTGGCGGATCGTCAGGCGGTTCGGCGGCGGCGGTGGCCGCAGATATGACGCCGCTCGCAATTGGCAGCGACACCGGCGGATCAATTCGTCAGCCCGCCGCGCTCTGCGGGATTGTGGGGATGAAACCGACTTACGGATTGGTCTCGCGCTACGGACTGATTGCCTTTTCCAGTTCGCTCGACCAAATTGGTCCCTTCGCCAAGACCGTGACCGACGCGGCGACCTTGCTTGAAGTCTTGGCCGGACACGATCCGATGGACTCAACGTCCCTGCCCGAACCCTCGCCGTCGCTGGTGGCGCACCTCAACGATGGTGTCGCGGGCAAAAGAATTGGCGTCGTGACCGAACTGATTGAAGGAGCCGACGACGAGATCGTCAATGAGGTCCGGCGAGCACTGCAAGCGTTCCGCGACGCCGGCGCGACTGTCGTGGAACTCTCCATTCCCGAGCTTCGACTGGGTCTCAGTGCGTACTACCTCATTGCGCCCGCCGAGGCGTCGAGCAACTTGGCGCGTTACGACGGCGTGCGTTACGGGCTGCGGGTGGACGCGGCCGACGTGACGGCGATGAATGAGGCTACGCGCACCGCGGGATTCGGCGATGAGGTGAAGCGGCGCATCATGCTCGGGACCTACGCGCTCTCGGCCGGTTACTACGACGCCTACTACGGCCAGGCCCTTAAAGTTCGCACGCAGATGATTGACGCCTTCGCCCGCGCGTACCGTGAGGTTGACTTCCTCGTGGGTGCCACGACACCGACGGTGGCCTTCGCCATTGGCGAGAAGGCGAGCAATCCGATGGCGATGTACCTATCGGACGTGTTCACGATTCCCACCAACTTGGCCGGCGAGGCCGCAATCACGGTGCCCTTCGGCACGGGTGAAGCGGACCTGCCAATCGGTGTCCAACTATTAGGCCCCGGGCGCAGTGAGGCCCAACTCCTTAGCGCCGCGCGCGTGCTTGAACTAGCGGACGGTCGACCATGACGCTGGCCAACGGGTGGGAGATTGTCGTCGGACTCGAAGTGCACACGGAACTCAAGACCGCGTCCAAGATGTTCTGCGGGTGCGCGAACTCTTTCGGCGCCGAACCCAACACGAATATCTGTCCGGTCTGTCTCGGGCTACCCGGATCATTGCCCGTACTCAACGAGCGGGCGGTAGAGCTCGCGATGGCGATTGGCATGGCGCTGCACAGCACCATCGCGCCGTCGACCTTTCACCGCAAGAACTACTTCTACCCCGACATGCCCAAGGACTTCCAGATCAGTCAGTACGACTTGCCCATCAACGTGGGCGGCTACCTCGACCTACCCGACGCCAGCCGCGTGTCGATCGAGCGCGCGCACCTAGAAGAGGACACTGGTAAGTCAACGCACCTCGGCGGCACCGGCCGCTTGCAGGGTGCCGAGCGGTCGCTGGTGGATTACAACCGCTCCGGCGTGCCGCTCGTCGAAATCGTGTCGGGCCCCGATATCCGGTCGTCAGCCCAGGCTCGCGCCTACGCCCAAGAACTACGCGGCATTCTGATAGCGACCGGCGCGTCGGACGGACGCATGGAAGAGGGCTCCATGCGCATCGACGCCAACGTCTCGATTCGCAAGGCGAACGCGCCCTTCGGCACGCGTTGCGAGATTAAGAACCTGAACTCGCTGCGCAGTCTGCAACGGGCCATTGACTATGAGGCCCTACGCCAGGTGGAGTTGCTCGAAGGCGGTGGGACGGTGCGCCAGGAGACTCGCCACTGGGATGAGCTGCTGGGTGAAACCTCCACCATGCGCGTGAAGGAAGACGCCGATGACTACCGCTACTTTCGCGAGCCTGATCTCGTGGACCTCGCGCCCGATCAATCCTGGCAGGATCGAGTCCGTGCGGGACTCTCGCCAATGCCGGCGGAGCGTCGACAGAAGCTTGCGGCACGTTTGATTGACCCCACGTCGGCGCAACTCGACGCGGTGGAAGTGGTCATTGATTTGGGGCTCGACGATTTAGTGGAGCGTGCTGTCGACGAGGGCGTCAGCGCCACATTGGCAATCTCGAGGGCGGCCAACGAACTGGCTGCCAGCATCGATGAGGTGAAGAACTTCTCGAGTGAGTCCTTTACCGCGACGCTGCTCATGGAGCAACGAGGTGAGCTCTCGGCGACGCAGGCGAAAACTGTGCTCGCGGAGCTCTTGACGCACGGCGGGGATCCACACGAAGTGGCCCGGGAGATGGGTTTCGAGCAACTCTCTTCGAGTTCGTTAGGTGCAACCGTGGCCGCATTGATTGAAGAGCATCCCGACGAATGGACCCGCTACCGCGAGGGTGACGAAAAGTTGGCGCAATTCTTTATTGGTCAAGTCATGAAGCTCACGAAGGGTCAGGCCAACGGCAAGTCCGTGGTCGCCGAACTTCAAGCTCGCCGCTGACTGATTTACTCGTTGCGGTGGCAATGAAACTCATGTCCACGTCGTCATAGCGACACGTGGTTGTCAAATAAAAACGCTTCGCCATTCGCAATATGAATGGTTAGCATTCGTCGCGCGAATAGCACGTCGCGAATCGATTGAATCATGACGAACACTTTGATTGAACGCGCGCGACGCAATCTCAATGTGACTTTCGACCTCAGTTTTCCCAGATTTTTTTGTTAATGAATGCATAAGGTTTTTCTATACAACATTGCACAAATAGGGCAATAGTGAGGAAGATTATGAAGAGTCGTTCGACAGTAAAATTCACCACGAAGATGACTCGGTTGGGTTGCGCAGTGGGCGCACTGGCCCTGCTCGCCACCGTGGGTGTCGCGGGTACTTCGAGCGCTGCAACAACGCACTCATCGAAGCTACAGCCGCACGCCGTGCTCGTAAGTCACGTCGTGAAGCCCAAGAAGATCGCCTTCCGGGGAAGTTACAGCGGATCGATGACCTTCTTATTAACGTCAGTCGCTAGCACCTCAACGGCTGCGAGTGTCACTTCGGTCTCTGGCAAAGGAACGTCAACCACTATTGGCACTACCACGCTGACCGGCACCGGCAACGTGCCCGCCACCGCCGCCAGTTCTGGATTTCACTTCACTGGAAGTGGCAAGCTCGCGGGCGCGGGCGGCACACTCACGCTCAGAATTCTGAGCAAGAACTCGACGGGCGCCGCGCCTGAGAATGCAGCGGGTAGCGTCAGCATTTCCGGCACGGCCACCGTCATAAGTGGCACGGGAAAGCTGAAGGGTGCTACGGGCACCTTGAAGTTCAGTGGTGCCTTCGCTATTTCCAACGATGGAGTCAGCGGCTCGCAGACCCAGTCGTTCACGAGCAAATTGAGCGGCACGCTCGTCATCAAGTAGTTGTCCCCCCTAGTCAGTTAAGAGAAAAGAGCATAAAATGAAGGATTTCATGAAAAAGGTCGGCGTCGGCTCAGTGGCGCTCGGCTTAGGTGTAGGTGGATTCGCGGCGCTGGGTGTCAGTACTGCATCGGCGCAGACCGGCTTCGACAATCAGGACACGATCACCCTCGTAGCGAGCCTCACGCCCGTCACGACCACGACCGTCGCACCCACCACCACGACGACCGTCGCACCCACCACCACCACGACGGCTCCTCCCGCGTCGGCGGGGATATCTAATGACTTCACGGTCAATATCGATACCGCGACGATTTCGGGAGAGACGGATGCGGTGAATGCTGCGTGCTCGCCGACCAACACGTTCTCGGTCGGACAGACCGTTCTGTGGCGCATGTACGGCAAGGATCTGCAGACCGGCAAGGTCCTGCTCCCCGGTGCGGCCCCAGGAGCCGTTGCCTCAGCTGCTACGCCCGGCAACGTCAACACTGTGATCGTGTCGCTTCCCGGTACCACGACCGGTTCAGTCGCTACGGTGCCAATGGTGTACAGCACGAGAGACGGGTACTGGACCGCAGTGTTGTCAACTGCGAAGTACTCGCCCGGTAATTACAACTACACCGTCACCGTGACGACGTACCCAGTTAAGGCAGTCAAAGGACACGCTGCGGTGAAGGCAACCAAAACGCACAAGGCCATCAAAGCGGTAAAGACGATCAAGGCCATTCCGGCCATGACGTACACGTACCCCGCGTAACACAGGATTCATGAGTCATCGCTTGTAAGAGCACATCGTCGGTCGCAAGGCCGGCGATGTGACGTTCGACCCCAGTGATTCGACGTTATGGATCAACTCGGCCCCGTAGGTTTTATATCAAATATCAATGTAGCAATCGAAGGGATAATTATGAAGAGTCGCCTAAGCAATCGAAGGGTCAAGTTGATTTCTGTCGGCTTCGCCTCCGTCGCACTGGTCTGTTCCACGATCATGATTGGCGCGAGCGCAAGCTCGGCGACGGTCCACAAGCACAAGACCAAGACAACCGTCGTGAAGAAGACGACGGCTCCCGTGGCTACTGCGACCACGCCCATTGTCCTGACTTCGCCGATCCTGCCTGGCGTCGCGCCACTGCCCGGGCCGGTTGCTCCAGCGTCGACGCCCAGCACGTCAATTTCCGAATTGAGCGTCACCCCGTCGTCAGGCTTCATCGGAACGCCGATGACGATTGCGGGGGCGGGGCTTCCCGCGAGTACCAGCGTGCAAATTCAGTGGGCCACTGCGAATGCGACGTGGGTTGTTGGCGCTGACCCGTCGACCGTCAACTACCTCGGTGCCGATTACACCAAGATCAACGTCGTGCTCGATACGGTCACGACGTCAGCGGCGGGCGCCTTCTCGGTCACGATCGATGCTCCGAAGGACTTCGGAGGATTGCACAGCATCTTCGCCGTGGTTGGTACCACCGAGTTGAGCGAAGGCAGCTTTACGTCGCTGCGGACGGTCACAATCTCGCCCACCGCCGGACCGGTCGGAACACCAATCACGATCACCTACAGCGGACTCGGCGACAGCCTCTACACCGGAGGAGCGTCGCTGCTCTATGACAACCATTACGTGGGCGAAATGATGGCTAACTGGACGAGGGGTGTGGCTACGGCGACAATCCGCGCTTCCGGCGCCGTGGGTCCCCACACAATTCAAATTGGCAACGCCATCAGTTACCTCTACCTCAACGTGCCGCAATCGCCGATTCCTTATACGAACGGCGCTGTCGACACGTTTACGATCACGGGCGATGATGGGCCACCGGCCGCGTCAATTGATTGGCCAGCTGCCGTGTCGCCAACNNAGGCGTCGGCATCGGTGTCGAGTGGACCAGAAGGCACAAGCGTGACAGTAACTGCGAGCGGTCTCCCGTCAAATGTGTCGACTCAGATCGAGTGGGCGACCGTGGTTGGTAACCGTGTCAACTGTGCGAGCACGTGTTGGGCCTTTACGACCCAGCCGCTCGTGTCGGCGGTGGCGCCGACCGGCAACGCGCTGAGCACGACCTTCACGGTCCCGTCACCGGCCCTGGGCGGGTGGCACGCGATTCAACTCGTTCAGGCGAACAAGGTCGTGGGACAGGTTCCCTTCTACGTGAAGGAGAGCATCGTGGGTTACGAGGCCGCTGGCTCAACAACACCGCTCACCTCGCTGACGGTGGTGCAAGGCCAGCCGTTCCAGATCCACATTGAAGGTGTTGGTTGGACTCAACTCGACAACACCGTCGGCGTTGACTACGACAACAGCTACATCGGTTACGGATGTGGATTCAACTCCAACGGCGACGTTGTGTTGAACCTCATAGCAACCGGAGCTCCCGGTACTCACTTGATTGACCTCTACCCGATGTTGTACTCGCTCTCGCCATCATTCGCCAGTACGCCGTACGGCATGGTGCCGGTGCTCACAAACG
>PMAL01000204.1:28234-39831 GCA_003152555.1 Acidimicrobiaceae bacterium | reverse complement strand
GCGCGGGTCGACGAGGGACTTCACACGGAGAAACTCTTCGAGCCGTGGGTACATCTGAGGAAGGTACTCGGGTCGAAGTCGCGAGTCCTTGGCCAGATAGACCCGACCGCCCGAATTCGCGACGACGGCGTCGAGTTCGTCCAGGAGAGTAGGAAGCTTCACTGCGCCGACGGGAAGATCGAGCGCCAACGTCCACCCCGCAAGAGGGAATGACAGTGGAGCGGGATTTGCCGGACCGAAACGTTTCAAGACAGCGAGAAAGCTTGCCAGGTGCGATCCGCTCAGGCGCTCGATGACGTGGCCGATCGTGTCGGAATTCTNNTTCAGGACGAACGACGGGGCGCGGTAGGGAATCGATAGTGTCGCGGGACCTGGCGGATCGAGACGCGGACGCTCAACGTCGTCGGCGGTCGCATGGCGAGCTCGCGTCAAGACGGACCTACCCATCATCTTGCCCTCGGTCATGCAGTCCACCCACGCTACCGAATAGTGGTAGTCGCTGTCGCGCAGACGCATCTCAGTCATGACGCTCTCGAGATCATCGAACCGATCGGTATCGACGATCATCTGGTTCGTTTCGACGGGTATCAAATTAAGTTCAACCGACGTGACGACGCCCGTCAGTCCCATCGCGCCCATTGTGGCCCAAAATAGCTCCGGCTTTTCGTTGGGCGACACCCGAAACGTCCCCTCGGGCGTCACCAGACGCATGGACCGCACGTGGTTCGCGAACGATCCGTCGGCGTGGTGATTTTTGCCGTGAACGTCCGCCGCCACTGCCCCTCCAATCGAGACCTGACGCGTGCCCGGTGTGACCGGGACAAACCATCCCTGGGGCAGCGTGTTCGAGAGGAGTTCGCCAATGGAGGTCCCGGCGCCGACGGTCACGACGCCGTCGATGATCGGGCCAATGTGCGAAAGTCCTCGATTCGCGAGTACCACGCCGCCACTCAACTGCGCGGCGTCACCATAACTTCGTCCCAGGCCACGTGCAATCATTTCCTCGCCCGAGGCAAGTTCGCGCGTGACGTCGTCTTCGCTCTGCGGTGCTCGCACCGTTGACACGCCGGGCGTTCTCCCGCCCCAACCTACGAGGACCGTGCTCATTCGTAGACGCTGAGGATCATGAGCACGACCCAAACCGCGAGGAGAACTTGGACGGTGCGATTGTGCAACAACAGCTCCTCGGGTGCAGCACCGTCACCAGCCTCGGCGGATCGCATGATGAAGAGCACCGCGAAGACAACTGGTACGACGCTCAGGCGGCCGGGCAGGACAGCGTCATGGTTGGCCGAAAGTCCCGTCGAAGACGCGTTGAAGGCCCACAGGCAGTACCCGGCGACGACAATGGTCGCACACATAGTAAGTGCCGAGTCCAAGAACTTGGCGCTGTATTCAGCGAGCACCCGGCGGGTGGAGATATCGCCGCCGGACTTCAGTTCACTCGCGCGTTTGCCGACCACGAGAAAAAGCGCGCCGAATGAGATGACGACCAGAAACCATGTCGAGACCGGAATGTGCGTGGCGGCGGCGCCTGCGTAGGCCCGAAGAAAAAAGCCGCTCGCCACCGTGCCGAGCTCGACGATGACGATGTTCTTGATCCAGTAGATGTACGCCAGCGTGATGGCGACGTAGAGTGCGAGCACGATTAGGAGTTGTCCGGGGTGGGCGATCAACAGTGCGACAAGGAATCCGACCGTGAGGAGCACGAGCGCCGAACCAATGGCGGTGGTTGTTGACAGGCGACCCGACGCAATCGCTCGGAAACGCTTCGTGGGATGGTGGCGATCGGCGTCGAGGTCGCGGACGTCGTTGAGCAGGTAAATCGCGGAGGAAACTGAGCAAAAAGCGATGAAGGCGAGCGCCGTCTGGCTAATGACCGTGGGGTGAGTGAGGATGCCCGCCGCTGCCGGTGCGACCACGATGAGGCAGTTTTTTACCCACTGCGGTGGGCGCATCGCTGAAAGCAGCGAACGAAGCGAGCTCGTGGCTGACGCGTGGGTAATTGTCACGACGGTCGTCCGCTGAGGAACGTCTCAGCCATCGGGAATCCTTCGCTCGCATAGACGTTGTCCGTCGTTTCGATCACGAGACCCTCGTAATTCTTGAGCGAACTGAAGAACTCCAATCCCACGCGACCGGCAACCGCGAGCGCGGTCGCGAGGGCGTCGGCCAGACCGAGCTCCGGTCCGGTCACCGTCGCCGACACCGTTGAAATTGAGGCTCCCGTGAAGGGATTAACGAGGTGGTTACCTCGCTCGTACGTTCCTGACGATGCGACGGCACCCGGTGATTCGACGACGCACGCGAGCCGCTTCAGGTCGCCAGGACACACGACGCCAATGCGAAATGGTTCGCCGTGCCCGGGGCCGCCGAAACTGGCGATGTCACCCGCTGCGTTAATGAGAACTCCGGTAAGGTCCAACTCTCGCAGAGGGTCGAGTGCCCGCTGCGCGGCCCAACCTTTCACGAGTCCCGTCGGATCAACGCCGCCGGGGATCGACCACGGATCGAACCAGCCGCGTGAAACACGCTTCGCGATGCGGCACTCATCTAAGACGTCAGCAATCACGGTCGGAACTTCGCCGATCGTGAGTTCCCCACGGCGAAGTCGCGACAGAGGACTCTGCGGCTTCCATGTACTAAATACTTCGTCGGCCTCACGCAAGATGCCCTCGGCCGCGTCGACACTTCGAGCAATTTGCAACGGGTCGTGGTAATTTTCGCCGAAGATGTCAATGGTGACGACGGTGCCCATGACGTCGACCTCGCGGTGAAAGATGTGACGCGTACCGTTAGAAGACGACAACTCGCTCACAGTCCCAACTTGGACAACGCCGACTGCAGCGACTGACGAAAGCCGGCGGAGGTGTAACTGGCCCCCGACACGCCTTGGATGTTGGCGCTCTGGACGGAGAGAGCCTGCTGTTCGAGTTGGGGAATGGCCATTTGGTCGATCGACTGCGATCGATAATTTCCACCATCGTTGATCGTGCCAATCGTCACCCTCGAGATCTTTGAGCCGGACGCCGTCACTTGCACCGAGAGCACCCCGTAGACGTAGTTCACTGATTCACCGGTGACGCTTCGCGGCGTGGTCGGCGTGGTCGTGGTAGTGGGCGCAAGTGTCGTCGTTGTGGGCGCAAGTGTCGTGGTCGTGGGGGATGGGGTCGTCGTGGGGCCCTGCGTCGTTGTCGACTGTCTCGTGGGCGCTGTCGTCGTCGTGGAGTTCTGGGGAGGAGGAGCTGCCGTCGTCGTGGTCGGAGCGGGCGGAACCGTCGTCGACGAGCTCGGTGCGCTCGGTGCCACCGCGAACGTCAGTAACGAAGGGGACTCGGCACGATAGCCCAAGAGGCCGACGAGTCCGACCACTGTACCCATGAGTACCAGGGCGGATCTTCTCATCGTGGACTCCGTGCGGGTGCGAGGTTGTCGCGGCGTTCGACCATGGCTAGAACGAGAACGTCTCGAAGTGAATACGATCAACGCGCGCACCGAGGTGCCTCGCCGTGGCGACGATTTCGTCAGTGAAGTCACTCGGGCCACAAACGTAGACGTCGGCGTCGTGCAGGTTTCCGACGAGACCGCGCATCGTTCGCTCGTCAAGTCGCACCTCTTCACGAGGACCGCAGAGTTCGTAGTAATGGCCCTTGCGTCGCTCGACAAGTTCGGCGAGCTCGCGACCGTGCACGACGTGCGCGGAGCTCTGCGCACGAACGACAACGGTCACCTCGGTCGACGAAGGAAGATCCTCGAGCAGTGCACGAAGCGGTGTGACGCCGACGCCAGCGCCGATCAGCACGGCGCGCGTGGCCCTCAGTCGGTGGCGAGTGAACGTACCGTACGGACCCTCGACGATGACGCGTGTACCCCGTTTCAAGTGAGCAACCGCGCGGCTCTGATCGCCGAGACCTTTGATGGTCACGCGCAAATAGGGTGGCCGGGGAAGTGCAGAGAGGGAGTAAGGGTGCGCGTGCCACCAGAGCCCGGGAGCGAGAAACCGCCATTGGAGGAACTGGCCGCCTGACACGGCGAGCCTCGAGAGCAGACGCCCGGAGACAATTACGGAGTAGACGTCGGGCGCTACTTTCACCACCGAGTGAACGCGCAACTGATGGCGCAAGTTTCGCCATATTGGTAGGGCGACGCGAAAGCTCAGGATCGAGGCGACAACGACCAGCCAGATAGTGATCCATAGCCAACGAGCGACCGGAGACGTGAGAAACATGACGCCGATGTGAATCTGGTGAAAGAGAGCGAGGCCCAGGGCGAGGTAGAGACAAAGGTGCACGATCCACCAGGTCTCATACTTCAGACGCTGACGTGCGATCTTGGCCGACAAGACTCCCGCGGTGACAAGGATGATAAAGGCCGCAATCGCCTGGAGAATATCCGGGTAGTGCACGATAAAGGACCAGAACTGCTCTAGAACGCCAACGCTCGATGCCTGTGCGTAGCCCCACGTCACCAGCAGGATGTGCAGGGCAATGAGAACGATCGGCCAGCCCCCGATTCGTCGATGCCATCGCACCAAACGGTCCTGGCCGACGCTGCGCTCAAGCCACGGAATTCGCGACACCAAGACAACCATCACCAACAAGAGATACGTGCCCACAAGGGCGGCGAGTCGGCCCGCCAGCGTGTACCAACCTCCTGGCACGCGCAGCGCCCCGAATGACTCGCCCCAGAAGGCGAGCGCCACGGCGAGACCGAGACCTATCCCCGCGATCACCGCCAACGCATCGGTGACCCTGGGGGCCGGGGCCGGACCGGGTCGGCGGCGCACCGGTGGCGTCGCGGACCGTGTGACGGCGCGGTCGGGGCTAGAAATGGTCACGATTTGCCCTTGTTGCTCGTTACCCGCGCCGACATCGTGATGAAATCTCGGGCCCACCACGACTCGAAGTAGCGCGCCGGTGACCCAGTCATAGAACTCACGAGCTCAGTGCCATTGGTCGACGCCGCGAACGCGTTCGGCGTCGACGGCGAATAGTAGGAGTAGTTGACCCAATCGACGTTGATGTCGAGTTCCATGGCGCGCACCGCACCGGCGCGCACTAGCAAGTTCGCCAGATCCGTGATGTTGAGTCCCGGACCACCGACGTAGACAAGCGCGCCGTCGGCCGTGACGCCGAGACCGGAGCGCGAAACGTAGACCGCGTTGCCCACGGTGAAGCCCCACTGCGAAGTATCTGTGGCGCGTAGTCCGGGAGCGGGCCGCGAATTCTTGACCAAGAGATTCAAGTTCTGACGCACGGAGACAATGTCTCCGGAAACGCGATCGTGAGGGCCCCACGCGATGATGTTCGACGTGCCGTTTCGATACACGACGAATGACGCGGCGCCCACGCGAAGCGGATCGACCATCTTGTGATCGGTGTAGTAGCCGCCATTCGCGTCATTCATGAGAAAGCCCGCGTTGAAGGCGGCGACGAGATCGCGCGCGGCGCGCGGACGTACGGGCGCTGAATTGGGCCACGGGCCCCCTCCTGGTATTGAGCTACCCGAATAGAGCGTCGCGTTGAGCAGCTTCGTGTCCATCCAGGCGACCCCCACGACGTAACTGGTGTGCACGGCGTCGGGGCGTAGCGACGTCACGTAGATTGCCGGCACTCCGTCGACCCGTCGACCCACCGCGGACCACTCGCCTTCACCGGGCAGCGCCGGCGACGTGAAGGCCCGAAGGGGAGCGGGGGTCGCAAGGTGGGGGACCGAGGTCGCGATCGCGATTGGCCGGGAGGACGGGACGCGAATTTCGCCGCGCGGTACGGTGCCACCAATGGGCGGGGGATGGTGGCTGTACCACTCGTTCTCTGTCCAGTTCACGATGCTGGCACCGCCGTGGGCGCGTCCCCACTCCGCGAACCGCGAACCGAGCGAACTCCCGAGCGCGGGATTGAAGAGGGCACCGCCCAGCGAAAAGGCGAGCCACGTGAAGACGACGAGCAGTATCAGGGCCATAGCAGCGAGGGCTCGTCGGCGCCAAAAGATCCGCCGAGCGCGCGCGTCGGCCATTGGTCGACGTCTCGACAAGGGCAAATCGTGGTGTGGTGCACGATGACGAGTGGTGGGTGACGTCACGGTCGTCAGGCTCCGTGTAGCCACGGGCCAACACGCGAGACCGTCAGGAACGCTAGTACCAGTCCGACGAGGAGGCTCACCGTGGTTAAGAGTCGTCGCGCTCGCGAACCTGAAACGAGTCCCCGAGTTCGCCGCGCCCAGTCTTTGGTGGAGAGACGAGCCATGTCGCCCAGGTGCCCGAGCACGTGCACCGTCATGAGGATGAACCACAAGATGAAACTGGCCTGGTGAAGCTGGAGCATTTGACCGCGCCAGGCAGTCGGGCCGAGCAGGAGAAGCACTCCCGATCCGAAGAGGACTACCGTGAGCACCACCACGAATGGTCCAATCACTCTCAGCGCGATGGGTGGCGGACCATTGTGTCGATACTCGGGCGAGCCGATGTAGTAGCGAGCAAAGCGCCATGTCGTGCTGGAGATCTTCACGAGAATGGGGGGAATCACCAACATGCCAACGAACACGTGAATCGTGAGCAGCGAGTGCACGCGAAGAACGGTGACGCCTTCGATGGCGAGCAGCACCAGGAGTACGAGTGCGGTTGATCCAGTTAGTCGCTCGTTGGCCTGTACGCCCCATCGCACGAGACGATCTCGAACGGGGTAGGGCGGACGCGTGAACCTGGCCGATGACGACAAGGGTGAAGGGCCCGTGTGACGCGTCCTCGACGGCGCCTTGGCGTGGGGAAAGGGCGACGAACTCGCTTCGCGAGGACCTTCGTATTTCGGTCGCGACGGAGCGGGCTCGTGCGGAAAAGCGGAAGATTCAGATCTGGCGGGCCAAGTCGGGGGCTGGTTCTTTCGACGTTGATCCACGAAAACAAGGCTAGAAACCGAACCTGACAATCACCTTACGACGTCGCCATATTTCGCGTTTTCTTATGAAAGGTAACGCCAACTGATTTCGAAGCGGGCACCGCCCAAGGAACTCTCGCCAACAACGCAGTGGGCGTGCGTTGAATTGATGATGGCGTCCGCAATCGCGAGCCCAAGACCCGTACCTCCCCCCGACGAATCCGTTCGGTGGAATCGGTCAAAAATGACGCCGCGCTCTTCGAGGGCAATACCCGGACCACTGTCGTCAATCGTGAGCACCAGCCGGTGAGCGACGACACACACCATCACGCTGACGCGCCCTCCAGGGCCAGCGAACTTGCAGGCGTTGTCGACAAGCACGCCGACCAGTCGGTCGATTGACTCCGCATTGGCACGTACCGTGGTGGCCACTGCTGGACGCACAAACTCGAGTGACACGCCATTGCGCGAAGCGAGAGGTTCGAATCGACTTTCGGCGGTGGCCGCCACTTCGCCTAGATCACATGTCTCGTTCGTATCAGGAACGAGGCGCGTTTCGTCCGATCGGGCGAGCCACAACAGGTCTTCCACGATGCGGTGCAGTCGGCGACCTTCGTCACCAACGCGGCGTATCGTTGCTCGATAGCTCTCGGCATCTCGCGGTCGCGAGAGGGCGAGGTCGACTTCCGCCTCGATGACGCTGAGTGGGGTTCGCAATTCGTGTGAGGCGTCGGAGGTGAACTCCGCCTGACGTCGGCGCGCCATCGCCACCGGCGCTAACGCGCGCATACCGACGACGAATGCCGCGAGATACATCAGCACGAGCAGCACGCCCCCCGCGGAGAACTCAACGTCAAAGAGCGACGACTCCACACGCGCAACGTCGGCGAGGCTCTCGCCCGCGACGAGCCACCCGGACTGATACCGAACTGCACTGATTCGAAAGGTCGATCGCCCCACTTTCTCTGTTTGCAGGCCGGCCGACCACCTCGTCGCGGGAAGTCTCGGCGAATCACTCGCGAGGGCGTGCGCTCCGCCGCCTTCACCAACGCGCCAGACGTAGATCGGTACATCGTCACGGTCGTCGTCTTTCGACAATCCGTCGAGCCCTTTGGCGCCGACATCTCCGCCCTTCGCGACTCTCTGGACGACGCTCAACTGTTGTTGAAGGCGTGAATCGATTTGCGAGTTGAGCCGTCCGAGCAGCACGGCGTTGACGACAACAGCGACCAATACGAACGTCGCCATTCCAATGACCGTCGCCACTAAGGCAACACCCGCGGCGTGGCGGCGTTCGATCGATGACGTCTTCAACGTTCCGTCATTCGGTAACCGAGACCCCTGACCGTTTGAATCTCCGCGGTGCTGGCGCCGAGTTTCGATCGCAATCTCGCGATGTGAGCCTCAATGGTGTTTGACGCTGCGGTGCGATACGTCTGTTGCCACGCGTGATGCGAAATTGCCTCGCGCGACACGACGAGCGGGCTTCTTCGCATGAGAAGTTCAAGGATGGCGCTCTCAGTCATCGTGAGACCAATTGCCTGGTCGCTCACGGAGCATTGCTGGGTCCTCGGGTCGAATCTCAGGTCGCCACAGTACAGTTCGTTGCCCAGTCGCAGGGCCGGTCGACGCTGAAGCGCATTCAGACGCGCGAGGAGTTCGGCGAAATCGAAGGGCTTGATGAGATAGTCGTCGGCACCGGCGTTGAGTCCCTGCACTCGATCGGTTGGCGTGTCTCGGGCGGTAAGCAACAGTATTGGAGTGTGCACGCCGGCTCCTCGCGCCCGCTCAATAACCTCTACTCCCGAAAGCACTGGCATTCTCCAGTCAAGAATCGCGACCTCATAATCACGTGCTCTCAGTGCGGACTCTGCTGCAACGCCGTCAATCACGGAGTCGACCGCGTAGCCAGCCTCTTGCAGTCCTCGCTCCAACACGTCACGAAGAGCGCGATCATCTTCAGCGACAAGAACTCTCATGGTCCTCCACGGTACGTCACGATGGCACTAGGGGTGAGCACAACGATTCCGGTCAGAGTTTGCCGACTCTGCGAGGGATTCGATGGTCCCTCATCCATGACTATCTGTGCGCTCATCTCACATTGCTTCGCCTCACCGTCCAACGACTTATCGCGCGGCTGGCGCAACGCAATGCGCCCGGNNGGTCTCGGGCGCCACGAACCTTGTGGCCGGCCACGAACTCCTTCTGCCAGTTACCCGACTGATCAACCTTCAAAATTGGCGTGCCGGTGCGCTCCGGTGTCGCTCGTGTACGTCTCTGTTCAAATGATTAGACGCCGCTTGCGTCTTCGTATTTCTCATATCAGATAACACGCATTGCTCGATAGTCACGGTCCGGACGCTTCGCAATCCCTCATTTCTCGTACGTGGCCGAAGGACGGCCAGGGATGTTCGCGTTTCTTCCGACTTCGGTCTTGAGCGTAGTACTGACTCCAAAGCAGATACGTACGCAGTTCTGGGCCGGTGAGGAGTTGGACAAATGGCCAGGCCATTGTTAGCCGTCTGCGGAGGATCTACGCATCGGGCGCGCGGCGCACGAGAATACCGAGCGGCGTGGGTTCGAGGAAGTCCGCGAACCGATAAGCAATCGGGCGAGCCAGCGAGGCGACCAGCACCGCGAAGGCGCCAAGTAGGAAGCCGGCGATGACGTCGCCCGGGTAGTGCGCTCCGACGTAGACGCGGGCGAAGCATAAGAGAAGGCCGAACACGACGCTCAGCAGATCGATCGCCACCATGGCCGTCACGAGTTGACCGCGCCGGTGTGACGCCGTCGCTCGACGGCTGACTAACAGAACGGAGGTAACGAGCGCGCCAGCGATGACGGCGTGATCGGACGGGAAGGCGTAGTCGTTCGCCTTTGGGACGAGCACGAGGACGTGGTGAAGTGTGTCGTATGGCCGCAGCTCTTTGGCCGCGTGGCCAACGATCTGGTTCAGGCCGAGAGCGACGAGCGCGCCAATGCCACTTAGTCCCATAAGTGCAGCTCCGCGGCGGTCACGGCGCCACCAGACGATCCCGTAGGCGACGAAGAAGATGGCGGCGAGCAAGACCGCCCCTAGCCAGAGTGCGTAGGCGTGCATGAAGCCATGGGCCCATAGTGTGCGACGCGCAAGGCTATTGATATCCAGATAGACACTGGTGTTGAGGCCCTTCGGCGGAAGCACTTTGACATCTGTCAAAAAAGCGGTGTGTCTCGTTGCGGTCATCATTGGCACGCCCATGCTAGGTCGCTCTACGTGCTCGCGGCGTCATTAAGTGCGCCATGGAGTCGATGAGCTTCTCGGGGGCAAACGCTGTCACAACGAGTGTGAATTGATGTGCACCTCGACTCTCGCGATGCAGCTCGGCTCGCAACAGTTCGGCACGACTCTGCCAAGATTTGCGAGGCCGTAGGCCTAGGTCACGTGTCAATCCATGAGTTACGGCACTCGTGTGCGTCGCTTCTGATCGCCACGGAGGTTCCATTGAAGGTCGTCTGTGAGCGGAAGGTTATGCCTCGATTTGGGTCACCAAGGACGTTTACGGCCATCTCACGCTAAAAGCACGCGCCAATTCCGCTGAAGCGATGGGCTCGGTCATCTTTGACGAAGCCGTCGCATCCAATCCGCACGATTCTGCTCGTTCGGGTACACAATTGGTTACATCGGATGTAGCCAATGATTATTCCGAAACTGCGAACAGGGCATTCGTGGGCCGCCCGGGTTGCGATCCCGGCACCTTGGGATTAAAAGGAACTGTCAAATGGTTGTTGTGTGTCGGTCTTGTCTCGTGGTGTTGGGAAGCATGAGTTCGTAAGATGAGTCCCGTTCGGTCCTAGAGTTTCGCAATCTTCTCGGCGAGTTTCAAGCACGGATTGCCACGGTTCGCTTCGGACCTTCGACTATGACGTGGAATCGAGATTCGGTAGTAAGTACAAGAGGACGTTCGCGTGACGTCTGCTCACCAGTAGCGACCGTCTCCGAACGCTATTGCTCTAGACGGATCGGTCGCTGCTCACCTCATTCGTCGCCGGCGTACTTAGTTCGCATGTGCGAGAGTTCCGTGTCTGGCGCTGACGGCACAATCGCTGACATGAGGATGGCTGATCAGCGGGCAATTCAAGTGAACACGTCTCGCAGACGAACCCGCGCGCCGGTGCGAAGAATTGCTCGTCGATAGACAGTTGCCGCTACTCGAGCGATACCTATCGTGCACACCACGCTGATAAGCGCTGAACCGAGAAACTCCCACCACGTCACGGCCCTGAAACCCACCAACACCGGCACGGCGAAAGGCGCCGTCGGAGGTAGATAGGCGAGCACCTTCAATAGAGCGCTGGGGCTTCCCGAACTGGCCCCCGTGAGGGCCATGACGTAGCCGAAGATCATCGGGAGGCTCAACGGGAGTATCAGGCTTTGCACCTGATCTTGTCGCTCGGCCATCGAACCCGCGGCGGCGTAGACCCAGCTGTAGAAGGCGTAGCCGAGCACCAGCCAGATCAACGTGCTCACGACGACGAGGGGCGCGGAACCGTGCAAGAGACTTGAGCCCACCGCCTTGGACAAGATGAGGGCGAACGCCACAACGAGCGAGGCCTGGGCCAACGCCACCAGACCAATGCCCAGGACCTTTCCGGTCAGCAGTTGGATTGGTCGCACTGCGGACAGCAGCACTTCGATGACCCGACTGGACTTCTCCTCCATGACCCCCATCAGGATCCAGGTGT
>PMAL01000204.1:0-28212 GCA_003152555.1 Acidimicrobiaceae bacterium | reverse complement strand
CGACGCCAAGGTTCTCGGCCACCGAACGAATCAGTTGGGTGCCCGACGAAGTGTCGGTCGGTGAAAGAGGACTCTTCACGAGCAACTCACGACCGTCCACGATCGCGACCTCGATTCGACCCGAATGGAGGGCGGATGTGGCCTTCTTGACGCTTGATTCGGGCTCGAAGTGCACGGTGACGTCCGCGCTCTTGGCGGAACTGGTTACGGTTGCGCGAAGGGAGGATGAGAGTGTCCCGACGATGCCGACATCTTGGGGCTTCTCCTTGCCGTTGTGAAGTACGGGGATGACGATTGCGGCCGCTACCACGACCAAGATGAACACGGTCGTGACCTTGAGTATTCGTCCACGCAATCTCTCTCGGACTTCACGAGCCACGATCAAACCGACATCACTGCTGAGTGGGCCCGATACTGAGCGGACCGTACGCGGTCCGGTGCGACGCCGTCGGCGGCGCCCGCCGACCCGTAGGGCCGCTACCACGACCACGGCGAGGGCAATGACGACGAACTTCACTTCACCGCCTCTCGGTAGAGTTCGGAGAGGCGGCGGCGTTCGAAGACAAATTTGGTCACACGGCCGGCACTGCGGGCCAATTCCAAGACGGCGTCGCTGTCGACGCCGGCGTCGAGCACGAGTCGAACTTCGCCCCCCGTGACTTCGGAGACCGCGACCCCGGCGACTCCCTTGACCCAGGAAGCGGAGCGGTCCCCTTCGACCCGCACGACCAGTCGTCGCGGCCCACTAGAGGCCAACTCATCCACGCGGCCCGCCACCACCAAATGACCGTGGTCGATGATCACGACTGACTCGCAGAGTTCCTCGACCTGGTCGAGCTGATGACTGGAGAAGAGCACGCAGCAACCGGAGTGGGCCCGTTCGGCGAGCACCTCACCGATGACGTCGATGCCCGAGGGGTCCAGTCCGGCGAGCGGTTCGTCCAAGACCAGCAACTCGGGTCCGTGGAGCAACGCGGCGGCCAGCTGCACCCGCTGTTGGTTCCCGTGAGAGAGAGCCTCCACCTTGCTGCCAGCGCGGTCGGCGATGTCCAGGCGATCTAACCAGGTGGCCGTCGCGCTCGAGGCGTCGATCGCGGCCATCCCGTGCAGTCTGCCCAGATACTGAAGCTGCTCGCCGACGAGCATGCTCGGATAGAGACCGCGCTCCTCGGGCATGTAGCCGAAACGCCGTCTCTCCGCCTGAGCCACGGCGGAGCCGTTCCACGTAATGGTGCCGGCGTCCAGATCCGTGAGGCCGAAGATCGCCCTCATCGTGGTTGTCTTGCCCGCACCATTGGGTCCAAGAAAACCCACTACCTGTCCGGCGGGTACCTCGAAGGTGAGATGGTCGAGCGCGGTCAGTGCTCCAAATCGGCGGCAGAGATCTTCCATCTGGAGAGTATGGGCCACGTGGCTCAGAATACTGATGGTGAGACGCTCGGGAGCTGCGATGGATTTCACGGTGCACTGCAGACTGCCTGCGCGGTGCCTCACCAGGATCAAGCCGGGAACGTGAGGCCGCTGACGATTCGGGTCTCGGATGAGACCTCAGCCTTCACCAGACCCCCTGGACCTGGCGCAGAAGTGGAAAGCAACCTGACCTACTTATTGATTGAATACTCCCGGAGCCAACGAGTACCCGAATACTCGTCGCTCCGACTCTGTCAGATGGGCAGTGAGAGTTACCGCCGGTGCGCAGGTACACAACCTCGATTCTTATACGCAACGAAGGAGTCGGTGACACATCGTCATCGGGCTGCGTCGCGAACACGAACGGTAAATGCCGCTCGCGCACGGGGTTAACATCCGATTATGGACGCTGACGCTGGTTCGACGGTTCGGGTCCAAGAAGTAACCGTGCTGGTCAATGGTGTTGCCCGGTCCTTGCCAGCGGCGATGTCGCTGCTGTCGGCACTGCGAAGCGAACTGGATCTTACGGGAGCCAAGCCGGGCTGCGGTGAGGGGGCGTGCGGATCGTGCACGGTGCTGGTTGACGGTGAACCGCAACACGCCTGTCGGCGGCAGGTCAGCGACGCGCAGGGTCACGAGGTGACGACCATCGAGTCCCTCGCGAGCGCCGGCTCACTGCACTTTGTCCAGCAGGCGTTCGTCGAGATCGGCGCCGCCCAGTGCGGCTACTGCACGCCGGGCATGGTCCTGTCGGTGCTGGCCCTGTTGGCCCTCGACCCGAATCCGGACGACGCGACCATCGACGATGCCCTGAACGGCAACGTCTGTCGCTGTGGCACCTATCCGCGAATCCGACGGGCGGTGCATCGGGCGGCGCAACTCGCGGCCCGGCCCGACACCAAACCTTTGGACGCCGCTGCGGCGACGGACCGCTGGGCACTAGGGGATCCGCAGAATCCGCCGCCTCGCCCCTCGCGCCCCTGGGACCTGTCCGAACCCGAGGACCGTGACTGGTTCGGGGTGCTCGGCGACGGTCTAGTCGTGGTCCTGCCCACGCCGCCGCTCGCGTCCGGAAGCTGGTCGACCGGCGCCAGCGCGTGGCTCCACGTTGACGCCGACGCCAAGGTGACCGCTTTCACCGGAAAGGTCGATGTCGGACAGGACAACTGCACGGCGTTGCGTCTCNNCACGCGCTCGCCCAGGCGGCGGCCCGCGCGAGGACCTTGATGCCCGTGCACGCCGGTCTGCGACGTGTCGAGATCATCGCTGGCGAGACAGCCGTGATGGCGGGCACCGAGTGGCACCTAGCTGGCACGCCGCACGTGCCCGAAGGAATAATTGACGCGGTCACGGGCGCGCGACGCTTTGTGTCGGACCTCACTATTCGCGGCCTGCGCTACGGCGTGGTGCTGCGACCCCCCGTTCTCGGCGCGACGCTTCGCGAACTCGATGCCGGCGCCCTGGACGATCGTGACGACGTCGTCCTAGTGCGTACGCACGCGCTGACGGGCGTCGTGGCCGGCGACCCGATCACGGCGCGCCTGGCCCTCGCCAGTCTTCGTGCGACGTGGGACGTGCCACACGCACCATCGAATGACGATCTGGAAGAGTTCCTGCGCGCCCATCCGTCGAGTGACGCTGGCGGCTGGAGCGGACCGGTCCACGTCGAGGAAGGAGACCTCGACGCGGCATTCGCGACGGCGGCAGTGCGCCGTGAGGAGACGTACACGACCGCCTACATCGCGCCGGCGTCCCTCGAGACCCGCAGTGCACTGGCGGTCTGGGACGACGACGGGCGCCTCACCGTCTGGGTCGGGACCCAGACACCCTTCTCGGCGCGCGCCGAGGTCGCGGCGACGCTCGACCTCAACGAGGAGTTGGTGCGGGTCATCGTGCCGCCGACCGGCGGGGCGTTCGGCGGCAAGCACGGAGGCGGCGTCGCGAGCGAAGCGGCGATTCTGGCCCGAGGGGTCGGCGGACCCGTCAAGGTCACGTGGTCGCGCCACGAGGAATTCACGGCCGGCACGTTGCGTCCCGCGGCGATCATCGACGTGTCGAGTGCCGCTGCGCCAAGCGGTGAGCTCGTGGCCTGGACGTTCACCAACATCAACGCCGGTCCCGCCGCGATCGCGAGCCCGTACCGGGTGGCGAACCTTCGAATTGACTATCAGCCCTCGGCGAGCCCGCTCACTCAGGCCTCGTATCGGGCGCTGGCCGCGACCGCCAACAACTTCGCGCGCGAGTCGCAGATGGACGAGCTGGCCCACGGACTCGGCTGGGACCCGGTCGAGTTTCGCGTGAACAATCTCGACGACGAGCGCCTCGTCACGGTGCTGCGCGCGGCGGCCGAGCGATTCGGATGGGCGCGCGGCGGCTCCGGCGTGGGTCAGGGCATTGCCTGCGGCGTCGAGAAGGACGGGCGCATCGCGACCGTCGCGCAGGTACGTAACCTCGAGGGCAGTCTGCGGGTGGTTCGACTCGTCACCGCCTACGAGTGCGGAGCCGTCGTCAATCCCGACACCGTGATCAACCAGATCGAAGGCGCGACGGTCATGGCCCTGGGCGGCGCGTTATTCGAGGCGATCCGCTTTCGTGAGGGTGTGATCACGAACGGATCCTTCACCGACTATCGCGTGCCGAGGTTCCGCGACGTGCCCGCGATCGAAGTGGTCCTGTTGGACCGGCGCGACCTGGCGTCGGCCGGTGCGGGCGAAACACCCATGATTGGTGTGGCGCCCGCCATCGCCAATGCGATCTTCGACCTTACGGGTCGACGATTGCGGACGCTGCCATTGGATACCGAGGGCGCGAACCCGAAGAGCCGGTGACCCAACGTCTTTCGATCCGAACTCATCCCCGGTCGCCACGACACCTTTACGTTTCTTCGTCTAGCGCATTTTTGACTTCAGCGTGATGGTCTCGCCGTCTACCACGAAGTTCCCGTATCCGTGATGGTGGATGGTTTTCGGTCGCTCTTGCGTGGGATCCCTCCAGGCCTTTATCACCTCGAGAACAAAGAGGTTGTACTTGTCCACCAAGGTCGTGTCCACAGTCCGGCACTCGAAGTTGGCGAAGCATTCGGCGATGAGGGGCGCTGCGACGAGGTCGGCACGCTGTGGCGTGAGTCCGAACGTCTTGAATTTGTCTATCGCGCCGCCAAACGAATTCCCTACTTTGACCACGATGGGCGCCAATTCCACGTCGGGAATCGCGATGACGCACTCGTGCTCAGCCACCAATGCCGCAAAGCTGTAGTCCGCGCTGCTCACGACGCAGGCCACTAGGGGCGGCACGAACTCGACCATTGTGTGCCAGGACATCGTCATGACATTGGCTCGGCCCCTCTGGGCCGTGGTCAACAGGACGACGGGTCCGGGTTCGAGGAGTTGATAGACCTCCGAGAGCGGAAGTTCCACCATGTGCGACGGGCCTTTCGAAGAGGTGGTGCCGGTCCGGCTCTGCTCGCTCGGCTTGGTAGACGGGTTCATTTCCAGGCGACTTGCGCCGGGCGCCGGGAGGTCGGCGCAGCCGCAGCATCGGGCCAGCCGATGGCGATTGGCAGCGCGCAGGTCCACTCCGGCGATACCCCCAACTCCTTCTTCACTTCGGCTCGGTTGAACAGGGGGCGGGCCAAGCCGATCGGACAGGTCCCGAGGCCGAGCGTCCACGACGCCAGCATCAAGTTCTGCGCGGCGAGAAAGCAATCAGGCACTCCATCGGCACTCGTGGCGTAGATCACCACCAATGCGGGAGCGCCGTGGAACAACTCGAAGTCTGGGCCGGAGGCCATCTGGCGGAGCCGATCCATATCCGGCAGTCCACTCTCGACGACCTCGACGGCGAGGGGCTCATCGAGCAGGAGTTGCGTGCCCTCTTTCGCGTAGCGAGCGAGGGCCTCGCGCTCCTGGATGACTACGAAAGCCCACGGCTGGCAGTTGACGGCGCTGGGGGCATGGATCGCGGCGTCCAACACCAATTCGACGTCTTCGCGGCTGATCGGCCTGTCGTCATATGTGCGAATGGCGCGGCGCTCGTAGATCGCCCTGATCGCGCTCGCGGCCCCAGTCTGGCTTACTTCAAGTGAGCGACGGGGCTCGGGAATCGCTGCGTCGGAATCGGTGATAGTCATTGCGTATCGTCTCCCTTGATCGTGACTGGTGATGGCGCTCTCTTCGAGTCGGTGAATTTCATAGGAACTCCTCGTCGAGCCCGGAAGCGGCTCGTCGTTCGTCGTTTCCGTGTCATCAAGATGCTGAACGCCGGGACGGGTCGATGACTAGGGTCGATAGTCCTTTGTCGTCGCGGCTGTCGCGGTGGTTGCAATCCATGATGGCGTAGGTGTTCGTCGCTGGCAATGACGAACCCGCTCGCATGATCACCATGGGTCGCACCAGTTGTTGGAAGTTCGAGGACGCGACGGTGTGAAACCGGACCGCTGGGCGAGGCCGTGCTGGCTGATTATCTGAGACTGACGTTGGCGCCGCGTCGTGCGGCTCGGTGGACAGGCCTTTCTAGCGAGACGCTCGGTTGGCTCGGCCTACGCCAGCGGTGAGGTGTGACAAGGTGTACTCATGGCAGAGCGCGTGCTCGTTGTAGTTGCGAAATTTCGACGGAAACGTCACCGCGCTAGCGATGAAGATGGACTGGGTCGCGGCGTTGGCGTGATCTGGCTTCGCGTCATCGGTTTCTCGTACTCGTGTCGGCCTTGACGCGGCGCGGCAGGTCGCCGACGAGGAACGACCTAGTCGTGGCGCCGGGCTCTTTAGGAGTGCCGGCCCTAGAAGTGCGTGATCTTTCGCGCACCTACGGAGCCGGTGACGTCGCCGTGCGAGCCCTGCGAGGCGTGTCGTTCCAAGTTGAACCGGGCGACATTGTGTGCATCATGGGAAAGAGCGGCTCGGGTAAGTCGACGCTGCTGCGCCAGCTTGGGCTCCTCGACGCGCCGACCTCGGGCCAGGTTCTTCTTAGTGGCGTGGACGTTACTCGCCTCCGGGAGAGTCGTCGTCGTCTCCTACGGCTCGGGCATCTCGGTTACGTGTTCCAGGAGTACGCGCTGCTACCCGAGCTCACCGCGGAAGAGAACGTCTACCTCCCATCGCTTATGACGGGCACCCCGCTGCGCCAGTCCCGGCTGCGGGCCCGGGAACTGCTCGAGATGCTCGATCTCGGGAATCGCGCTCGCCATCGCCCCTCGGAACTCTCCGGCGGCCAGCAACAGCGAGTGGCGATCGCTCGCGCGATGGTCAACCGACCGACGGTGCTCTTCGCGGACGAACCGACGGGCAACCTCGATACCGAGTCGAGCGAGATGGTGATGACGGCACTCACACGTTTGAACGAGGAACTGGGCGTGACGATTCTCTTCGTCTCGCACGAGTCCGACGAACGTCGATTCGCGAAGAACCTCATCGTCCTGCGCGACGGAGAAATCGTGGAGGCCAAGAGCTGATGGCCGCACGCTCGTCGATGCGGGTGGCGACGTTTCTCAGCCGACGCGCGATTACTCGTGGCAATCGCGGAATAACCATCCTCACGGTGGCGATGATGGCCGTCATCTACGCCGAGTTGATGTTCGTTCCGTCCCTTATCCAAGGTGCGACCAACGAGATTCAGCTCGAGCTGCGTGAGTACGTGACCGCCAGTATTGCGATCACACCTTCCCACTCCGACCTGACCATTCCGGACGGCGCGGGTCTGATCAGCCGAGTGCGGGCCACGCACGGCGTGACGGCCGCGACCGCCACTTCGCTTGCCGGGAGCCAGATCAGCTTTGGGAGCCACACCAATTCTTGGCCCGTGCTCGCGGTCGATCCCGCGTCCTACGCAAGAACGTTCATGACGCCCAAGACGATGATCGAGGGGTCGTTCCTCGATCCGGGCGCCAATGACGAAATCGTGCTCGGCATTGGAGTTGCCGGTGCCGGGATGAACCACGTATCCACGTACGGATCGTCGCTCCAGGGCGTGCGCGTCGGCGATCGAGTGAGCGTAATCCTTTCCGGGGGCCGAACCCACCTCTTTACGGTGAAGGGAATCTACGAGACTGATCTCTCGGAGGCCAACACCAGTGCCTTCATCACCACCGCGACCGCCGACCGTGTGGTCCCTTCGCTGCGAGGACGCGTGTCGGCGATCTACGCGAGAACCAAGCAGATTGGCGACGAGAAGGCAGTGATCGGCCAGCTGCGTAGCGAAGACCGTCACGTCACGTATCAGTCGTGGGAGACCCTGTCATCGAGCGTGAAGGACATCACCGGCTCCTTTAACACCATCAAGTCGGTCCTCAATGCCGTATCGCTCATCGTGGCCGCGATCGCCGTGTTCATCGTGACCTACGTGGATCTCGTCAACAAGCGACGAACCATCGGGATAGAACGGGCCATAGGAATCAGCGGCCTGGCGATCACGGTGAACTACCTCCTCAAGGCCGTCGTGTTTGCGGTCCTCGGCATCCTCTTCGGGGCGGCTCTCTTCTTCGGCGGGGCGATCCCTCTGGCGCGTCGCCATCCCTTCCAGTTCCCGATTGGCCCGGTGACGCTCAGCGTCTCGTCGAGCGAGCTGCGCAGCGACGCCATCATCCTGCTTGCGGTCGCGGTGATCGGCGCGCTGGTGCCGGCCTGGCGGGCCGTGCGGGTGCGATTACTGGACGCTGTCTTGAGGTGATGGTCCTGGGCCGACGACGGCCACTGAATCAAGCTAGCCCTGGAAGTTCGTCGAGCGTGTGCCGGTGATCTCGAACCGTCCGCGCAATGATATGGATGCACCAAGAATGTTGTGGCCCCGGGGTACTCTCCACGGCGCAACCGAGATTAGTTTTCTGTAACCGCGAAGAAGGAACGTGGCGCGACCACGCATTCTTCGCGGGAACAATCGTGGCCGGTCCGCCGCTTCAACTCGCGAATCTCTGACGACACGCGGGTCCGATTGCGCTTCTCGAACGGGGCGTTCTGGGCGTCCCACCGTTTCAACACCAAAATGTTGACAACCGCAATCATGATGACCGCCGCAATCATGGCCACCTATTGCTTCCAACTCTTCTCATCGTTGTCAGCACGAGTCGCACGACAAGGGAGCGACGCTCGCGTCGCCGCATGGTCTCACAAGCCAGACCGCCGCAGATTCAGAAGGGTCCGCTAACGCTTTAAGGGTTGCCACGTGAAAGTTCGGTGGGCGACGGCGAAACTGACCACGATCCAGATACCCAAGACCACGAAGGTTCGAAGGTCGAATCCGGTGCCCCTGTGCAGCGCGAGGGCGGTTTGCATGGACTGGGCGAGAGGCTCCAGCGGCAAGTAGTTCGAAAAAGCGACGAGCCAGTGCGGCATGAGATTGGGTGGGAAGAAGACGCCGCTCATAAAGGCGAGAATGATGGTGGCGAAGGGACCAAGTGAGGAAGCCATCTCGGGCGTCGTAATCACTCTGGTCAGCGCAAGGGCGATGGCCGTGAAGGAGAAAACGCCGAGCAGCGCGTAGCACAGTACCGCCAGAACGGGGACCAATCGAAGAGGCAGACCGTAGGCCAGGGACGCGACGGCAATCATGACTGCGGTGAGCAGCAGCGCGACCAAAACATTGAAGAGCACCTGGCCCGCGAGATAGGACCCGGGGGGCATCGGCGAGCCGCGGAATCGCTTCAGCCAGCCGGCCTCGCGGGCGCTCACCGTGGCAACCATGACGCCGGTGAAGGTTCCGAGCATGAGCCCGCACGCCGTTAAACTGCCGGCGTAGAACGCTATGGCGCTGATTTGGCTGCCCGCGATGCCGGTCATCTCTCCCTGGTTGGCGAAGACCCAGCTGAGGACGACCAGCAAACCAACCGGCATCACGAGGCCGAGGACGACGGTTCGCGCGCTGCGCAAATAGGCGCGCAGATGGTAGACGGTCTGGGCGAGAGACAATCGAATGAATCTCATTCGTCACTCTCCGTCGCGCCCAGAAAAACGTCGTTCAACGTGGGTCTGACTACCTCGAGCCCCGTAAGAGCGTTTCCGGTGGCCTGCGACCACGTCAAGAGACGCAGAAGGATCTCCTGCACGTCAATAGCCACCGAGGCCGACACGATGATGTCGCGGAGAAGGAACTCCACTCCGGCGATCGTACAAAGTGTCGACAGGTCAACTCCGGCTGGTTGTTCGAAGCGAATGGTGGTCACGCCGAGCGCGCTGATGAGGGACGTCGACGTTCCTTGCGCCATAATTTGTCCCTTGGCCATGATGGCCAGACGATCGCAGAGTCGCTGGGCCTCTTCCATGTAGTGCGTCGTCAGGAGAATCGAAGTACCGGTGTCTCGCAGGCCTTCAATCACCGTCCAGAATTCGTGACGAGCTACGGGATCGAACCCGGTCGTGGGCTCGTCGAGAAAGAGTAGGTCCGGACGTCCAATTATTCCAATCGCCACGTCAACACGGCGCTTCTGGCCCCCGGAGAGGCGTCCGAATCGCTCGTCGGACTTTTCCGTCAAGCCGACGAGCTCGAGCGTCTCGGCCACGCCTCGGGGATGCGAGAAGAAGCTAGCGAAGAGCTTGAGCGTTTCGTTGACGGTGTGAATGGGGTCGAACTGCGATTCCTGCAGCACGAAACCTACGCGATCTCGCCAGGCTCTGCGACCCAATCGTGGATCGATACCGAGCACCTGGACGGTGCCAAGGTCAGCCTTCTGGAAACCTTCGAGGATTTCGATGGTGGTGGTCTTGCCCGCTCCGTTTTCGCCTAGGAGGCCGAAGATCTCGCCCCTACGCACCACGAAACTCACGTCATTGATCGCTACGAACTTGCCGAATTTCTTCGTAACGCCGCTGACTTCAATGATGTTCGGCACGTTAGTCCTCGTCACCACGAACACCCGATTGGCGACCCCTCAAGGATAATGTGAACGCCTGGGTGTAAAACGTCGGGTGGTGAGATGTTGGCGCGTGCTTCTTCATTCATCGCAACTGACTAACATTCTCGATGCTCTTGAGTCAGAGCTCGAAGGGTTGAACTTGATTCTTGCGCACGCGTCGAGCGTTTGAGCGCCAATTGCGGCGATAGGCATGGCGACACTGGCGTTTTCCACCAACCGCTCGAGTCCGCTGTGAAACAGGACCCACTCACTTTGGATCACGTGATCCTTAATCGAACCGCCGCCTTTGACGCTGCTTAGTACGATGCCCGTCGCGACAGCGCTGATGTTGATGGAGGTGAGCTTGCTAGGAGTATCTAGCGCTTTCAATCGAAGCGTGGAATCACCGGTCAAATGCGCGTTGACGACAGTTCCGAGAACGTTCACACTAAACCCCGCGCCTAACTGACGACTGGTTTTGGTCGACGACGCATGCCATGACGGCCCCGTTTGGCTTGCTCACGTTCGCTGCTGAACGTGGGCGGACTGAACATTGGGATTGAAATTCGCGGGTGTCAGGTCGTGCGCGCAGGTACACCTGGGCGTTGCCAAAAACGTTGCCAAGGAATTGCGATTTCACGTATTGCAGGGGGTGGGAGGAAACGACAACACAATCGCGAATGCATTTCGAAGTTGCGATACTTGACGATACTGGACTCTTTTCCACACCGAGCCACAATTTCTTCACGGTGCGCGGGCAATCGTCGGTGCACGTTCTAATGGCCGCCGAAATCTCGGTGTTCATGGCGTCCTTTCAGAGCGACACGGGGAAATTACGAGTTACATCACCACAGAACGTAGCCCTGCAGCCGCAAAGATCGTGTCTGGGCCTACTTGCCCTTCTTTGTCACTTTCTTGATACGCTGGCCAGCTTTCTTCAGGTCCTTACCGGCGTTCTTCAGATCCTCGCGCGCACTCTTGAGGTCCGACTCGACCTGATCGGCGAGCCCCTTGGCCTGGATCACTTTTCCCACGGTCTTGCCCTTGAGTACTTCGGCCTTGCCCTTTAATTCGAGAGCCTTGTTTTCGACCTTTTGCCTTGTCGCCATGACGCCACTCCTTGTCCTGTTTCTCGGCGGACGCCGAGAATATCGCGGAAGTCCGTGCGTGACGAGCCTTCGAAAATCCGCGCCCGCATCTTCCACCACTCAAGTTAGGAGGAGACCTTCAACGCCCACAGTGCCAAAGGTCCTTTCGTCTTGCACGCAGTCACCGGTGCCGTCATTGACCACGGATGAAATCTCCATTGTGGCGTCATGCACGTCACGCCCGAGCACGGCGTTGCGGAGTCGTTCGTGACGTCGCGGCCCTGCACCAGGTTCGCGAAGGGCGTGAACAACTGACTTTTGACCCTCAACCCTGCTCGCGCCGGGAGGTACGGTAGCGGGCAAGAGCTGACGACGTCTGGGGAGCAGGTGGTGGACCGGGCGTCGACGGAGGACAGGAGGAGGCCATGCCACTTTCGGAACACGAGCAGAAGGTCCTCACCGAACTCGAGTACTCCCTCTTCGAACAGGACCCTCGTTTGGTCGAGGCCATGTGGGCGGCCGGCAACGCGTCCTTGTGGAAGCAACGAACTCTTTGGGGCGCGACGGGCTACCTGGTTGGCACGATCATCTTGGTCGCCTACTTCACTGTGTCACTCTGGCTGGGTTTGGTAGGTGTCGCCGTGATGGGGGCCTGCATGTTCGTGATCGAACGCAACGTCAGGTTTCTCGTGCGAGCCTCGGGTTCCAAACATGAGCCCGAGGCCGATTGACGCGTTCGCCGTCACGCGGTCGAAGGAGCCACCTTGCTTCTCTCGTAAAGGGGAGGAGCACTCGGACTCGCGTGCATCGTTATTCGCGATCCTTCGTCGCGGTGGATGAATGCCCCTGGCGCCCCTGCGCTGGCTCTCGTCGCGCCATCGCTAACGCCCTTCGGTGGTGGTCTCCAGAGGATGATGACTTTCGACCCTTATGGAAGCCGATTCCAGCATCGATACTTTAAGTAGGTGTAGACACCTCAAGGGAGGTGGGTCATGGGCTGCACGAAGCTCGAAGATGGCAAGGTCACCGGATCGGTCGCGGTCGCTCGGTTCATGGCGCTCGTAGTGACGGCGATCGCGCTCGGTGTGACAGTGCGCCATCGTCATCGTTCGCACGGCGACGAGAAGTCGGGCGAGCGTAGCGGTCACGGCTGTGGCTGTCATGGCGAGTGTTGTGGCGCCAGGGTTGATGGGCGATTCGACGTTCGTAGTGATCCGCTGGGATTACTTGAGCTGCGTTTCGCGAGCGGGAAGATCGACGAGGACGAGTTTCAGCGTCGTCGTGAAGTTCTTCAAGAGCACTTACGGTGACGTTGGACGCTTCGCGTTCATCGTCGGTGGAGGTCGTGAGTTCAGTTCGGCCTGGATCGCACGGGTATCAAGTCGTCACTCATCACCGCGTCGGGCGCGAGGTGCGACGTCGCCGAACGGGCAGGGCAGCGCTGTGACCGAGGGTCTGGAGCCGTCGAGTCTCGGATCTCGTCTCGTGCGACACATCGCGATGATCTCAATCTGCCTCGTGATGTTCCTCACGTTCATGGACATGACCATTGTCAGTGTGGCCCTCGGCAATGTGCAGTCGCATCTGCACGCCGGAGTAACCCAACTGCAGTGGGTCGTCAATGGCTACGGACTGACCTTCGCGACCTTCATGCTCCTGGGCGGCACGCTCGGTGACCGGTTAGGTCGTAAGAAGGTCATGCTCGGGGGGCTGTTGCTCTTCGCCGCGGGTTCGCTGCTGGGCGCACTCGCGCCCAATCCCGACGTCTTGATCGGGGCGCGCGTGGTGATGGGTATCGGCGCCGCCGCCTCGGAGCCGGGGACCCTTTCCATTATCCGTCATATGTTTCCCGATCGTCGGGTTCGAGCTCGGGCCATCGGCACCTGGGCGGCGGTCTCGGGTCTGGCGCTCGCCTTCGGGCCGGTGATCGGCGGCGTTCTCGTGGCGTTCGGTGACTGGCGCGGCGTCTTCTGGTTCAACGTCGGCGCGGCGCTACTCATCGTGGTGCTCGCGGTGAAGAGCGTCCCCGAATCGTCGAGTCCGCAGACGGCGCGTCTCGACGTGCCGGGCTTTCTCGCCGGGTCGGTGGGGCTCGGGGCGATGACCTTCGCGGTGATCCTGGGCGAGACCGACGGCTATCGAAACTCCATTGTTATCGGGCTCTTCCTCGTCGGCGTGGTCGCCCTCGTCGGCTTCGTGCGGATCGAACGGGCGAGCACATCGCCACTGCTCGATCTCGAGTACTTCCGGTCGCCGCGCTTCAGCGGCGCGATGGTCGTGGCCTTCATCTTGTACTTCTCCATCTTCTCCATCTTCTTCTTCACGGCGCTCTACCTCACGGCGGTGATTGGCTACGCGCCCGACCGCATCGCCCTTGAGTTCGTGCCCATGGCGGCCGCGATGATCGCCGCCGCCATCATCGCGGGTCGTCGGGTGGCGCGGCTGGGTCCCCGCGGCACCATGGCCGAGGGGTGCGTGCTCGCCGGTGCCGGTGTGCTGTTGTCCGCGCTGTTGCTGCTCTCGAACCATCCGTCGTTGTGGCTGATGGCGACGTTGGCGTTGGCGGGCTACGGCTTTGGATCGAGCGTGGTGCCGATGACGTCGGTCGCCCTCAGCGAGGTGCCCCCCGAACACTCGGGCATGGCGGCGTCGGCCACCAACACCAGCCGCGAGCTCGGTGCCGTGTTCGGCGTCGCAGTGCTGGGCGCGCTCGTGAACGCGCACCTGAACGGCGACTTGACCCACCGTCTTCGGGCATTGAAGATCCCTACTAATTTCATCTCCATCATCATCAACGCGGTCGAGACGGGGACGGTCCCGAGTGGGGTCGGCACCGGTCACGGCACTGGTAACGCGATCGAGAACCACGTCGTCGAGGCCGCCTACGGCGCCTTCCGCACCGGTTTGGAACAGTCACTCGTCATTGCGGGCGTGGGCATGCTCGTCGCCGCGGGAATCGCCGCGCGCACGCTCGGATCGCGAAGCGAGAGCGCCAACGAATCCCCCTTCGAGTTCTGAGCCCGACCGTGGTGGATGTGGGCAGCGACTCGCGCGAATCGTGAGTCGGGCCTCAGGCGCACCTCGACTACTCGGACCGTCTCGAGGGCCGGCGGGATTCGACGGTCTCAAGTTGCGAGCACTGTCTTTAGAAGAGAAAGCGAAAGCATGATGAGGATTAGGAATGGGCGTGCCGGCGTGGGTGCGACAGCCGGTCGCTAGGGACTTTAGACCCTATGGCCGGAGCACAATCTGCACCAATAATTGGGCAATCACAGGGCGTCCTAGCGGTTAGGAGTGGTTGATGCAACTCGCGGAGCATTTCGATCAATTCAACTTGGATGATTCGGTGATCCAAGCCGACCAGCGAAGCGATCGCGTCCCTCGCGAAGGCTTCCGGCTCTGGCGAAATGCGAGCGGAGGCGCTCGATGAGCGTCAGCACGACCGCACCGAGGCGGACGGTGGCGTTCGTGAGCACGTACCCACCGACCGCGTGTGGACTGGCAACCTTCACCTGCAACCTCGCGTCGGCGATCGCCGGTCCCCAGAATGATTGGCGTACGTTCATCGTACGTGTGCTCGACCAGGCTGAGGTTGAGGTGCACGAAGAGGTGGCCGCCCAGTGGATCGCGGGCGACCGTACCTCCCTCTTTAAGGCCGTCGCGGCGATGGACTCGGCGGACGTCGTGATGCTCCAGCACGAATACGGACTATTCGGGGGGCTCGACGGTGAAGACGTGCTCGAACTCATGGACGCCACGCGAGTGCCTCTCATCGCCGTACTCCACACGGTGCTCGCTAATCCCACGCGGCACCAGCGCGTGGTGCTCAATGGAGTGATCATGGCCGCGTCGGCGGTGGTTGTCCAGAGCGAGGCCGCTCGCCGTCGTCTCATAGCGGTACACGGCACGGATCCCGAGAGGGTCGTGGTGATCCCGCACGGGGCCAAGGCGAACTTCACCGGACCGACCTGCGACAACGTGAGATGGCCCACCGTCTTGACGTGGGGACTGCTCGGTCCGGGCAAGGGGATTGAGTACGGGATTGCCGCGGTATCGCTGCTCCAGGGGCATTCGCCGGCGCCAACGTACATCGTGGCCGGACGAACCCATCCCAAAGTGCTCGCCATCCAGGGTGAACGCTACCGGAACCGGCTGCGTGAAATCGCAGCGGCCCTGGGGATGGGCGATCACGTGCGCTTCGACGACAGTTACCGGGATTGGGAGTCGCTCAGGACGCTGGTGCGCAGTGCGGACGTCGTCTTGCTGCCCTACGACTCGCTCGATCAGGGCAGTTCCGGTGTTCTCGTCGAAGCCTTGGCATCGGGCAAGCCAGTGGTAGCGACTCGATTTCCGTTGGCGCAGGAACTACTTTCCCACGGGGCCGGGCTGGTGGTGCCCCAGGGAGACGTCAGCGCGATGGCGGCCGCCCTCGAATGCATCCTCTACGAACCTGGTCTTCGCGCGCAGATGGGCGAGGTCGCGAGGCGCGAGGCCACCGTCCTGCTCTGGCCGTCGATCGGCGCGGCTTACCGCGAACTGATCAATGCAACTTTGTCATTGTCGAGGTTGGCGTCGGCCTCGTAAGTCGAGGTTTACGCCCGGCTCGTCGCGCTTCAACCGTCGCTTGGACATGGGACGCCTTGATCGGGAACTTCGTATCGATATCGCTGGAACATTCCAGTTATGTTGTGGAGAGAGCAGTTAGACGTTGATGCATCGTCGCGATAGGTCAGAAGAAGTATGTCTCAATGGACAAGGGGAATTCGTGCAAGACCATCCCACGCCTTTGACGGTTTTCGCCGTGTGTCCGTCGACGTCTCCTCGCAGTTATTGCCTCTCCATTCGGGCAGTTCTATGATCATCGACACGACGGACCATTCAATGAGCACGCTTCGATTCCCGGTCCGCTCCTTCTTCGGCCCATGTTCTTGCGTGTTCTCCGACGGAATACTGCGGGGCGGACGTGTGAACGAGGACGACCGCGCGACCGGTCATTTTCCGCCGAACTCGAGCGGCGGGTTCGCGTGACCAAGCAAGCGAACGCACCATCGACGCAGAACAAGGGCGCTCCAACCGCATCGCCCCCTCCTCCGGCGTGGCGGCACTACCTCTGGCTGGTCGCGCTCGGATTCTTCGTCGTTCTGTTCTTCATCGTTCCGGCGACCAATAGTCAGACCCAGGTCACGCTCAATTACTCGAAGTTCCTGAGCGATGTCGCCGCACACAAGGTGAAGACCGTCACCATTGAGGCGAGTGGCGTGGCGACTGGGACCTTGCGCAACGGTAACGAGTACTCGACCGCGATCCCTCCCCAGGCTGGTCAGGCCCTGCTGAACGAGCTAGAAGCTCATGGTGTCCAGATCACCGCCGAGACGTCGGGGACTTCGTTTGGTTCAGAGGTGCTGGCGTGGCTCATTCTGCTTTCCCCCTTTCTTGTCGTTGGCTACATCTGGTGGCGGCTGTCGAAGGGTGCCTCAGGACGTTTACAGGGAGCGCTCGGGGTCGGCCGCTCAAAGGCGAAGGTCTTCGACGAGGAGCGCCCGAAGACGACGTTCGCCGACGTCGCCGGCTACGAAGGGGCCAAGCTTGAGATTCGCGAGGTCGTCGACTTCCTCCAGCGCCCCGAGCGCTACGCCCGTGCCGGCGCTATGGCGCCCCGGGGTGTCTTGATGGTTGGGCCTCCCGGTACGGGCAAGACCCTCCTCGCCCGCGCGGTGGCCGGCGAGGCCCGCGTGCCGTTCTTCTCCGTCACCGGATCGAGCTTCGTTGAGATGTTCGTTGGCGTGGGGGCGGCCCGGGTGCGCGATCTCTTCGCCGAAGCACGAAAGCGCGCACCGGCGATCATTTTCGTCGATGAGATCGACGCGATCGGTCAACGTCGCGGTGGCGCCATGGTGGTCTCGAACGACGAGCGCGAGCAGACGCTCAACCAACTGCTCGCGGAGATGGACGGCTTCGACCCGGCGACCGGCATCGTCGTGCTGGCCGCCACCAACCGACCAGAAGTACTCGATCCCGCGCTGTTGCGACCCGGCCGTTTTGACCGAGAAGTCATCATCTCGCTGCCGACCCTCCCGGAGCGGCTCGCGATCTTGCTGGTCCACGCCCGGGGCAAGCAGCTAGCCCCCGACGTGAACCTCGAAGTCGTGGCGAGAGGCACGCCTGGTTTCTCCGGCGCCGATCTCGCAAATCTCATCAACGAGGCCGCGATTTTCGCAGTTCGTGCCGATCGCGTCATACTGAGCGCCGCGGATTTTGACCAAGCCCGGGACCGGATCATTCTTGGCCAGCGGGAGGGATCGAACGTGCTGATACCCGATGAACAGCACGCCGTCGCCGTGCACGAAGCGGGCCACGCGCTCGTGGCCGCCTACTGCGATAAGGCCGATCCGGTGGCCAAGGTGACAATCCTCCCCGCCGGGCAAGCGCTCGGTGTCACCGAGCAGTTCCCGCTCGTTGAGCGCCATCTCTATGGCGAGGACTATCTTTACGACACCCTCACGGTCTTCCTAGGAGGCAGGGCCAGCGAACTCGTCGTGCTCGGCCAGGGATCGACCGGCGCTTCGAACGACCTGGCGAAGGCCACCGAACTTGCGACGAAAATGGTGCGCGAGTTCGGGCTGTCGCCAGCCCTTGGGCCCGTGGGCTATCCCTCAGGAGGATCGATGTTTCTGGGCGAAGGCGGCAACGCCTTTTCGAGTCGGCCATTCTCCGAGAAGACCCAAGCGTTGGTGGACGCCGAAATCTCGAGGATGTTGCGCGAGGCCGAAGAGCGATCGATATCGATCTTGACCGAGCACCGCGATGCCGTTGACCGGCTCGTCGCGCTTCTCGTGGCCAATGAGACCGTCGACGGCTCCGTGGTCTACAGCATTGCCGGGCGAACGGAACCAGTCGCCGGAGGGGGCGTGACCGTGGCTCCCGATCGCACCCCGTCGACCCTGGAGACGACCCACGTCGCTACGGGTAAGGATATTGAAGGCCGCTGACTCTCTAGAATCCAGTGACTCGAACTCACGTGCCGCAATGAATGCGCGCCACGAGAATCCGGGTGGGCGAGTCGCAGCAATCGTTCTGCGGGCGACGATGCACGGCTGATCCCCGACGGTCGCCGACATGACCCGAAAATATTGCGGAGCGCGTCGCTCGTCGAAGCCGACGCGAGTCGGGCGCCGCAGGCCGCAGCCGAAACCTTCAGGAGTTCTTCGTGCCAAGCTCGACGAATGTCGCACGCGGGACTGAGAGTTAGGGTGAGGCATGATTGGTATCGATCTGGTCTTTATTCCTGAATTCCGTCGGCAAATGGACGCCGGTGGTGCCCACTTTCTCGAGAGGGCGTTCAATCCGTCAGAGTTGGAGAATCAGAATGTTCAACATTTGGCGGGGTTGTGGGCTGCCAAAGAGGCGGTGATCAAGGCGGCGCCGGAGCCCCCCGAGCGTCTCATCGACGTCGCGGTCACCTATGACGCCTCGGGCAGGCCGTACGGTGCAACGGAATCTCAGAGTTTCGAACTATCAATTTCGCACCATGGTGAATACGTGGTCGCGGTGGCTTTGGTCGTTGTGGAATGAGCTACCGAGATTTCGGTGAGTACGTGGCGAGCTATGACGAGTTCGCGGATCGTCTCGCCTTGACCAGTAGGCCATTCTTGAAAATTGAAAGGCTTACTCATCGCGAATTACGTTCGCGCGTGCACCAGGCGGCTCACTACTTGGGCGCCCAAGGAGTCGCTCAGGGTGACCGAGTTATGGTGGTCGCGGGCAACTCTCCCGAGTGGGTGGAACTGCTGCTCGGAACGCTGCTGCTCGGAGCGGTCTTGGTCCCCGTCGACGCCGCGAGTTCCCGCCCGACAATTCTGCGCTTCGTAGCCGAGACGGACCCCAAGATTGTCTTTCTGAGCAAGTACCTTCACCCGGACATCGACGCATCATTGAACTCCTTCTATCTCGAAGAATTCAATGAACTTATTGGTGGGCATTCGACCAGTGCTCCGGACAACGAGCTGCGCGACGACTGGCCGGCCTTGATCGTGTTCACCTCGGGCACGACCGCCGACCCTAAGGGGGTGGTGCTGACCCAGCGCAATGTGCTCGCGAATATTTCGGGTATTTTGCAGCGAATTGACGTAGGAGACGATTGGCGCCTCCTCTCGGTGCTGCCCCTGTCGCACATGTACGAGCTCACGGGCAGCCTGGCGGTACTCTCACGCGGCGCCAGCATCTTCTACATTCCTCGAGTTACCCCGTACGCCATTTCGCAAGCCCTAGTGGACTATCAGGTCAACACCATCCTGGCTATACCGCAACTGCTTTCTCTGATGCTCGAGCGCATTCAACAGACCGCCAGGGACGAAGGAAAGGCGAGGACGCTTGCGCGAGCCTTGAAGATTGCTGGTCACCTTCCATTCTCTCTGCGACGGATTCTCTTCCACAGCGTCCACTCGAGACTTGGTGGTCACCTGGATCTTGTGGTCACCGGAGGGGCACCTATACCAATCGATGTCGCGTCAGCGTGGGAGAGAATGGGCGTGCGAACGGTGCAGGGGTACGGGCTCACCGAAACGTCGCCGATTCTCACCGTCAATAGTTTGAGCGAACGACGAGTCGACTCACCGGGTCGAGTTCTTGACAACGTGCAGTTGCGTATGGGCCAAGACGGTGAAATTCAGGCGAAGGGCCCCAGTGTTTTCGAAGAGTATTGGCACAACCCAATCGCCACCGGCGAGGCATTTACCGAGGATGGTTGGTTCCGTACGGGTGACGTCGGGCGCATGGACGATGGCTGCCTCCTCATTCAGGGCAGGCTGAAGTTTGCCATTGTGCGCAGCAGTGGCCTCAAGGTCTTTCCTGAAGACATTGAACTGGTCGCCGATCGGGATCCTCGTTTCCAGGATGTCTGCATCGTTGGGGTGAAGGACCCAAAGGGCGAATCCGTCACGGCGGTCGTTCTCTCCGACGAGTCGGACCGCGTCATCAACGAAGCGATTGGCGAGATCAACTCGCAACTCGAGTCATTTCAGTACATCGACCACTGGCGACGCTGGCCCGACGGCGACTTCCCTCGGACCCGCCTGCTCAAGATTGACCGGCGTCAGGTCCAACTGTGGGCCAATTCCAACGAGAACGAGCGGCCGACGCAGAAACGGACCTCTGAGGCAACGGTCGACTCGCTGGTGCACATCATCCGGTTGAGTCTCGACGACGCGAACGTGGTGGTCGCCGAGTCCGACTCCCTCGGCGATATCGGACTCGACTCGTTGCGAAGACTCACAGTCGTCTCGCTGCTTGAGGAGCAACTGGGGATCTCCATTTCCGATGAGAAGATCACCCCCGCGACCACCGTTGCTCAGTTGCGCCAGTTGATCAGTCAGGGGACGTCGGCTGCGAAGGCGAGCAAACCGCCGCTTTGGCCCTACTGGCGATGGGTGCGGTTCATCGGCAATGGGATTCGCGACGGTTTATTGAGGGCCATTGTTCGCGTGTGGGTCAGCATCGATGTTGTTGGCGCCGAATCAATGGACGGCCTTGCGACGCCGGCAATTTTCATCTTCAATCACAGCGATGACTTTGACGGGCCGGTTGTCTACCAGGCACTGCCGCGACGAATCCGCACCCGACTGGCGGTGGCAACGGGCGACGATGTGCTGCGCGATCACAAGGTCCTCGCGCTTATCGTGCGAGTCTGCTTCGCCGGTTTTTCGTTCGCCCGCAGCGAACCGTATATGCCGAGCCTCGAGTACGTGGGTGAGATGATCGACCGGGGCTGGAATGTGCTCATTGCTCCCGAGGGCCGTATCAGCACCAACGGCCTGCTGCAGCCCTTCAAGTCGGGCATCGGACTGCTGGCGGTCAGCCTTGGAGTTCCGGTGGTTCCCGTCAAGACCGTCGGACTCGCGGGTACGGTGCCGCTGCACGCAAAGTGGCCCAAAAAACGCAGTAACGTGACGGTGCGGATTGGTCGGCCGTTGCGGTTTGACCCTCAAATGAATTATGACGACGTTAGCGAAGCGCTGTATCGAGCAATGGAAACGCTCTAGCCGATGCGGATCGGCGGGATCAAGATTCACGCAATGAATTCTGTTCGCCGCAAAGGTGCAGGTGGAGGCTGACGTTGCGCCGCGGCGGCGTCCGAAGAAGCAAGGCCAATGTCATCGAGCAATGCCGAAACTGGCCGACAGCATTCTCGAGAAAGTACGTTGAAGTCGCGTGGCCTGGAGGCAATCACAAACCAAGACTGATTCACTGCGGTACATCCGAAACCAGACTTCGCCATATAGGAGTCGCTCAGTTGTTCCCCGGACTGGGCGGGCGGGAACTCTCGTTCGCGTAGCGCGCTGACGCCGCGGGCACGACGAGGACCGCGCACGCAGAGAATTCGATGACCTGCTCGGTCACGCTGCCGACGTAGTTAGAGCGGATCCGGCGTTCGTCCGAAACGGCCATGACGATCATGTCGGCGGGCCAGGACCGCGCTTCATCGAGGATCACGTGGAAGGGCTCGCCGATGGCCTGTTTCACTTCCACCCTCGAAGGTTCGACACCCTCGGCGCAGATCCGGCGACGAACGAACTCGAGCANNTCGACACAAAGGCGCGCCGCGGTCGCCGCCGCGCGGAGACTCTCGGTCGTGTCGTCCACGGCGACGAGCACCCGGTGGTTCATGTTTGGCCTCCTTGCGCCTGTCGTTGCGCGGCCCAGCGTGTGACGAGTCGCTCCTCACGTTCGACTTCGTCGAGTCGCAGTTCCAGGGAGTGGAGTTCTTCATGGAGCGTTGGAAGACGGTGGTGCTCGATTGCGCGAAGGCGTCGATGAGCCGTGGTGAGTTCCATCTCGACGGCGCGCAGTGCGCTCTCGGCGGCGGCGTGGCGCGCGGCCGCCTCGAGGGCTCGCACGTGAGCGTCGCGTGATGGCCCGACGGCGGAATTGAGCACAGCCCGGTCCACGGCGGGGAAGTCGGGCGCGCTGACGCGTGCCTGGTCGGGGTGAAGCACGCCCATGGTGTTGCGCCACGAGATCGTGACGGCCGCGCCACCCTCGTACGGCGCTCCAACGAGTCTGGTCGCGGTCGTCCCCGAGAGGATATCGGCACGGCTCGACCAGAGGTCCGCCTCCTCGCAGGCTCGAGACCACTCCTTCTCGGTGTCCTCTCGGTGGTGCAAAAGACGGCGTTGCTCTCGAGAGAGCAGCTGCTGCTTCTGGCGAAGTAACTCCACGCCGTGGGTCGCGGTAGCGATGCGCTCGAGCAGCCAAGGACGACCCGCGCGCCCGGGTGGCGCCTGGCTAGCCACGGTGCTCCGCGCTCTCGTTCGTGGCGTCGCGCTCGAGAACGTCCGCGCGGGTGTTGTCCGCGCGGAGGCTGCCGTGGTAGTTGGTCGCGACGCTCGCCGAGGGCATCATCGTGAGCTCGCGTTCGGGCAGCACCGAGACGACGCGCCAGGCCCGTTCGAAGGTGTCGTCCATCGAACGGACCTCGTCGGAGTGTTGGCTGGCGAAGTCACGGTAGAAGGCGTCCTCGAAGTCGAGGTAGATCCGGTCGGTCTCGGTGAGGGCCTCGGCACCAATCAGGTCGGCGAGCTCCCTCGCGGAGCGCGCCCGCGCCAGTGATGCGATGATCTGGCTGGCGAGGGCCATGTGGTCGCCTCGAGTGCGGCCTTCGCCCACCCCCTTGCGCATGAGTCGCGAGAGTGTGGAGAGCACGTCGATGGGCGGGTACACGCCGAGCGCGTGCACGTTCGCCGAGAGCACGATCTGTCCCTCGGTGATGTAGCCGGTCAGGTCGGGAACCGGATGAGTGATGTCGTTGCCCGGCATTGTGAGCACGGGTACCAAGGTGACCGAGCCCGGCTTACCCTTGATGCGTCCACATCGTTCGTAGAGCGAGGCGAGGTCGCTGTAGAGGTAACCCGGGTAGGCGCGCCGTCCCGGGATTTCGCCGCGCGCCGCCGATACCTCGCGCACCGCTTCGCAGTAGCTGGTCACGTCCGCGAGCACCACCAGCACGTGCTGGCCGCGCTCGAACGCGAGGTACTCGGCGATGGTCAGCGCAACTCTCGGCGTGAGGACCCGCTGGACGACCGGGTCATCGGCCGAGTCGAGCACGAGCACGAGATCGCCCGACGCCGAGCGAGACTCGAGCACTTCTCGCATTGCCGCCGCGTCGGCGTGGGTGAGACCCATGCCGGCGACGACAACCTTGAAGTTTTCTCCCGCGACGTTCGCCTGCGCCGCGATCTGAGCCGCAAGCTCGAGGTGGGGCAGTCCCGCCGAGGAGAAGATGGGGAGTTTCTGGCCGCGAACGAGCGTCGCGAGCGCGTCGATCACCGAGATCCCGGTGAAGACCGGATTGCTCGGGACGTCACGTTGACTCGGATTGAGCGGCGCGCCATTCACGGGGCGACGTTCGCCGGCGAGCATCGGCGGCCCTCCGTCGAGGGGCTCACCCATCCCGTTCCAGACCCGGCCGAGCCAGCCGTCGCCGACCGGTACGTCGAAGGGGCGGCCCTCAAAGGCGACGCTCACCTGCTCGGGATCGATGCCGCCCGTGCCCTGGAGGACTTCGACGATTGCGATGTCGCCGCTCACCTCGAGGACGAGGCCGCGACGAATCTCGCCGGACGGCAGTCGCACCGCAGCGATTTCGTCCCAGCCAACGCCCTCGACCCCGCGTATTGCGAGCAGGGGACCTGCGACCCGGGTGGCGCCGGAGTACTCGATCGGGGCGTCGACTTCGCGCGCCGTGACGGGCACGCCAGTGTCGCTCACGATGTCCCCATTCGCGCAAGCACCTCGTCGCGAAGACGGGTCACGCCGGCGTCGTCGTCGGGTCCGGTCTCGTCACGCGCGCGGATCACCGCGGTTAGGTCGATCTCCTCGATTGCTGAGGCGGGTAACCCGCCCTCGACGAGGGCGAGGCAGCGCTCGTGGACGGCGAGCACCATGTCGAGCAGCGCCGACTGCTTCTTTGGACTGCAGTAGGCGTCGTTCTCGCTCAGCGCGCTCTGCTGGAGCACGCCTTCGCGCAGCAGGCGTCCGCTCAGCATCACGACGCGTTCGCGCGAGGGCAGCGCTCCGATGCCGACGAGTTCAACGACCGAGGCGAGGCGGTCGGCCTCGGCGAGCAGGGCGAGCGCCCGCGCGCGCGAGTCGTTCCATCCGACGCGACCCTGGGCCGCGTGCCAGTTCGCGATGAGTGCGTCGTCGAGGCTGAACGAGTGTCGCCACGTTACCGCCGGGTAGTGGCGCGCGTAGGCGAGGTCGCGGTCGAGCGACCAGAGACACCGCACGTAGCGAACGGTCTGGGACGTGACGGGCTCGGTCATGTCGCCTCCGGCGGGCGAGACCGCACCGATCAGGGTCACCGATCCCTCGCCTCCGCCGAGAGTGGTGACGCGCGCCGCGCGCTCGTAGAAGGCGGCGAGCGACGAGGAGAGGCTCGCGGGGTAGCCCTCCTCGGCGGGTAGTTCGCCGCTGCGCGAGGAGAACTCGCGCAGCGCCTCGGCCCAGCGCGACGTGGAGTCGGCGAGCATCACCACCCGGTAGCCCATGTCGCGGAAATACTCGGAGACGGTCATGCCCGTGTAGACGCTCGCGACCCTGGCCATCACCGGCATGTTCGACGTGTTGGCGATGACGACGGTTCGTTCGCGCAGGTCCCGGCCCGTCTTGGGATCCTTCAGCGCCATGAGGTCCGCGACCGCGTCGGCGAGCTCGTTGCCTCGTTCCCCGCAGCCCACGAAGACCACCACCTCGACGTCGGCCCACTTGACGATCTGCTGGAGGAGCATGGTCTTGCCGGTGCCGAAGCCTCCGGGCACGGCGGCGGTGGCGCCTTGGGCGATGGGAAAGAAGAGGTCCACCACGCGCTGTCCAGTGACGAGCGGTTCGTCGGCGCGAAGGCGCGCGCGGGCCGGTCGGGCGCGACGCACGGCCCACTGCTCGAAGAGGGTGACGTCGTGACCGTCGATGGTGGCGACCGGATCGCTTTCTGCGACCTCGCGCGCGCCGCTGAGCCAGGTGAGCTTGCCGCACAGGTCGGGCGGTACGAGCACTCGGTGCTGGACGTCGCTCTCGCTCTTGAGCGTGCCGATGAGGGTGCCCGATTCGAGATGCGTGCCCAGTTCGAGAGGTGTCGGGACGAACGGCCACGACCTCGTCGATNNAGCAGGCCGTCGAAGACGCCGCCGAGTAGGTCAGGGCCGAGGCGCGCCGAGAGGGCGCGGTGCAGGGCCGTCGCTCCGTCGCCCACGCGCAGCCCGCCCGTGTACTCGAAGGCCTCGGCGGTGAGGCGTCCCTCGTGTATGGCGACCACCTCCGCCGGAATGTGCAGGGGTCCGACCTCGATGAGGTCGAGGGCCGCGACGCCGCGCAGGCCGCTCACCTCGACGAGCGGGCCGTTTACGCGCTCTACTCGACCGGCATCGCCACGATTTGTCATGACCACAGCTCTTCGATCCGCGGTGCCATTTGCGCGAGCTCGCGTTGCACCAGAGTGTCGCAGTCGAGGTCGAGGCGTCGTCGACCCTGCGTAGCGACCACCCCGATTCCAGATTTCGAATCCTCGACGGTAGCCTTGGGACCCAGACGGGCGCGCACCACTGTCTCCAGGCGAGCGTTGAGCTCCTTCGCGGCGGGTGCGCCGCCAAGCCGGTCGAGATGGTCGTGGGCGAGGGAACGAACTTGCTCGTAGACACCGCGCTGGGCGCGCAGAATCTTCTCGCGAGCTTCACGACGGGCGTCAGCGAGGATACGCGTCCCGCTGCGTCGAGCCGCCGCCACTCCCTCTGCACGTGCCGATTCGAGGATGGCCTCGCCGCGGCGTTGGGCGTCGGCGAGCACGGCGGCCGCCTGCTGGTCGGCTTCCTTAAGGACTTGTGAAGCGCGCTGCTCGGCGCCCTGAACCAGCCCCGCGATCACGGGACGCAGCTGCACGTCGAGAGGACTCTCGGGTGCGACGAATTCCGGGGTAACGGACGCTGCGCTCACGAGGTCATCGCCACCACGAGCGGTTCGCGGGTACGCGTCAGGACCGCACCACCGAGCGTCTCGGCGGCGAAGCGCGTGAGCACGACGAGCGTGACGGCGCTGTCGAGGGCGTCCCACGCGCGGAACACTTCGTCGGGAGTCTCGGCGACGATGGTCGTGGCCCCCGCGAGGGCGTAACCCTGCACCCGAACCGATTCACCGAGCACAACGACGAGGCCCATGAGATCAGACTTTGCCGATGAGGATGATCGCGACGACCAGGCCGTAGATGGCGATACCCTCGGCGAGTCCGACGAAGACCATGGCACGGCCGAACAACTCGGGCCGCTCGCTGATCGCTGCGAGCGCAGCCGACCCGGTGTAGGCGACCGCAATCGCGGCGCCGATCGAGGAACCGGCGACCGAGATCGCCGCGCCCATTAGCGCTTGTCCGGCGTAGGAGGGGGTGGCCGACGCCGCCACACCGGCGGCCGACACGGGTGCGGCGGTCGCGGCGAGCACCACGAGAACGCCACCGCCGATCATCAGTGCGAGGTTCACCAGCTTGATCAGCACAAGCCCGCCACGCGGATGACGACGCAACTGTAGGGCGATTCCTCCGCTCACTAGTGCGAGCATGGGTAGGGCGATGAGCCAGGTAATCATGTGGCCTCCTTCATTGACGGACCTGAACGTGCCAGGGGTGGAACTCTCGGCCTTCGGTAGTGAAGACGCGCGAGAAGATTTCGTAGTACTCAAGACGAAGTGCCTGGACGCCCGCCACGAGCGCCTCGAGGGCGAAGGTGAGCGTGTTGCCCAGCGCGAACACGATGATCGCGACAACGACGTCGAGCACGCCACCGCGGTTCCAGAGGTCCGCGGTCCCGGTCCAGACCAGCGAGCTGAGTGCCGCGTGGGTCAGGCCGAAGGCCGCGAGGCGGGCGAAGGAGACGGTGTTGGTGCCCAGGCGCAGCAGGCCGTCGAAGAGTTCTACGCCCGCCTCGAGCGCGCCCGACGCCCGACCGCCCGCTTCGGCGAACAGGCCGACGAATCCGAGTGCGAGGGCGAGGATGGCGAGCGCCGTGCCTGAGAGCACTATTGACGTGCGGTGCCAGTACCAGCCTGAGCCGATGACTGCGAGACCAAGGTAGAGCGCGGCCCCCGCGATGCCCGAGAGCGCGACGAGTGAGCGAGTGATACCACCTTCGCGAAATCGATTGACGGCGCCGAGCACGTAGGAGACGGCGAGGATGACCGCTCCGATAGCGACCGACACGGCGAGCAGGGTGGTGGCGTGGTCGAGCGGGCGCATCCAGAGCGTCGGCACGAGTCCGGTCGGGCCGAACGCCTCTCCGAAGGCGAATCCGAAGGCCATGCTCACGAGCCCCGCGCCAATCAGAAAGGGTGCTGCCCAGCGGAACCTTCGCAGCGAGGTCAACCTGCCCTGGGGTGCCCACGCGGTGATGCAACCAAGTACCAGGAGCAAGAAGCCGTGTCCGGCGTCGCCAAACATCATGCCGAACATCAGCACGTAGGCGACGCCCGCCAATATCGAGGGGTTCAGGTCCGCGTAGGGCACGGTGCCGTACGTGTTGACGAGAGGCTGAAAGGCGACCGAAGTGGACGAGCCGTGCAGCATTGTGGGTGGTTGCACACCGCGCGGAGGCTTGAGGCGCACTACTGCCGCTCCTTCGGGGGCGAGTACCTGGGCGAGTTGGTCAAGTTCCGAGGACGGCGCCCAACCCGCGAGCGCCGCAGTCGAACCCTGACGGGTCATGCTCGCTTCGACCCTCTGGAGTTCCACCTCGCCCGCGAGCGCCGCGGCGTCGCCGACGCGCTCGAGCGCTGCGAGGTCGGGAGCTTCAGGCGAGAGCACTGGTGTCGTCGGTTCCTTGGGGCCCGCCGCTTGTACGCGCTGAAGGACAGCCTCGG
>PMAL01000152.1 GCA_003152555.1 Acidimicrobiaceae bacterium | reverse complement strand
GGCAACGCGCTCGGTTCGGGTCTCGGTGGCCTGTTGCCGGGCGGCGACCACTTCCGGATCTATTCGATCACTGGTGCGTATCCCAACATCAGCCGGGAGAACTATCGCCTCAAGGTCAGTGGACTGGTGCACGACGCACGGACCTTCACGATTGACGATCTCGAAGCAATGCCCCAGACGGTCTTTGTGAAGAATTTTCAGTGCGTGACGGGATGGAAGGTTCCCGACGTTCATTGGGAGGGCGTCCAGTTGTCGCACATCTTGAAAGTCGTGGGCGTGAAGAAGGGCGCGGTGGCGCTTACCTTCGAGTCCTACGACCGAGCGGACAGCGAGAGTCTCACACTCGACCAGGCGCACCTGCCCGACGTCATCGTGGCCTACCGGATGCTCGGCGCGCCGGTCACGACCGAGCACGGTGGACCGGTGCGTTTGTACGTCGCGCCGATGTTCGGCTACAAGTCGCTCAAGTGGTTGTCGGCCATAAAAGTGGTTGATGAGGTGGCGCCCGGTTTCTGGGAGCAGAACGGTTATCCGGTCAACGGTTGGCTCGACGGCACCGTCGGACCTAAGAATCCCGATCCCGAGTTGACCTGACGATCATGACACTGACGCAGGCCACGTCCGAGACGGTGCGACTGCTTCGATTCGATCGCGTGCAGCGCTGCGCTCACTGGGTCAACGCCGCTCTCTTCGGGGTGCTCATGACGACCGCCATCCCGCTCTACTTCGGATCGTTTTTTGGCCTCGTCTGGCCGCGACACCTCATCGCGCAGATTCACTTGTGGACCGGCGTGGCCTTGCCCGTTCCCATCATTGTCTCGTTACTCGGGCCGTGGGGGGCCTCGATGCGTCGCGACGTGCGCCGTATAAATATGTGGACCCGCCAAGAGATGCGCTGGATGAAAACCTTGGGCGAGACGCCGCTGGTCGCGGACAAGTTCAACCCCGGCCAAAAATTGAACGCCATCTTTGTTGGCGCCTCGATCGTCATCATGCTCGCGACTGGGTCGATGTTGCAGTGGTTCCGGTTCTTCCCGGTGCCGTGGCGAGAGGGGGCGACGTTCGTCCACGACGTGATGTCATTCGCCATATTTGTGGTGGTGTTTGGTCATATCGTGATGGCGCTCACGCATCGCGGTTCCTTGCGATCAATTTTCACCGGATGGGTCAGCGAGAGTTGGGCGGCCAAGCACGCGCCGGCGTGGCTCACGGAAGAGAAAACCAATCCTGCCGGTAACGACTAATTCGCGGCACGGTTCACCTTGCGTGAAAGACAAGACGCAATTAGTCCAGTCAGGTCATCGTGACCGATTTTCTGAGCCACGCCAGCACGACCAGACTTCTTGAACTGTGGGTCCCCGTTCGACACCTGGCGGCGGCACACGAGGAACAGCGACCAACTACTTGTTGGTGCGCGGGACGTTCAACTCGCTAATGGTCGCGGCGTTGGTAATCGTCTCGCTGGCATCCTTGACTGTGCTCATGCCCTTTTCAAATTCGTTCTTTGCTTGACCCAAGCTGCGCGCAAACTTTGGAATGGCCGCTCCGCCAAAGATGAGAACCGCGACCAGCAGGACCACGATCAGCAGATCTGGACCAAAAATTTCGCCTAATAACATTGTGTTCTCCTTATGACTTATAAAAGTGCGTGTGAGTGTGCGTGCGTTCGCCGTGAACGTGCGCGGTTGGCAGCTGCGACAACGACATATCGTAGTCAACTTCTGTCACTCGACCGCCGACGATCACGATTCGTTGACCGGACCCCTCAACGGTGTAGAGACCGGCCTTCAAATTGGGATAGACCGCGGCGTAAGAGACGGCATTGGTGAGTTGGCGCTCGCGCACGGCACTGTGCGTGTGGGGCCGTGACTGGTCGTCCGGCGTGAGGTCAATCTCACGTGCGTTCAAAGATGGGGGGGTGCGGAGCATGAGCGCTCCGACATCGCCCCCAATATCGAGGACCACGCTGCCATCCCAACTCGGGGGGAGCTGAATCTCTTCCATCGTGGTCACTCGTTACGCCGGTACGTTGCAGCCGCTGTAGGGCGTGCCCAGGTACGGGAAACTCGTGAGCAAACCCAACCCGGCGCCGGTGACGCCATCGCTGACGTCCGCAATCGCTGCGTCGGGTGTGTAGGTCTTATCGACCAGGGTGATGGTCGCGCCGGCGATGGCCTGGAGCTCGATAGTGACGACGTCGTCGGTAACGCGTCGACCGTTCGGGTAGCCCGCCACGTCGCCTCCGAGTACGCCCATGGGACTCGGTGTCTTGGCCGCCGGGATCGCCAGGTTGAGGCGCAGCATGTCGGCCTGTGTACTGCCGGTAAAGGTCGAATAACTCGGCGCCACGACGCCCGCCGGAATGCCGGTGAGCAGAATGGCTTCGAGGTCAGCCCGGGGCTTCTTGTACGCCGCCAGGTTGGTAAAGGCACCTGGGTAGAGCACGTTGAGCAGGCCCGCCAACTCGGGGTTGGACACACCGCTCGCGTAGTTCTTGTCGCCCGATGGCGGCTGCGCGTTCCACTTGTCCTTGGCCGCGAGCGGCACCAGCACTTCGTTAAAGAGCGGGTTACCGAGTCGTGATACCTGGACGTAGGGCCCGGTCTCGATACCCGTGCCGCCCTCGGAGTCGATGATTTTCGCCTTGCGACGACTGGCCGTGGTCCAGATACCAACGGACGACTTCGTTGCGGCACTGTTGGTGGGCGCGGTGCCACCGTTGGCGATGTCGCCGATCGGCACCTGGATGGCGATGCTGTGCACGTTGACATTGGCGGTCGAGTTCACGCCCGGCGCGTTCTGCAATTGCGGCAGACCAAAGGTAGCGTGAAGGCTGGCAATGGGCCGTAGATCGCCGAGGTCGAAGATGGCTCCCAGGTCGACGAAGAACGCCTCGGCGCGCTGACCGGCGAAGACCGTGCGCCCGCCGCCAATCTGGTGGACCGCGGCGCTCGCCAGCGACGGATAGTCCGGCGTCGAGAGCGGTCCGATGTTGCACGGGGGACAGGGCAGGTTCTCCGCCAGAACTTGCGCACGACCGTTGCCTGAGACGCGTGTGACCGAGTAGAACTGACGGCGGTTCCAGTACATCGAGTTGAGTGACGCGATGGGCCCCACGTTGTAGAGGAACGTGGTGGGAACCGCATTCTCGCTGTGGAAGTTGAACTGGTAACTGACCTCGGCGTGACCGTCGCCGTTGTTGTCAATATGGATCTCGTAGAGGACGTCGTCGCCAAACTCGTAGAAGTTTGGACCGGCGGCGGGGCCTTCTAACGGAATGTAGTTGGCGATCATGGTCACGGTGCCGGCGGCATCGGGACTGACGAAGGCGTACAGGTCGGTGCTGTCAGCGACCGGGTCCTTGGCAATTTCTGGTGCTTCGCGGTGTGATGACATTGATATCTCCTCTTAACGGGTCGCGCGAACGAGACGGGCGGCGACCTTGCGGTCGTGAATGGTCACTTCTTTGGTACCGATGAAGAGACTGATCTCACCGGTGCGGGCGTTTTTGACGTGGGCCACGAGGTCTTCGCCCTTACGAAGGTCTTCCTGGGGTGTCAAGTCCGATTCCTTGGGGTTGGCAGCTCCGGCAACGGCGCTCGCCAGACCCATCGGTCCGACCGCGACACTGCTCGCTACCGCGGCCACCGCGGCTGCGGCTCCCGCTTGCTTGAAAAACATTCTCCTGCTTACCGGTTCCATACATCCTCCTTGGGTGGGTTCCTTTACTATTCGGAGCCACGCAGGGGTCGGATGACGAAATGGGAGAAATTATTTTAAGGATGGTTCCTATTTTGGAGAACCAGTCCAATCTTGTTACCTCGTTGCGTGCGGAGGGGAATCGACCCGGTGACCCGCGGGCTCGGCTGTCGCAATTAAGCCGACACTTACGATGTTGTCAATGGAATGCGACCCCTACCCGAGACATTTTTTTGAGCGATCTCCGGACGTCGTAGCTTTCGACCTCATTGGTTCACACTTGGTCGTACGACGCGGGAGTCACACGACGTACGCGCTCATAGTCGAGACCGAGGCCTACGGGGGCAGTGACGATCCCGCGTCGCACTCGTTTCGTGGGCCCACGCCACGCTCTGAGGTGATGTTCGGGCCGGCCGGGGTCCTGTACGTGTACCGCAGTTACGGGATCCACTGGTGCGTGAACGTGGTCACGGGAATGGTGGGTTTAGCCGGTGCCGTATTACTGCGTGGCGCCGAGATTGTGGACCGTTCAGAGGAATTGGCCGGTCCCGAATCGGATGCTGTCGTATTGCGCGGACCTGGCAACCTCTCGCGCGGGCTCGGCATCACCGATGCCGATAACCATCTTGACTGTTGTCAATCATCGCAGGGGCGAATTGCGTTTTGCGGTGGTTTACAGGACGTCGCCAGGGACCGAATTGGACGAACCCCGCGCCTAGGCATTTCAAAAGGTGTTGAACGCGTTTCGAGATATTTCTTGATCGGTCATCGCGCAGTATCGGGTAGTCGAATTCAAAACGTCACATCGGCGTAATTACTCTTTCGAGACAATGTCAGCGCTGCTCCTTGGCGCGGCGCATTTTCTAGTTGTGAAGTCGCACCACAAGGTTCGCATTCACTGTTTGCGATAATTGGTGTTCAGTCGACGGGTCCAATGTGCTCGACGTGTTCGACGTGTTCGACAACGTCGTTGTCGCGCCGGCCAGCGTGGTCGTCGTCGTCGAAGTGGTGGGTGCTGTACTGCCTCGCCTTAAGGTCACGGTGATGACGGACGGTATCTGCAGGTTTCCGGCACTCGTAATCTTTATCGTTGGCGCGTCATTGGTATAGGGGCCGCCCTGGTGCACTACTCGCACGTTTGAACCCTTCACGCTCACGTTCATGACGTATTGGGTGTTCAACGAACTTTTCTGAAAACCAATTTGGTAGGTACCCGTGGCACCACCGGCAGTTAGATTAATGAGTACGCCTGGGGTCACCACGCGGTCGGGTCGACTGGTGAAGACAAAGTTGTCGTTAGCAAACGCGAGTGGTTCCACGCGGACGATGACGTTGGCGCTCGCGAGTGCAACATTCGCGAGCGCCGTCGGACCGACCGTGGCTCCCGCCGTTGGTTCCGCGGTTGGTTCCGCGACTGGTCCCGTTGAAAAATGAATGAAGCTGTTGGGCCACTGCTCCCACTGGTTGAGCGTGGGACTCGCGTTGATCATCGTCCAGTCGTATCCGTCGGGTTCGGCCAGCATGTGCTGTTGCGAGATCACGATGTAGCTGTTGTCGGGTCCCACGGCCTCGACCACGGCCACGTGGCCTTCGCTGGGAATTCCCGAACTGGCGCCACTCCACACCGCGACCGAACCAACGCTGGGCGTGTGGTTGACGAGCACGCCATTTTGAGCGGCGGCGGCGGCCCAGAGGCCTCCGTCGCCTAGATTGAATGTGGGCGTGCTCACCCCGTAGGCCGTGGATTCAACGTAGGCGACATAATTCGTGCAGTTATTGCCGGGATACATCGTCCAGTAGGACGATCCGATGTGACTCTCGTAGCCGTGCGTCGTGAAGGTGCCGAGGTTACAGGCCGTGTAGCCGCTACAGAGTGTCGACGACGTACCGGAGGCCGCGGCGGGAACTTGGGACGCCGTGACCCATAAGGGCGTGAGCAACAACAAAAGTCCGAGCGCGACACCGAGACGCCGGAACCCTAACAAGATTCTCTGAACCCGAGAGAGCGTCCTCGCACGATTTCGGTGGTCCGCGTATAGATGCGTGACTTCGTGCTCACGAGCGGTGACTGCGGTGCTCTTGACATTTTCCTCCCCCCTTGACGAGAAGTTCTCCGTGCGAACCGCGAGCGGCGCCGTGCTTGGACGGATACCTTTCGCGGAACCCCTCTTGTGCCGCAATGAACTTCAGATGGCGCGAATTACTCGGCGCCTGCCCCCGCCCCTTTCAAACGGCAACCCAAGATTGCCATGGAGAACCCTTACACAGAATCAAGGTTGGCGCACCTAAAATCCTTGACAACGGCCGTTTCTCCTTTATTTCTCTGGAAAATGGCACGTTTACCCCGTCACACAACTCGATGAAATTGTCGGGGATCCCAGTTTTATGTGAGGAGTTGGCCTCATGAAGCACTGGTCCTTCAACTCGTCAAATCTGGGCCGACGAAGAGGACTTCTGTCGGTGCGGTTGGCTTGGCGCGTGGCCAACATTGATACAAGTCCAACGGCGGGGTACTAGCACCCGCCAGCTTGGTGGGGTGGCCGCCTTTGATTGACCCACGCGCTCATGAAGACTGGGCGTTGAGATCGTGGTCACGTAGGAGAGGGGCACCGTGAACG
>PMAL01000165.1:2301-10747 GCA_003152555.1 Acidimicrobiaceae bacterium | reverse complement strand
CCCACGCTGCCAACTACCAAGCCCGAGTGCTTGTCGCGAACCTGCGCGGCGAGGCTTCCAGTGCTGACTACCGCGCTATTCCGAGGAGCGTGTTCACGGACCCACCCGCGGCGGCGGTCGGACTGACCCGCGCCGCAGCCGAGACGGCCGGAATTGACGTCGCTGTCGCAGGAATGGATCTTGCTGAGACAGCGCGTGCTGGTGCTGATGGCACGGAGATCGGCCGGCTGCAGCTGGTGGCAGACAAGGCTCGCGGTGTGCTCGTCGGGGCGGCGGCCATTGGGCCGCACGTGGACGAGTGGATCGGAGAAATCGCCCTCGCCATCCGCGCCGAGGTAGGCCTCGAGCTTCTGGCCGACGTTGTCCACTCCTTTCCGACCTATTCGGAGGCCTACGAGCCACCGATGCGAGTCCTCGCTGGCAAGCTCGTCTAGGCGGCAGGTCGGCGCCCAGCGAACAATCGGGGAATCGTCTTACTCGCTGCAGCAGGCTCTCGACGATGTTGATCGTCATCCCGATGATCGCAACTCCGAAACAGGTACGAGATCAGGGCATGCCGGAGCGCGGTTCTCCTGATCGCCTGGCTAGTGAGGTTGGTGTCAGACACCTGGAATGTCATGCCGACAGTAAACGCGACGTAGGCGAAATCGGGATAGGCGGGCGCGCTCTTCTCGTTGAAGTTGATACCCCCATGAGGCCCTGTGTAGTACAGCCGGGCGTATCTGAGGGTGAAAATTGTATGCACCAGACTCCAGGCTGCCATCACACTCAGGACGCCTACCGCGATGAGAAACGCTTTCTCGCCTCCTCGGGAGTTTCCGGCCTTGACAAGCGCCATGCCAACGCCTCCGAGACAGGCCAGCGCTGCGGTGAGCATGACGACCTCGGCAATTCGGATGCTCGGGTCTTCGCGGACGGCGACCCGTTCAGTGCCCTCCGCGTCCAGACCACCCAGGGCCGCCCAGAGACTGATCACATAGAACGCGGCGGCCACAATCCAGCCGATGAGTTCAGCTGCTTGCCACGTCACTGCCACCGCGGAGGCGGCGCCGGCGCTCGTACCGAGCAGCGCCCCGACCGCGAGGCGAACTCCCGCTCTCCTCACTCGGTGCGGAGGATCCGTTGCCGTCAACTTGTGAGCCGTCTGCTCGCGCCCGTCAGCATCCTGGCGGCTCGGACAAACTAGATCCCACCTGTTGCGAAAAGCAGTACTGCCGCGACGGCCATCAGAATCGCCGTAAGCCATCCGAGAAGCTTTGCTGCTCGCCCGTTCACGTACTCAGCCTCACCGATCCGCGTTTCGGCCATTCTTTAGGCTGTGGACTTGTTCACGGTCACGGCGGCGCGAACGAGAGTCTTCAGCGCCTCCTCGTCTATCTTCTCGTCCTCATGGAAGTCGATGGCACGCCTTGTGTTCCCGTCAAGACTGGAGTTGAAGAGGCCCGAAGGATCCGTCAGAGCCGCCCCTTTGGCGAAGGTCATCTTCACGACGTTCTTGTAAGTCTCGCCTGTGCAGATCATTCCGTCGTGGTACCACACCGGAACCCCTCTCCATTTCCACTCCTCGACGACGTCGGGGTCGACTTCCTTAATCAAGTTACGGAGTCGACTGAGCGTCGTGCCGCGCCAGTCGTCGAGTTCTTTGATTCTCGCGTCGATCAATTTAGAGGGCGACTTGCTTTTGGCTGGAGTGCTCTTCTCCATATTGCTTCTCCTGCTCCGTCCAGAGTCTTAGAAAAATGTTCTCCACTCAACGTACCGATTCTACTGAGAGCAACAGACTTGCCTTAGAGACCACCATCCCCTCACGTTGAAACTCGACTCGATGGGCTACATCTTGATATTGACTCGGGAAAGATATTCCGAGCCAATGAGCGACCTACAGTTTCTCCGCGAGCTTTGCGAGCGCGGCAATCGTTGACTTTGACACGTTCTTGCTCTCGACGTCAGCAGAGAAGAAGTGTGTTCCACTTTCAATTCCGGTGATTCCCTGACCCGTGATACCCTCCTCCGTCACGCTGAAATAGAAACCGGGAACGCCAAGACCGGAGTATGACGTGAACTTGATTTTGGCAGTTTTGCTCGCCTTCGCAATCGACTGTTGCATCTCGGCCGACGTAAGGGGCTTTGAGATGACTTCGATCGAGAGCGAAACGTCCTTGAGCAGTGCGGCCATGCTTTTTCCTGAACCGTAGGTGCAGAGCGTATTTGTTCCGGAGATTTCGTAGTTTGCCTTGGTTGGTTTGATGTTATAGGTGATGGCGGTGGCGGCCGGAACTTTATAGCCGATGAGTGCCGAGACGGATGCCGCGCTCACCTTGTCGCAGATCGACGATGCTCGTGCTGTTTCGTGGCCCACGACGGTGTGCCGACCCTGGTTCAGGGTGACCGAATGCGAGGCCGCTTGAGAGACCGTTGGCACGGCCAAAAGAACCGAGCCGCCTGTGATACCCAGGACGAGGGCGCCGTGAGCGAGCGAACGGTGAAGCGAGCGAGGTGAGCGGTTCGGGGTGGTGTCAACCATGGTGGGCCTCCAGTATTAGATGGCTCTCGCCACGTCAAGTGAACGCTACATGAGGATTGAGGTCACGCATGCCAGTAACTTGACCTAATGAAAAGAATTTTGCCGATGACGCTGGCTATTGCTTTGGGTATGAGCGCTTTGGTGGTGTCTAGCGCGTATGGCGATTCGACGACCACGACAACATTAGGAGATGCAACATCGACAACGACGTTGCCAACGACGACCACGACGCTGAAGCAGGGTCCCGTTGCCCCCCTGACAGGTCTGCCCGATCCATTGGGGGTGACCAAACATCGCGCTGCCCTCACGATCAAGATCGACAACACCCCGGAGGCAATGCCGCAGTACGGGATTGAAGACGCCGACGTGGTGTACGAGGAGATTGTCGAAGGCGGGATTACTCGGTTGGCGGCAATCTTCAATTCTCAACTGCCCACCCAAGTTGGCCCGGTTCGCTCAGTGCGCAAGACGGACCGGGAGATTGTCTTTCCCATCCGCGGAATCTTCGCCTTTTCTGGAGGTGCCGAGTACGCGGTGAGGAGCATCATGACCGCGCCGGTGAAACTTTTTGACGAAGCGAATAGCGGTGCCGCCATGTTTCGCGACGCCGCGCGGTACCCCCCGCACAACTTGTTCGCGAACGCGGCACTATTGATGAAAATGGACGCACATCCTTCTGCGCCTCGTGCTCTCTTTACGTACTCATCGCCAAATACGAAGACGCCCGGACCACACGTTAAGTCCTTCGTCGTTGGATTCGCCAACGGTTTCGCCACCTCGTACGTGTGGAATACCGAGAAGAAGTCGTGGGACCGATCCATTTATGATGAGCCGGACGTGAGCGCTAATGGCGTGCGAATATCGCCGAAGAATGTGATCGTAATGACGGTGCAGTATCCAGGAGGCGTGGGCGTCCTCGGCTCGTACGCGCAATTGATCGGCTCTGGACCCGTCGAGATTTTTTCTGGCGGAACCCTGCAGCGCGGCACGTGGTCGCGACACGACCTTCGTCAGGCAACGGTCTACAAGTCCTCCTCGGGAGGCGTCATTAATCTCAAGCCCGGTCAGACGTGGGTTGAATTGCTCGACGTATCCGATCACGTCAGTGTCACGTTGGCCAACTAGTCACTGATCACCGATGTGGGCGATGCCAGCGGCCGTCTTGAGAGTGAGAAAGAACACGAGACGGGACTCGCACAATTGCGGATAAAACTCAAATTGTGATCGTCGGCCGCCTCGAGTGGGTCCAACGTCACTGTATGAAGGCCCGAGAGTTGCCGGAAGGTCTTGGCGCCGAATTCGGGCTTTACAACTGTCCACAAACAAAGGCTACGAGTAGCTGATCAGACGATTTCGTGTCTATACATCTGTGTCGAAGGACATCACTCGGCCCGCAACATCAGTGACGTCGGAGTGCGAGCCGCGATGCGCCCGGGAATAGCCGCGACAACGTTCGCTAGCACTAAGCCGCCAATGATGATCAGCATTACGGACAGTGCGGGCACCGTGGGTGCGGGCACTGCGTTGATCTCTCGAGCGAAGAGGTCCCAAAGGAAGCGACCGATGATGATGCCGAGTGGTACGCCAACAACCGTGCCCAATCCCACCGCGATGGTTGACTGCCACGCAATGGTATTAGCGAGTTGACGTCTGGTAAAACCAAGTGTCTTTAGCAGGGCCAGGTCGCGTCTGCGGCGGCGGACTGACGCGACGAGTGTGAGGCCTAAGGCAATGACGGCACCCACTGCCAGTGCGCCGCCCAGCACGCCCGGGGTTGCACCGAGCGTGCCGTAGTTGATGATTTGGGCGGGACGTTGCACACCCTGCATTGCCCCGCCGTTCGACTTGCCACCCAACCTCGCCAAGATTCTTCTGAACGAATTGAGTGCGGCGGTGTGATTTGCTCCGGCCTTTACTCGGATGAGGATGGCGTTGGGTCCGGGCTTCACATGGAAGAGATTTCTCTGACCGGGCGGAATCAGCTGGTACGCCAGCAATGCCCCGCTGCCCATCTCGAGGTGGGAACCCTCTTCGCCGATGGTGGGCATCGTCGCTGTTCCAACAATGCGAAGTGTGGTTGACTTAGCGCCAGGGCTGTTTACATCGACCGTGTCACCGACCTTCTTGTGCAATAGGGTGAGCGTTGCTTCGCCGAGCACTACTTGGTTAGAATGGTCGAACGCGTGCCCGGTCACGATGGGTGGGCTTACTTTGGCTTTCGGTGTAGCGCCCATGACCGGGACGCTCTGGCCGTCGATCTTGAGGGACCCGAAGTAGACGCCCGACCATGCCGCAACGTATTTATTGTGGTTGAGCAGTTTTGCCGCTCCCGCCGCAGGAATATCGCCGAGACCCCCGCCGCCATTCATTTCGTAGGTCCAATTCCATCCGTAGAGAGAAGGTTTCGAGACCAGCGTGTGCAGGCTCGCGCCAAACGTAACCGTGGAGATGACGATGATCACCGCAAAGACAGTTCCGAGAATCGCCGAGCGCACCGGCACTCGATTGGGTCCCGTGCCCGGCTCTAAGGCGAACCGGATCCCCGTGACCACCGGCACCGAGAGGTTGGCTGTCGCCGCGAGATGGGCCGCACGTGATCCACGTGCACTCGTGATATTTTCAAAGGTCGATGTTCGCTGGGGTGCCATTCGCAGTGCGGCTACCACCGTAACGGCGCCAAGACACACCAAGATGACGGCGACGCCAATCCCCAGCACGGTCCAGTCGAAGTTCACGCCGTGAGGAATATAAGGTCGGATTGGTCCGAGTGGTGCTAACGGTGAGAGCCCCGCGGCGACGAGTACCGCGAGTAGCGAACCGGCAAGCACGGCACCGTAGATTCCAAGTGTCCCGTCGATGGTGGTCGTTCTAGGGCCCGCGCCCAATGCTCTTAACACCGCACCGTCGATGGCGTTGAATCGAAGTCGCCGAAAAATCACCTGACCAGCAATAATCAGCGCGGCTAGTCCAGCTATGAGACCGAATGCGCCGAGTGCGAGTGATTCCGGTTTAATGGTTTGCTCCGCCTTGGCTTCGACGTTTGACAATTGGGTGAGTTCCAGGGGCAGGCCCTTAGGAAAAATGGCCGCCAACTCTTTTGCGAAGGCTGCTTCGTGTTGCGAACCTCCCCGTAGTTGTATTGCGCTCAGGGATGTATTGACGCAGCACCGTACCAATCGATCAGTCAGCGCTGGAGTAAAGAGAATTATGCCGCTCCCAGAAGCATCGACTTGGTCTTGCATGAGGTTCTGTGCCTGAATGACGCCGAGACCGACTAGCTTGACGTGGAAACGATAATCCGGCTTCACTTTCGTGAAGAACTTTTGTGCTCCTTCGCTTTCTATGAGCGCCGTTTTTGCGTTCGAGTAGGCGTAGAACGTGACCACTTGCCCCAGGTGGAATCCGAGGGATTTTGCGGTCGCTGAGTCCACCACGAACTCATTGACACGACGTGGGTTCGCCAACCTTCCGTCGGTGACGAAGACGCGGTCCTGAACGAACTCTTCGCCATTCACGCTTCCCGCCATTGACTGTCCGTCGGCCGCGAGTAACGGCTGTCCTTTGGGATTTAGTGGCAGGAGGTTGAGGTCCACTATGTTGCCCACGCGCTTCACGTAACGAAGATGAGAGATTTTTTGAAGTAACCCGGGGTTGTACCCGGTTTTTTGACCAATCGCCGGGTTGTAGACGCCCGTCAGAGTTTCCACGCTCGACGCGTCTGTTTGGGAGAGCAGCGTCGGAAAGGAAGATTGCGTGCGTCGGGCCCCGGCGATCGCTCCCATCGCGAGACCTCCGAGTAACGCCACCAGTAGGACGATGGTCACATAACCGCCCCATCGGTCGTGCAGGGTTGCCCGAAAGCGGTACCAGGCAACGCGAAGGGCCTGGCTCACGTCCGCGCAGACCCCATCGGCAGATGTGTCCTGACATGCATCCCTAGATGTTTAGTACCTGCAACGTCTGATGTGCGGGTGGGTAGCCGCACTCGTAAACGTGGTGGTACTACCCAGCGGATGCATCGCCCCGCGACGCGTCCTGGTCCTAGCAGGGGCCTTGACGCACGCTCGAATCAGCGTCGCGGGTGGAGGACAACTCAGTTCACTACGCTCTGCTTGTTAACTCCAGTGAGACGAACTGAGGCAGTGCCATGACAATTGATTTTCCATCGACGGGCCGATCGTTGCGTTCGCTCGTCACGACGCAAGGAACCCTAGAGATCTCGCTGATGGAGGTTGCCGTCCTGGAGCCGGGGCCGCACGAAGTTGTGGTTCGCGTTGAGGCGTCACCGATAAATCCTTCGGACCTTGGCCTGCTCTTCGCGGGCGCGGACATGAGTCGGGCGACCGTGTCGGGTACCACTGAAAGTCCGCTGCTCACCGCGCCCGTTGACGTGAATGCATTACGAGGACTTTCCGCTCGTGTGGGAGCCTCATTACCTGTCGGCAACGAGGGAGCCGGCACCGTGGTCGCGGCCGGCTCGTCAGAGACGGCCCAAGCGCTACTCGGCAAAACGGTGGCCGTCACCGGGGGATCAATGTACAGCCAGTACCGAACGGTTGACGTTGCGCTCGTGATGGTCCTGCCCGAGGGTACGCCGGCGTCCGCCGGAGCCTCCGCGTTTGTTAACCCGCTGACGGCCCTGGGCATGGTGGCGACTATGCGCCGAGAGGGCCGCACTGGCATCGTGCACACCGCCGCTGCGTCAAACCTGGGCCAGATGCTCGTCAAACTCTGTGGCGAAGAGCAGGTGCCACTCGTGAACATCGTACGCAAGCCCGAACAGGTTGAGACGTTGCGCGCGTTGGGTGCGCAGTACGTCTGCAACTCATCGTCGCCCTCGTTCATGGGCGAGCTCATCGAGGCCGTAGTTGCCACGTCGGCCACGGTTGGTTTTGACGCGACGGGCGGCGGAAACCTCGCGAGCCAAATCTTGTCCGCTATGGAGGTGGCTGCATCGAGGGATGCCACGGAATACAGTCGGTACGGCTCAAACTCCCACAAGCAGGTCTATATATATGGTGGTCTCGATCGCGGACCGACCATACTGACTCGCAACTTTGGCTTCGCGTGGGGTGTGGGCGGCTGGCTGCTGCCACCTTTCTTGCAGAGCATTGGACCAGATGCGGTCAACGAGCTTCGCCAACGCGTTGCGCGTGGACTTGAGACCACCTTCTCGAGCACGTACGCGAAAGAGGTCTCGCTCGCCGAGGCCCTGCAACCCGAAGCTTTCACCATCTACGGGCTTCAAGCATCGGGTGAAAAGTATTTGATTACCCCCCAGAAGCTGTAGGGAAGATTGAATATCTCGGGCCGTGACGGCACGTGGTTCAGGACCTCGGTGTCGTGGCGGCGGGGTCAGCCGGATCGCCCAGATACGTACCTTGACCGCGCACGACGACGTCGCCTGCAAATTCAAGGACTTCGTTTACTAAGACGCCTCTTTGATTTCGGTAGTTAATGACGAGGGTGTTGACGTCGACGTACGTGGCGATGACGTCGAAATGAAGATCAGGGATCCGCGCATTCCCTCACGCCGGCATTCCTCAAGCTTTTTCTTGCCGTGGATAATCCCGCCGCTCTCGGGCATTATCTGTTGCGCCACTGTTGACGCGAACGTGACGTCGTCGGAGAAGTGCCCAGAATTCGAGCGAGATCGTGTGAGTTCCAGTCGTCGGCCCACTGTCTCACGAACGTGTGCGATTCATCGTTGGTCATCTCAACATTTTGCCGTACTCAAAATGACTAGCCACCTTGTTGCGGTGACGACGGGGCGGCGTGAAGTGATCACGACTTCGATATCGTAGGCAAAATCTGTGATGGCGAACTCCGAGTTGCTCGGAAATGATCTCGGGCCCTATTCGGCTCTGAGCGCCAGTGCGGTCGATGTTCTCGCCGCGATTCTTCCGGGGATGGTGGCCACCA
>PMAL01000165.1:0-2243 GCA_003152555.1 Acidimicrobiaceae bacterium | reverse complement strand
CGAGCGAGCTGTCGTGGGGTGAAGCCGAGTGCCTTTAATAGGGCCAGATCCCGTCGCCGTCGTCGAACCGATGACACCAACGTGAGGGCCAGCGCGACGATAGCCCCCAGTGCGAGCGCTGATGCGAGGAATATCGGGGTTGAGCCAATACTGCGATAGTCAACGATCTGGGCGGGACGCTGAACGCCGCGAACGGCAACAACGTTGCCTTGTCCGTTGGGATCGGCAGCGAACGTCTGATCGGCGGCGGCGACAATGTGGAGGGCATTGGCGTGGCCTGCGGCCGCGCTGACGCCAGCTCGCAGGCGCACGAAGACGAGTTCGGGGCCGTTGAGGTTCGGATCTTTGGCACGCAGGGCTCGCTGAAACGCTAGCGGTTCGACTCCCCTGGAGATGAGGGCACCCGTGCCCATCGACGTGTGGTCCGCTATGAAACTGGACGATCCCACCGCGGGAAATGTTGCCGTGCCCACGATGAGTAGGGGAGTCGGTGGCACGTTGATCGGGGCGTCCTTGGGTGAGCCGTACGAAACCGCGACCGTGTCGCCGACCTTCTTGTGCAGTTCGGCGAGCGTGGCCGATCCCAGCACGATTTGATTGTTGGCGTCGAGCCCGTGACCGGACAAGATTGGTGGCGAGACCTTGGCGTGTGGATGGCCTAACAACATCGGAACGTTCTGGCCCTCAATCTGCACGCTGGCGTAACCCGAGTAACCGCTCCAGGCGGCGACGTCGGAGTCGTGACTCAGCAAATTCAATGCGTGTGGTGGGACGTCGTTGCTCGGTAGCAGCATGTAACTCCAGTTCCAACCGTACAGCGACGGATGGGAAACGAGGGTGCTGAGACCACTCGAAAATGTGAGTGTGGACACCAGCAGAGTGACGGCAAGAACCGTGCCCATGAGCGTCGAGCGAACGGGAACTTCCGTGCGACCCCGTCCCGGTTCGAGGGCGAAGCGTACGCCCACCAGCGCAGAAACGGGCAGGCCCAACGATTCGGCACCGCGAGCGATTGTTGACCCTCGTTGCGGCGCTCGGCGACGGCCGCGCGCACGCTGCGGGGACCGGCGAATTGAGATGGCGACTGTCGCGGCTCCGAGTGCGAGGATCAACACCAACAGACCAGCGCCCAGCACGGTCCAATCGAATGCAATCCCGGGATGCGGGAAGACATCGCGCACTGGTCCAAGAGGCGCCAGGGGAGAGAGCAGCACCGCAACCGCTGCTGCCAGCAACGCACCCAACATAACCGCCGCGAGGACGCCAATAAGTCCGTCGCCAGCGATGGTCGCCGGACTCGCGCCGAGTGCCCATAGCACTCTTCGATCCTCGTCGTTGTACCGCAGTTGGCGCGAAATTGCTTGTAACCCGAGGATCAGCGCAATGAGCGCCGCGATGATGCCAAAGGCGCCCAGAGCCACGGACTCCGGCTTGATTGAAAGTTCAACCTGCGCCGTGGTTCGAGCGACCACGTGGATTTGATAACTGGATTGCGGCGGGGTGGCGCGAATAAATTCGGTTTCCACCTTGGCGTCGTCCCTGCTTCCGTGGTCCAGCTGCAAGGCGTACAGCACTGGCGTGGCCGTGGAGGGCGAAATCGCGGCAACCTGGTGAATCAGCGCGGGTGTGAGCACCATAAAGCCGTACGCCCGGTCGACGTCGTCTTGCACAACTTCGTTGTTGAACACCACGATGCCCGTCAGTGTTGCCTCAATTCGCAGGCGAGGTTGCACCTTGGCGGTGCCGAAGCCCGCGGACTCGGTTTGCCCGCTGGTGAAAACGCCGAGAAGTATCTTCTGACCGACACGCAGCCGTAGGAAGTCAGCGGCACTCGCCGTCATTTCCACCTCGTCTGCTCGCCTCGGATTTGTCAAGTGTCCCTTGATGATCGTGAGGCGGTCCTGCTGGCTGAGTTCACCGTCGAGGCTGCCGTAGATCTGTATGACGTTGGCCAGTTCAAGGCGTGGCGCCCCTTTTTTGGTGAGCGGGATGACGGCCGGCGCACTGAGGTCACGTACCCGTATCACTCCGGGCAGGTGCGAAATCTTCTTCGTGAAGGCGCTCGAACCATCGGCCGCATCGGAATTAAGGGCGCCTGCGGAAACAGTTAAGTCCGAGGGATTTGTGCTCGCGAGGAACGTTGGGTACGACGATTGGGTGCGTCGAGCACCGGCGAGAGAAGCCATCGCGAGCCCACCGACCAGGCCCACCAGCAGAACGATAGAGAGATAGCCGGGCAATCG
>PMAL01000013.1 GCA_003152555.1 Acidimicrobiaceae bacterium | reverse complement strand
TCACCAAAATTGGGTAACTAAAACGTGGGGCGGGTCAAACCGTCAACGAAACGTGCAGCGGTCCCGAAGAAGTCTCGACGATGTCCAACGATCACGACAACGCGGTTCGGTCTCCGTACGAGGCCAAGGTGACAGCCTCGGTAGGCGACCGCGAGTGCGCTTACCCTAGAGACATGGACACGAAGCAGGCGGCGCGATCCAACTTGGGTCCTCGGCGAACTACGAAGCGCCGACGCGCGCTGCGTCGCGTGCGCTTAGGTCTGGGCTGCCTCATCCTCGGGATCCTCGTGTGGCTCGTGTCCTCCTTCGCGGTCTACATGCTGCGACCCTCCAGCATGAACTTCTCAGAAAAGAGCACCGAATGGGTTCGCACACTCCCATTCGGTAACTGGGCTGTTGATGAGGTCGAACACATTTACTACAGCGATCACGCGCCGAAGAAAGGCGGACCTCAACTCACTAAGTTACCAAGTATCGGCCTCCGCAAAACAGCGGGTCGAGGGTTACCAACTACTCTCGGAGCACACCACACTCAGAGCGCTTGGCCGGCGCCCATTGCGCCGGTCTTCGCTACCCCCCTGCCGGGTGAAGGGTTGTGGAAGCGCACGGGTCCTGCCGTCCACGGGAAACCGCCGGTGCTCGTGACCACGTACCGACCTGACCGGGCCTATCCCCAAATGGTCGCCTACGTTGCCTGGTTCAACCACTCCCTCGTCGATCTGGCCTACTATCCCGGTCGCTACGAACCCCCGAAAGCGAGCGACCGCGGTCCTTCGATGGTTCCGTACGACCAGCGGTACCGCCTACTCGCTACGTTCAACGCGGGCTTCATCTACTCCGATGGCGACAACGGCTCAGCGGTGAACGGGCACACCAACGAACCGCTTACCGACGGGAACGCCACGTTGGTCGGTTACAAGGATGGACAAATCTCCATCGTCGTGTGGCACGGCGGTCCGAGCCCCGGATCCAACGTCGCCTGGGCCAGACAGAGCCTCACGCCGATCGTGTGGCACGGAATACTTAACCCCAAACTCAACACCGATCCCGACAGTCCCCAGTGGGGCTTCACGCTCGGGAACGCGGTCAGTGTGTGGCGCACTGGCGTGGGCATCGACAAAGAGGGGAACCTCATCTACGTTGTAGCGAACGACCAGACGGTCGTCTCGCTCGCCCAGATTCTTCGGCACGCAGGAGCGATCGACGCCATGGAGTTCGATATCAACCCCGACTGGCACACGTTGATCACCTACAGCCACGAGCACGGCCTTGATCCCACCATGGTGGAGCCCCAGCCCGATCAGTCTGTGGATCGCTACCTCTATCCCGACGACCGCGACTTCTTCGCTGTCTACGAGCGCATACCTGGTCCGGTTATCGTCCCCTTCAGGTAGAGGTGCTTTGCCAGCAACGAATCCTGCTCAGGCGTCAGAGCACAAGATGGAAACGTATTGTCCGTCAATTGCGCGGCGAAATCTGCTCCAGACAGTACGAAGGCCCAGGCAATGCCTGGGCCTTCGATTTTCGTGGCGGGGGCAGGATATGAACCTGCGACCTTCGGGTTATGAGCCCGACGGCTTCTTTGGACCCGTCGCCTTTCGTCGTCGATCTGCAACTCACGCACGAACCGGCCTTCTTAACAATTCACGTGCAATTACACCATATTTGCCATCTCTTGACAGTCCCCTGATCTGATCGGAGCCCACATCCTGTACTGACTATGCCCTGCGATTCGCCTCATGTGATGGTGTAAATGATGTGTAAAATTTCAAACGTCGAACCTCGAATTTATTCAGTGCGCTTAAGGGGTCGATTTACCCTTTCAGGGCACTGGCGCCGAAGTTCGGGATGAGTCATTTCCCCTTGGGACCGGGGCTGACGAAGTTGAGGAGCGGAAGGATGATCTGCTCGCGATATTTGGGGAAAGCAGCCCTGAAGTGTGCGGGGATGATTATTTCCCCCTTGGGCTGAGTGACACGGACCGCTACTATCGGTCGGCCCTTGACCTCCACATTCACTTCACCTTTGGGGACTTCGATCTTTGCGCCATCGCGCAGAACCATGTTGATGTCAGCGACGGGTGGACTCCAACACGTCTGGTGCGGAGGTGTACCGAAAGTGAACGTGAACTCCTTGAGTCCAGTGGAGTACACGGCCAAGTCTCGGTGACGGTCGATGTTGGAGAGGCGGTTGAGGATACTGAGATAATGCATATCGGGATCGGTATCCCGGGCACCATCACGAGGTTGCAATCTCTTGAGGATTGCGACAGCATCAGGGTGCATAAATCGGGTGTAAGTGGTCCACCTTTCCCGGTCATCCAGTCGCTGCTGATTCTCCCCTGGCTTGGCGGGGTCCCACACACCCTGCCAGAAGATTGGAAAGCCGACGTGGCTCCCCTGCGACTTCGGAACCAGACTGCAAGCGAGGTGGTCGAGAGCCGACCGGATGTTATAAAGAAAGTCAGAAGCAACCAAGTAGACACGACGGTCGATCTGGCTCGTGAAGCAAAGGCGGTGGACCTTACGCTTGCCCTCAATCCCTACGCGCACCGTGTATGGGTGGCTGTCGCAATACGCGGCAATTTCCAGTTCGAGATCGACGAGATGTTTTTCAGCCCTTTCCAGCTTGAGCAGGCACGAAGGGATAATCAGGTCGGACATGCCACACCGTAACTCTCAAGACCGGCGCTACGCCCGCGAGGTGTGAACCACTCCTCCTCGCTGTTGTGTTTGTAGTATCGCACCATCGGTGTTAAGCCACAGCCAAGCGCGAGAAGGAAAGCAGCCATGACCACAGTGACCCTGGACTTCACCCCAGAACTCGCCGAACAACTATCGGTAAGAGTTTCAAGAAGTTTCCTTGACGCTCGGCCGGAGCGCTTTGAACATTTGCAACTGCTTCAAGTTCCGTTTGGAGACGAGTTCAAGGAGGGCACGATGTTTTGGTGTGCGACTGCATCGGACGCCCTCCTGCTAATGGCTTACGAGCGAGCGTGTGATTTTAATGCCCTTCTCTTGTGGGATCTCGCCGAAGCCGAACGAACGCCTGAATCGGAGTGCAGCCACCGTGACGCCTACGTGGTGATGTCGGCGCGTAAGTGGGACTGTTTCATGAAGGAGAACTCTGCCGAGTCCGCGTAGCATAGATGATCACCAAAGCGGGACCGCAGCCGACTTGAGTCGATTGAAGACCCCAGAGCAGGGCTCCGCAACATACCGAATCGCTACTCTTTCAACCAAGGATGAGTGACAAGAGACAAGCAACGAATCGGAGCCCTAAAACTGTGCTCTGCGTATTCTGCAACCAGCGCCGACCACGGTCGCGGGAGGACGTGATCCCCAACTGGCTTGCGAGAGAGCTCGATCCAGAAGGGCAAATCACCACTGACTTCATCACCGCCGTGCCGGGCGAACCGGTGTCTCAACGCTCCCAACAGTTCGGCAGCTTGGCAACAATCAAACTGAGGCGGGCGTGCGCTGGCTGCAACAACACATGGATNNACCTGCAGAATCTGACGCGTCCGTTACTCGAGCCCCTAATTCGGGGATTCCGGACTGACCTCTCCCCCGCCGCCCAGAGACAAATAGCTGCCTGGTGCCAGCTTAAGGCGCTGTCACTCGACACCTACTACCTCGACACCCACCAAGGAGTTCAACACCTACCCAGTCACGTCTTCCACGAGTTTGCCCTGCAAGACCAACCCCTCGAACACTCAACCGTTACGCTCGGGCGCCATTTGCCCCCAGAGAAAGGCGTGGTGCTTCCCTGGGGCCGCTACATGGTAAGTACCCCCGCAGTGGACAAGAGACCCGCACTTGACGTTGTTGTGACCACGTTCGGATTCGGGCACCTTGCGATTCAGGTCACTGTTGGTGCCCGAATCCGAACGAACTAGACGCCGACCTTGCTACTGCTCGGGCGCAGTTGGTATCTCCAAGTCGTACATGATGCGAAGCCGTCGTAAGAGTTCGTCGTAGGCAATGACGGTGAGACTGAACAACTTATGTCGGAACAGGTTGAACGATGCCAGTTCTCGTGGGCCTAAGCCATCCTTCTGGCCTACAATGAGAACTCCCTTCGGATGAACTCGATCCAGGTTGGTTGGATACGATTCACGAAGTACGTGATCGAAGTCGGCAACGGCCGATGCGATCTGGTTGCCGACCTGCACGACTGCACCAGATAGCTCGCTGCTTGGACTGAAAATCTCGTTTGCCTCGTTCGGAGATCCTCTGTATCGAGCACCGATCAACCGTGTTGAAGGTGTTTTGATCTCGACGACCGCGAAGCTCTTTGTGCTTTCGTCTGAAAATAGAAAGTCCGCCACAGATCCACCAAGTCCATGTCTACTGCCAGCCCGCTTCCCTCCGATGTAGATGTCATCAGCCAACAACACCACCGCCGCGGAGAACGCAGCCTCCAGCATCCATGGATTCTTCTTGAAGAACTCCTGCCAGAAAGCTTCATCATCAGAGTGTTCCCTGAGAGAACTCTCGAACTCGTCGATGGTCGCCTTGCGTTGATGAAGAAGTTGGGCCTCTGCCAAGCTGATTGCAATGTCGGGAGCAGACTCGATCAGCGCCTCCCAGTCCTCTTGTGTCAGAGGTAAAGCAAGGAGAATGCGGATCGCTTGCGCCCGCTCGCGCCCGACCACGCGGACGACCTCCTCGGCGGGAGCAACAACGAAATCCTTAGAGCCAGAAGGAGGGAGCTCGGAATCTGCGATCCTTCGCAACTGCACCAACCGATCGAACAGCCTTTCAGTAGCCGCAGTGTTGAGTTCAATTTTGACGCCCGCATCTGGCGGAATCTGGTTGAAATTAACTTCGTTGATGTCCAGCCACTCGCCTCCTTCGCCCTTCCTCTGTCGGACCATGTGACTACGAAGCTTGCCGTCGTGGATCTCTCCCATGAATACAGTCCGGGTCCTGCTTGTCTCGTCGAGAACAATGGGACTCGTCGTCCTGAATCCCCAGGAGACCGTTTCGGTGTGAATCAAGGCATCATCGTCAGACATTCACCCCATCCTTACTGTTGCCTTGACGTGAGAATACGGCAAGAGGGTCACCCTTGCAGGGTGTCACCATCAACTTTCGCCCCCAACGCCAAACGGTGGGCGATCTCGCGGCACGCCCGGCGGCCGGGTGTCTCGTGCAGAACGCTCTTCGCTGCGCACCGTAATACACGAGACCCGCTCACAAGTGGGTGACCGGACGGAGCGAGGTCCATTCGAACATGTCAAACAAGCCGAAGATCAATAAAGCCACAGGATTCACCCTCTACTTCCGCCGGAGCGCCGCCCTGGCGTTCGCCAGTTACGCCATGCGACAGGGTGGGCCCCTCACGCTCTTTCACAATCTCATGTCCAATTCAATAGAGCTGTTCATCGGTGTCGTGGCGGTGGCTCTCCTTGTGGTGTGGTTGCGCTCCAAGAGGATTGTTGATGGGGCGTTGGAGGTGCTGTCGAAGATCTGGCACTTAATCCTGGCGTGGGCCGGGGCCGGCCTTGCGTCGTTTGCTGTCATTGAGTTGCTCCACAAGGTTGGGGGCACCGGAGCATTTCTGGCCGCCGCGTATGGACCGTTCGCCTTCGTGCTGGCGCCAAGCAAGTTGCTGGTTGTCGTAGCCCTTCTTGGGTGGTCGGTCGGTTTCGCCGAGCTGCTGACGAAGCACAAGATCGTCGATGAAGTGGAAGGAAAAGGTTCTTTCGTGACGGTTGGTCGCAACATTCGAAAGGCCTTCGGCAGTGACGCCGAGAACGCACCAGCCAAGAAGCCAGAAGACGGCCACTTCATCGAGGTCAAGAAAGAGGTCTCTCGCTACGTCATCAGCCTTGATGACCTGCCACTGCGTGTCCCGTTCTGCCAGGCCAATCTTGCGCCCGACTGGGGAAAGAAGAAGCAGTTGGTATCCCTTGGGTTGCCTGACGAGGGATCGGGACTTATCATCGGCGCCCCCGGTTCCGGAAAGGGCGTTGCGTTGCAGACGATGCTCTTGAACATCGAGATGGCGAACCCGGACAAGAGGATCCTTCCCACGAAGGTGGTTGTGCTCTCTATTAAACCGCGTGACCTGGCGGGGCCAACTGTAAAGCACCTCCGCTCGCAGGGCATGGACGTGGGGATGTGGGACCTCACGGGAAAGACTGTTCATTCGGATCGCTACGGGACTTCGATCAGATGGAGTCCGATCATGTCGTCAGGCTCCTTCGACGACGCCAAACGCACAGCCAAGCGACTCGTCGAGAGCGGGCGCGAGCCAGAGTCGCGCGGGCGCGACGAATTCTGGCTCACCCAGGCGATGTTGATCCTGGGCCCCTCGCTGTTTGCGGCCTACATCCGAAACGAGAGCTACGAGACTGCCCTCGGCTGGGCCCAGGCGTGGACCGACCCGGACGAAACCGATGTGGACCGTATTCTGTTCGCCGCGGGTGAGAAGGAAGCGCTGCGGGCCTGGCAGGACACCCGCAAGATGCTGCTGTCCAAAGAAGGCGACGTTGAATGGAAGGAGCAGCACGGCCTGAGCGCCTCGGGCGCCACCGGTATGAGCATCCAGGCCACGCTGAACGGACTGATGCTCGGACTGGCAACGGAGGGCGCGTTCCGCGCCACCAAAGACCCGAACTTTATGCCGCGTGACTGGGTGCGCAAGGAGGGCAGCGACGCCCTCTTCCTCGTGGGCAACATGAAGGAGAAGGGGATGACCCGTTCCCTACTCGCCACGGCGCTGCACGAGCTTCTGACGGAGGCGAACGACTTCGCCAACGAGCACAACGACGAGCGTCTCCCCTACCGGCTGATCGTGCTGGGCGACGAACTCGCGAATCTCTGCCCGATCCCCGACCTCCAGGAGTTCTACACCACGGCCCGCAGCACCCGAATCCAAATCATCGGCGTATTCCAGAGCTACGGACAGATAGAGGACGTGTACGGGCGCGAGACCGCCCGCATCCTCTTCGACGCGAGCGTCTGTACGATGTTCCTCTCGGGCATCACCGACCATCAGTTGATCGGCATACTGTCCACCATTGGTGGGTCCCAGCGCATCGAGCTCAACGAGGGTTCGGTCTCGGCCCGCCCACTGATTGAGGGCCAGTACATCACCGCCATGCGCGCCCCCGACGTATTCACCGGGGCCCCCGGTGACGCGTTACTCCTTATGAGTGGTGGTATCGCGGAGGCGACGATTCCGTTCTGGGTCCTTGACAAGCGGTACGACGAGCGCGGCGAGGTTCAGGCGCAGCACAAAGAGAATACCGACTTGATGCGTCGAAACGCCAACAAGTACAAGGCCATGTGGGGTGATTTCAAGAACAAAGTGAACGAGCGTCGTGGAATCGTCCTCGAGACCGATGTGACAGATGAGGATGCGGAGGCAGAAGAGACGCCCGAAGACACGACCGCACCGGCGGGCCCGGCGNNCCCGGCGACTCCAGCTGCCCGTCCGCTGGTCCCTCGCCCCGGGGAGAACGGTGGTGTCGTGGCGCCGGCCACTGTTGTGACCCAGGTCCCGGCCGACCCGTCGCCGGTTGCATGTCCGCTGGTCTCGCGACCCACTACGGTCGCGGTGGACGAGGAGGAGCCGCTGTTCGCGGACATCATCAACTTTGACGGTTCGCGTGAGACCATGATCAGCCCCACCGACGGAGCGCGGACGAATGTCCTGCTGGGTATCTACGGTAGGAAGGCGTGGCTCGCTCGGCTCACCGGCACTACCAGGTCTGGAAAGTTTGACCACAAGTTCGTGGACAAGGTTAAGACCGAACCTGACACCGAAGGAGAGAACGGCTCAATCACCTGGGCGGGCCCTCTCGACGACGGCATCTACCAATGGAACGAGTTCTGTGTTGGTTCGAAAGAGACCGACTGGCGACGAGACGGGTTTGCAATAATTCGCGGAAGGCTCATTGGCAAGATCACCGAGGAGAAGGCCTACGAGTTGCTCGCGCCCCAGCCCGAAGCGGCTCGACCGACTGTGACACAGACGCAGACCCCGGACGACGAGTGGGGCGCAGAAGAGTTCTTCTAAGTGACGCGCTCCGACGCTCGCGCGTCAGCCTTCGTTCTTGTCCGGTCCGTCAGTCGGTCTCTTTCGAGCCAGCCCAGGGCGTGGGTTGCTCATGGGCCCGCGATAGTGAAATATGTCGCTTCATGTTGTCTCCTTCCTATAGGGGTACGGTGCCCCCCCACACTGCGAATGAGATCAGTGTGAAACCACGACGAGAACGCCGCCCCTTCTGATTGATAGGTCAAGTTCCAGCGAACGTACGATGTCTGACTTTCACCGCTTGGCGTGCGAGACTTGGAGCGGCGATGATTACGGCAATTTCGACTTTGACGTTCGTCAGAACAACGACTTGACGCCGGTGTACCTATGTACTAATACATAGGTAATGGAATCGCGCGCTTCCCTCATCAACTTCAGACTGGACTCGCGCAGCGGCGTAGCGCCCTACCGCCAACTCGCTGACCAGGTTCGTCAGGCAGTGAGCCTCGGGCTATTGCGCCCCGGCGACAAGCTCCCACCTGTGAGAGAGGTCGTGACCCAGATCACGATCAACCCCAATACGGTTCACCGCGCCTATCGCGAGCTCGAACACGAAGGCATCGTTGAGGGGCGCCCCGGGCTCGGTACATTCGTGACTGCCAGGGCCTCGTCCTCGCTGAGTTCCAGCGATCGAACCATGCTCCTCCAGGAATTACAAAATTGGGCGAATCGAGCGCGAAGCGCTGGAGTAGATAACGAGGGAATCTCCGCTCTTTTCGCTGCGGTCATTCAGTCCAAAGAAACGAATGCGACATGAGCGACGCCCCAGCCCTCGAAGCCGTCGCCCTCGGAAAGCGCTACGGACATAAATGGGGACTTCAGGACTGCTCGATTCGCCTTCCCGTTGGACGGATCGCCGCACTCGTAGGACCGAACGGTTCGGGGAAATCGACGTTGCTGAGGATGGTAGCGGGCATCACGACACCGAGCGCGGGCGAAATCCGAGTGTTCGGCCATTCCCCACAGGACCAGACCGTCGAGGTACTCCGACAAATCGGCTACCTCGACCAGGAGCGTCCCCTCTACCGCGCTTTTCGCGTTCAGGAGATGCTCAAATTCGGGAGACTGCTCAATCCAAACTGGGATGACGCTCTCGCACGCGGCTATCTCACCGAACTCGAAATCCCGAGCGACGCGAAGATCAGCCATCTGTCCGTTGGCCAGCAAGCACAAGTTGCCCTTACGATGTGTCTCGCCAAACGCCCAGCACTCTTGCTACTCGACGAGCCCGTTGCCGCACTTGATCCCCTTGCTCGCGAAGGCCTCATGCACGTGCTGCTTCGCTCGGTCGTCGATGATCACACGACGGTCTTGCTCTCCTCCCACGCAATATCGGACCTCGCGACGATCTGTGACTACGTGATAATCCTGTCGAGGTCGCGCGTTCTCGTCGCGGATGATCTCGACTACGTGCTCGCCAGTCACCGACTGCTGTTGGGATCTCGTGAGCAACCGCCTGACGTACCCCCCGGGGTCATCGTCATTTCAACGACACACAGCGAACGCGAAACAGCCCTGCTTGTCCAAGTTGAAGTGCCAATTACCGACCCCTCGTGGCGGGTGGTCGAGCCGACGCTCGAAGAAATCGTGCTCGCCTACCTGCGCGAGCAGCAGCCGAAGACTCCGGTTCTGAGTCAGCCGCGCTCTGGCGATCTGGGAAGGGACACGCAGTGATCTGGGCAACGTGGCGGATGCACCGCTCCATCTTCCTTGCCTCGATCGCGGTCGCGGCAGCGTTCGCGGTCTGGCTCGCCGTAACCGGGACGTCTGAACTGAATGCGTGGACAATCTTCACGAGTCATCACTGCTCCATTGAGACTCCCGGAGTCTCACCGATCTGCATGAACAGCCTCTCGGGCGTGGACCGTTTCAGTTCGGTCAATGCGGCGCTCTGTGGCGTTCTTCCGGCCATCCTCGGGCTGGTGCTAGGAGCGCCCCTGGTGGCCGGTGAGATGCAGTTGTTCACGAATCGCCTCGCGTGGACCCAGTCCATCACGAGGACCCGCTGGCTCGTGACGAAGGTCGGAGTTGGGGCACTCGTCACGGTAGGAATCGTGGGTGCGCTGGCGCCGCTGTTCTGGTGGTGGACGGATGCGGCCCAGCGCAGCATTCATATTCAGCCATCGAATTTCGACATCTCCGGATTCGTCATCGTCGCCTACGCGCTCTTCGCCTTCATGCTCGGCGTTGCTCTCGGGGCGCTCATTCGGCGAACCGGGTGGGCATTCGCGGTAAGTATCCCGCTCTATATTGGCGCTCGCCTCGTCGTCCAGGACTTTCTGCGCCCATCGTTCGGTGCAGTGAGCAAGGTAGTAGATCCGAACAGTGGCCCTCCTGCGCTTGCCTGGATCGTGCGGTCGGGCTTTGTCCCCGTTGGTCGTTTCAGCCCCGCCCCCGGCCAGGCATGGAATAGCTATCTCATAAGAATGGTTACCTGCCAGGGCGCCAACGGTGTCACGAAGCCAGCGCACAGCTGGAAGTTCTGTGAGGCCCTTTACCACGTGCGTGACGTCATTCAGTTCCAGCCGGAGAACCATTATTGGGCCCTGCAGGCTTACGAAAGCGCGATCTTTCTTGGTGCCGCGATAGTACTCCTGGGGGTCACTGTGGCGGCGGTAAAGAGATGGCGAACTTAACAGCCGCCCATCAAGGCCTTCCTCGGCGAGAGCAAGGCCGCTGAGATCATCACGAATCTGTTCGGAGTGAGCATAGTGCCATGCGAGGCAGGGATGGCTCTGCTTGAAGAGACCATGAGGTCATCGGCGATGAGACCGAGACTGCCAGAAGAATCTCTTGGCGTAGCTCGGGCACCTTCTGAAGCATCTCCCTTGAAGTGGTAAATCAAGGTGATGGTCACGATAACCACTACACCTCGGTCGGAGACTGGTTCAATGTTGAGGTGCTCACCGACATGGTGAAGAACGCGTTTCCGGACATTAGGGCCTACTCAGCTCCGCTTAAATTATTCCTCACCATGATCGAGGCTACCCACGGGCCCGAGCATGGGAGGTCTATCTCACTTCAAAAGTAGAGGGGGACGGTGCCGTCGCCACCGCCCGCCGCACGCTCGCGCGGGGAGTGGCAACGAAACGCCGAGCGTGGGCATAAATGGTGGCCACGTCGAGTGCTTAGAAGCGAACATGGTGCATCCAACGGAGGGCCATCGGTCCGCCGTGAAAGGTTCCGACAGTGACAAACGCAAATGTCGCGAGAACGGCGACGAAGGCTGTGAAATGGTCAAGGGTCCCCCCGACCTTGTGATGGCCGAATGAGACGTGTCTGTTCAAAGACGGAACAAACGGCCAGAACAGCGGCACGCCGCTTTCGAACGGCACGTCGATCAGGGCGTGCGACGCGGCGCCCACCCCCACCGCCAGGGCCATGCCCAGGGCGAAGTGCGCCGTTGGCCCCATCGTGTAACCGATGTAGCCGATACAAAGGCCCGCCAGCACTTCGATGTAGAACCGATGCCGGTGGTTCAGCAAAGGGCGCAGGTGTTCGCCCGAACCGATCCGTAGCGCCGAGCGGGTCCCCAACAGCGCGAGAAGTACGGGCATGAGGAGACGTATCGGCCAGTACGCCGGTATCGAGCCGTGAGCCTTCCCAAAGAGATGTCCTACCCAGTACACGACCACCGCCAGAGCGAGGCAGATCGGCAACGCATGGGTCGGGCCGCGGTGTCTGATGACGATCCGACGGAAGATCGAGAGGGGTAGCGCCAGTACGACGCCGGCGGCATCGGTGACAGCGCTCGTGTCATCGTCCAGGTCAGGGAGTAGGGCGGCCCCGCCACTGGTCATGGCGAACAGCGCCGTGGCTTCCGGGTCGAGGTGAAGGACGGCCGCGACGCCAACCCCAACGAGTAAACCAACTGCAACGTGTGTGTGGTTCCCTGCCATGCAGATGACAGTCCGGAGATGTAGTAAACCTGCCACTGAGTTCGGTAGCAAGGTGAGACAGAAGGTTGGTAAGTCGAACGCACCTGCGCAGGGCTGTGACATCTCGTTGCCAGGTTTTACCGGTCTTTACAGATGAGAACTCAATCGGGTGAGTCGAGTGTTTTCCTTTTGGCAACGGCCGCCAAGTCAAGAGGTGTTGCCACAAGATCTCTGACATCAAGTTTCCAAGCCTGCGCCGCCGCCCTCACGTCATTGAGGAGGGAATGGTGCGGAACGTCCGCACTAAGAAGTGCGGACGTTCCGCACCACCGATTATTGATTAGCCGACCGACCAAATGACTGGCCACGCAATGCGCTGAAGAACTAACGCCTTGGAGCGGACTTGTCAAGTCGCTCGAGGAGCTCGAGAGGGTTCATCACGGCGATGCCTTGAAGACCATTGGCCTTAACGCGAAACGGAACGTCCGCGGTCACCAAGACTCTCGCCTCAGATTCCACTGCAGCGGAAAACACCCGCCCGTCGTCATCGCCAAGGATATTCCCGTGCCTTGGGTATGTCACATCGGACTGGACGCCACCGGCGCCGTTCAGTCCGTCGTAGAGGTCGTTAAGGAAGGAATTTGCTGCGGAGATTTCCCAACCCTCACCACCTTCGATCTCGGGACTAGTCAGGGCACTGAAGATCAGGTCTGCAATGTGATCACAGATGCAAGGTATGAGCACATGGTCCCCGGGGCCGGTCCCACTCAAAACCATGGACAAAACCTGAGCGGCGTTATAGTCCGGATGTCCTTCGAAGGGCGGCATCGGGCTTGGGAGGGCGTTCAGAGGAACACCCGGTCCGAGATGGACCGCTGCTCTCACGTACACGTTGGCGTCCAAGACGACACGTATCGAGTCAGGTTCATCCGGTGAAGACGCCACGACGGAGCGTCAGTGCTTCAGGCGGGTAGAACGATTGGACTTGGCATTGTTCTCGCTCGCGCGAGCCAATGCCTCGGCCGTGGGCTTGTAGTAGCGCTTACTTGCCAGGTCGGCGATCATGAATTGGGGCGCGAGTCTGAGAATGTCAGCGGGATCAAGCTCGGGAAGTACCGACTGCTCCGTGGGGACATCGGAAGTCCGACCATGTCCGGGATGAAAGCCGCGATTCTCCATGAAAGTCATGCTACTCACTGTCAGGGCAATTGTCAGCGGCGCACTCATCTATGAAATGGAAGAAATGCGCTGTAGCGACTTTTGGGGCCGTTTTACATCAGTGGCCGCAATCACCCTGGTAAAAGCTCGAACCGAACGGCTATTACGTACCTTCGAGTGCGTCGAGGAGACGGCCGGCGACTAGCCCAGTGGCTTCCGTGGCGGCGCGAACCTCGGCTGCCGTCAAGTCAGTGAGGAAGGGCCGGCCGTGACCGCTCCCGGCCTTGTTGCGAAGTCGGTTCACTGCGATTGCCAGTTGGTACAGAGCCACAGACATCGCGTCTCGCGCTCCTGGTAGCCCTCCCTGCTCCTGCTTGGGCGTCATCGCTGCTAGCCCCAAAGCGGTAAACGCTTGGCCGAGCATCGTCGAGAAGTCTCCTGATGGCTCGCTGTTGAAGATCTCTGTGATGACGTGACCCGCCACAGCCTCAATCAGGTCCTTGTTGGTCCCCGCCACGAGCACGCTGTCGGAGTAGCCGCGCCTGGCTCTCTCGACGTAAGAGCGGATTGCATCAGTGAGATGGCGACCAGTTAGCCCCTCGAGGCTTCGCGGTCGAAGTTGTCCGTCGCGTGTGAGTTCGACAGGCTCGGTATTGAATGCGGCGATACACGCCGCGATAGCGGCATCTCCGCAGTAGTTGTCCGCACCAGGAATGAAACCGCCGTGGCCTCTCAAGTTGCCTATCAACATCTCGACACACTTCGCGCCCGCATCACTCCCATTATCAAGGGCACCGCTGAGCACTTCTCGCACACGCTTGTGCTTGCCAATCTTGACTGCCGAGGAGACACGATGCGGATCGAACTCCAAGACACCCGACCGTCGGAAGATCGTCTCGAGGTCGTAATGGCTGGGGGCACGTGTCACTCCAGCGTCATCAACAAGACGCGCTACCGCCTGGACCAACGCCTCGGTAAGCGAAAAAGACGGAGTTGAGGCTGTGTTGGCTGCCATGTCGTCACCTACTCTGCACTCGGCAGCTCAGCTGGACGGTCACTCCTCCACCTCACTGGTCTTTGGCTCCTCAGCGCGGAGTGGTAACTTCTGCTGGACCGCTTCGGGTCGTAAGAGCTCGTACATCCGGGACAGGTACCAGTCCATAACTCGTGCGCTGAACTTCTTGTCATGGAAGAGCCGCTCGTAGAGGTCGCGGTTCGTATCTTCGCTGTCGAGGACCGTGCGCTCGAAGGTTTTCTCGAACTCGAGCCGTACCCGATGACTTCCGCGCCTGGATGTTTGAGGTAGCGCGCGTCGAGAGACGTTGTTCGAGGTCGGCCCTTCTTTCCCATGGCCCAAGTATGACCCAGGAATGTGACCTTCCAACCATTATCTCACCTTGTTGCCGAACTCATCTGCCACTATTCTGCGCCAAAAAGAAGAGTCGAGAAAGGGTTTGGGTTGGCAACCTCGAAAGGGGCCAGCACCGTGTGCACGTTTCTCATCTATGCCAGGTAGCCGACGCGAACAGCCGCTACGTAGCGCTAACGCGCAAGGGCGTGCGCCGGTTGGTGGTCGAGCGCCGACTTAGCCTCAGTTGGAACCCTGGAGAGTTCGTCCTTCTGGGCCCGTAGCCACTCTCGATCCACACAGTTCGCCTCCGAGATCCGAGCGAGCGCTACCGCCAAATCCGCAGGATTCGGATCGTGTGAAGTGAGCACGGCGTAGTCCTCATCCAGTGCCGCCAACGAGTGCTGCAGGCGCTCCTTCTCGTCACTCGCGGGTCGCGACTTCGCTATTGCCGCACGGAGGTCACACTTGGCCCGTTCGACACGACGACAGGCGAACACGCGCTCGTCAGATCCGGCCCGGTCGGCCAAGATCTGCTCCCCCCGCACCACCTCGGCCCGCACCTCGGTCAGGTGTGAAAGAAGCTGCTCGCCGCTGAGCACTACCCCCTCGCCCATGGACGCCAGCAACTGCTGGGCGGCAAACAACTCTTCCTCGCAGACGGCAACGTTTTCCATCGCGGCCAACAAGTCACGTCCATGGCGTGCTGGGAACCTTTCGACCTCTTCCTTGGCCGCCTTCACGGCTTCCTCCGCTTCCTCCAAAGCAACCTCGTTGAAGAACGGATGCAGTTCACCTTCGACCTGGCGTACCTGTACGGCCAGACGGGCATCGGCCACGGCCTGTTCTAACTCGGAGATTGACTTGCTCGGCATCATCGCCCCAGTTGAAAGCTCTGCTCGATGGCGCCGTCGGCGAAGCGACCAAGAAGGAGGTGGCGCTCTTTCTGCTGCTGTTCGATCATTTCATCGTCTCCAAAGGGCTCGTCCTGATCGACAACGTTGTAGCGGGCACGCCACTCCCAAGTTCGAATGAGGGCGTCGGGTCCGTACTTCTCAGCAACGGCGTACTGCCAGGGCGCGGGGGCTACGGTCAGCGACTCCAGGGTCGCCTCCCGATACTTCTCCAGCTCCTCCTGCGCCTGCGCCAGTTTGGGGGCGTCATTGATGTAGTCGAGCTGCGCCTGGCGCGACAAGCTCATGCGTAGCAGTATGTCTTCTCCCGACCGGTTAGTACGTTGAGCTTGCCGAAGGTGGTTGAGCTCATACTGACGGACGGCCAATGCCTGGAACATCGCGGCGGCGATGTCGAGGTCCTGGCAGGCAGGTTCGGTCTCGACTTACCGGATGTGAGCCTGTCCATCATCGGGCGAGTAACTGAGTGAACTAACCTGCCGGTCACCCTGCATCGCGAAGACGCTGGCGTCCGTCTGACCGCGTGTGACTCCCGTGCAAGACGGCTGTTGAATCGTGAAGTCCCCGCGCCTCCCTCTACTTTCTGAGTGAGATCACAAATTAGATAGATTGGGTGGATTCTCGTGCACTACACGGCATCTCGAAACTTTGGTTGATCACCCATCTCATGCTTAGGGTGAAGGGGGACGGCTATGTTCATTTTCCGGAATTAAAATTGGCGCCAAGCTGAGGCGACAAGCGCCAACTTCAATTCTCAACTACCTAACTCATCGTGCACCAAGTACGAGTACGCAATGGAATACTGTTCAGTATTGTCCAGAAAAACAAAGAGGGCCACAGTCAGTTCATCAGCGGCTTTCCCTACGATGGGGCGGAGCTCACTTTTGACCTGGGCAAAGGCTACATCTAATTCTTGCTGATCAAATGGCACATTAGCGTCACGAACAATGCACACAACCTGATGAGCTACTTCAGCATCAATCGCGGGACACTCTGCCGCAACGATGTTCAATGGGCGAGCCTTTTTCTTTGGCATGATACTCCTTCAAAATGGCCAGCGCTGATGGCTGTGGTCCCTGAACAACTGTAATTCAGCCAACTTTGTCGGTGCTTGCTCATTCATCGTTATTGGTGTCCCAAATGAGAGTGGCCCGCTAATCAGCGCGAGATACCAACGTTGGGCGCCACCTCGGGCGAGAGCTCCGGAGTTGCACTTAACTCGTCGAGAACAGAGGCCCGGTACGCTTCCAGCACCGCCTGCTCCTCCTCCAGTCGTGCAGCATCGTCAGCGTGCTCCTTGTTCGCCGCGCTGCAAAAATGGTTGGACGCGATGAGGTTCGGTGTACGTCCGGTCAGGATGTCGAGCTTGCGCTGAGCCGCCTCAAGGGCTCCGTCGATAGCCACCGTGTCGCCGCCCTCGGCAGTAACCACCGCGAGCTCCGAGCGGAGCTGGCACATCTCGTCAGTGATGACCCCTTCGGCAAGAGCCTCCGGCTCCTCGCTCCCGGCCAACCGCACGTAGCGCTGAAGGTTTCGGATCGACGATTCGCGTTCGGCCAAAGAAGGAACGGAGGCCGCGGGCTGCTCCTCGGTTGAAGCAACGGCAACCTCAGGCGTGGCCTCAACCTCTTCGCTTACAGCGAGCTCGCGAACTGCGCTCACGCCGATGGCGTCACAGGCCTTCTGCGCGCCAGCGGCAGACTTCATGAGGATCGAAGGGTCTTCACGAATCTTGCTCACCCAATGACCAAGATACGAAGCAGAGTTCGGAACTGTTGCAGACTGGTCAAGTCCCAGGTAGGCGCAGGATATGGCGGCTGTCATTTCCGCGATCAACTCCTCCTTCGAATAAAACTCGTCGCCAAAGCGGTGACCCTCGACGACGCCCTCGCGACCGAGGCGACTCTCGTGTCCCGTGGAGTGCCCGAGTTCATGGAAGAGCGTCGAGTAGTAGTGCTCACGGGTTTCGAAAGTGCCGAGCTCAGGCATGACCACCCGATCCGAACTTGGGCTGTAGTAGGCCCGGTCCGAGCCGTGCACCAACTTCGGCCCGCCGTTTGCCAGATACTCCTCAACCACCGTCTCTGCTTCAGCAATCCGCTCGAACTCCGTGCGGGTGTCAGGCTCGACGGCGAGGAACTTCTCGGGAAGGCCAGTCGTCTGACAGGCGTTGAACACTTTGTAGGCCTTCAAGACGGCCCCCTTACGCTCCTTTGTGGTCTCGCTGTCCTCAGTGGCCTCCTCCCGCGTCAATCCCTTGTAGAAGATAATCATCGTCCCGTGCTCACCCTTGTTCACGGAGCCTCCCAACTCTCTAATCTGATTGAAGGTGCCCCAAAACGGACTCGTGTAACCCGCATCCATGGCGCCGACGCCAAGGAGCATGGAGTTCGTGCCTCGATAAGCCTTCGCCGTGGACATTGAGAGAGGCAAGTGTCCTCCGGTCGTGGCCCAGGGCTTGTGCCACGGGGCCACGCCCGCCTCGAGCTGCTCGATGAAGATCCGAGCGATTTCATCCTCGATGTTGCGACGACCGCCCTTTACGGGTGTGGGTACAGGCGCTTCCGTGACATCGACAACAACGTCAATGGAATCAAGCGGGGCCGTCGGAGAAGGTGCAGCCAATTCGTGGATCGACTCAGCCCCCAACAGCAAGGCGTTGATCTGCTCCAGCGCTTCACTCGGTGTCTCTTTGGCAACCCACCGGGTCTCTAAGTAACCGTCGCCAGCAACGATCTGCCAGAAGTCGTCCTCGGTGAGGCCCGGGGTGAGACCTGCTTCCTCCGCGCGATCGACGAAGTACTTGAGCATCAATCCCTCTTCGTTGTACTCCTCGTCCAGAACCTGCATGAGTACGCCGCCATCCGGTGCCTGCACGCCCTCCGCCTGAGAGTGAGCGACCTCCAAACGCTCACGTGCGTCCGCTGTCCACGCGTAGTTGTAGTCGCGTTGAAGCTCCCAGTACGTGCGAAAGAGCTCTACGGCTCCAGGAGCGTAAGACTTCAGCGCCTTGGCATAGTCCCAACGGGCATTTTCGACTAACGCCTCAAAGTGCTCGAGATCAGTCATTGGATCCTCCTTCGTTTAACGGTCATGAGTAACCGTCCGGTGAGGATCCATTGGCGCACGCAAAGAAAGGGCAAATTCGAGATTGATTGCCACCGCTCAGCTGCCATTATTCGGATCAGGGATCAGGACCGCTACACCACAACCGCCGCGGTGCTCACGACGAAGTGAGGAAGATCGGTCACGACCACGCAGCAGCGATACTGATCCACACCAAACCGTCGGGATCAGTCTCGACGTACGTACCGCCCTGGTAGGTGCGAGTCCATACGCGCGCGTCCGGGCCCGTCTCGGTCAGCCAGCGACCCTTGCTGTCACGGGTCCACTGCCATGTGTGGCCGGCCAAGTCGGTCTCAAAGATCATGTGATTGAGCTCGTCCCACTTCCTCGTGAAGTGGGCGCTCGGTTCTGGGTACTTAGGCATGGCGCGTTCTCCTCACGACCCGGCCCTTCCAGGGTCGTCGGTTCGAACTGTGCTGGCGTGTACTACGAATACACGAGGTTCTAAAACTCCATGGTCTCCGCGATGCCGGACACGACACTGAGAGCACGGTGAGCTGCGGCCCACTCCTCGAGCTCAACACCGAAGGCCGGCGCGGGCCCGAGAAGTGTGTCCATGTCACTGATGGCAAACTTTGCCCGAAACTCCTCGACGATGACCAGGGCCTCGAGTCGCTTCTCCTGAGCCTCTGCCGCGTCGAGTTCGGGGTCGATCTCGATTAGGTCGTGGTAGGGCTTCGGATTCTTCAGTGCAAGCGAGACCCGGACCTCGGTGTAGCGCTTCAGCTGGCGAGATGCCTCAGCCAGACGCTGCTCATCGACTGCGTGACGAGCAGTGCTTTCCGCCAACTCCGCCGCGACCGCGGGGTCGTCATTAGGGATGGTGGTATTGGTGAGAAGGCCGAGGCGCTCTTGTAGTGAAGCCAGCTTGATCCGCGTGCCTTCGAGTCCCGCCACCGCGTCCTCACGATCCTCTTCAGTCTCACGCTCCTTACTGTTGTCCACCTGCTCGTCTTCGATCTTTCGAAGCTCGATCATCTGAGCCTCAATGTCACGAACAGCCACCACGCGTGGCTCCAAGTAGCGGACTGCGTTCAGATTGGTAGCGGCAAGGTGCACCTCGGTCTGGAGGCTCGCAATGCCGAGCTCCTCCCCTTTCAAGATCCGCTCCTTGCCCTTCTTGTCAAGCACGTAGGTGACGCTGCGCTTGCCGTTGCTCACGAGAGTGTCGCGGGCCATGCCCTTCATCACGTGAGCACGAACATCGGCCGCACGAATGCGTTTGGCCGCTACGTCGCAGTCGTAGAGAAGAAGGTCAGTGGGGACGGCCTGCTGGCCCACCCATGCGAGATCGTCCGTATTGAGCCCGGAGCCGATTACGACGCAGCGATCAACGGGGTCTTCAAGAACCTCGGCCCGGCCCACGGTGATTGCGAAGCCCTGGTCAATGTGCTTGTGAAGAGCGGTCTCGGGGACCTCGACGTTCTTGCCATCAATCTCGACGAAGATGCTGGTCTTGGAGACCGCACTGACGTAGTAGGTAAGTCCCCTTTCGAGACCGTGAAGGTTCGCACGAACAATGACCGGCATACCGCGCACCCAGAGGCGGCTGTCGAGGAGCACAGGGCGCACCGTCTTGCCACCGCGCTGGACCAACTGGTCGATTGTCGCGAGGTTGAGGTCGTTGGCCTGCTCCCTGTTTCTGGTCACAATGACGGCACGCTCTCCAAGCAGGTGGGCCTGGGCGGCTTCGCCAGCGGCGTACTTGGCGGTGGCGGACGACGACGCGGCGAGCGATACCGACAGGTTCTCAACTGTGCCGAGACGAACAATGTTCTTGCCCTCTTCGAGCTTTTCCACTGCCGCCTGACGAGCAGCCACCATCGTGTCGCGTCCGAGGATTCCCGCCGCCCAAATGGTGGGGGCAATGAGAGTCTCGCGCTGTGCGGCCATCTCCTCAGGCGGGCGTTCGGTGAGTACGGTGATCATCTCGTTCTCATCCTCCCCGCGACTGTTCGCCACGTACCCAGAGTCGTTGTACGAGATACCGTTCGTGGCGTCGCCACCCTGACCACGCTGGGTGGTGACGACATAGCCTGAGGCCAAGTAAGCATCGGCGAACTCGGCGTGTATGAAACGCGTCGAACCATCGTCCATGCGGAGCTTGAGCATCTCGTCCACCTGCTTCGCTGCAATCGCCGCCACCTTCATCTCAACGGGGCCACCCTTGGGGTCAATGGATTCGGCCCACTCAGACCAGGCGCGTACTTTCGCAACCGTCTCTTCGAGCGCGGCGACCTTGGCATCGGGACCCATCGCCGCGCGCTGCGCCGAGCGAAGCTTCGCCTCGAAGGTCGCTACCGCGATTCTCTTGTCGGCCAGATCATCTTCAGCGCGCAGGACGGCCTGCCACTCGCCGTAGGAGGAAGCGGAAGCCTTGAGCTTGCCGAGACGATCTTCGGCCTTCGCCAGCGCCTTCTGCTTCGTAGTCAGGCCCGCCTTCTCCGCCAGGACCTTTGCCTTTAGCGGGGCCGCGGTGCGCGCCGGGCGAGCAGCCATAGAGGTGATGGTGGATACCTGTGCTTTGGCGCGCGCCACCGCGTTCTCTCTCCTCGTCAGTTCATCCTCGGCCCGACGGACGGCCTCCCACTGGCGAGGCGCGGAAGTGGATGCCCGCAACTCGGCGGCACGGCGCTTGGCCTGGCCCGCCACCTTCTGCTTCTCAGAGAGCGAGGCCTTTGCGGCCTGCATCTTCGCGGCGCGAGCATCGGCCCGTTCGGCCCGTGCGGCTGCACCGGTCTCGGCGTCATGCTGTCGCAAGCGTGCACCACGAAGCAACTCTTCCTGCTTGGCGAGGTAGGCGGCGGCGTTACGGCGTTCCTTCTTCACCTGTTTCGGGTTGAAGTTTGTCGCTACCGTTTCTCCGACGGCCGTCTCCGCACCAAACGTCCGTTTGGTGAAGTAGGGGCTCGGGCACGAGAGCGCGACATCCCACTTGCTTACGGCCACCTCGACACCCTCCACGGTCCCCAACTGGCCGTTCAGAATGTCCAAGGACCAATCGACTTTGCGTGAGACGAGGCGCTGACCAATGAGGTAATTGCGTCGGCCAAAATCGACACTGGCATTGAGGTCCAGCTGGCCCTGCTCCACGAGCTTCGTAATAATGGCCTTGTCGAGGAGGTTGATCTCGGTATTGGACTTAGCAGTGACGAGGGCAGCCCCTACCAATGAACCGTGGGCCTGTACAGCGTCAAAGTACTTCGTTGCCACCGCGGCGGCGGCCTCTTCCGGGGTGTTGAAGGCCGTCACCCGGTTCTTCGCGATGTAGCTNNGGTGGCGGCGCCGATTCCGCCGGCCTTCATGCGAGCGATGAACTTGGGGTCCGCCCCCTGTCGAAGAAGAGCCTTCTCAGATCGGGCGGTCAGCGTTGCGCCTTCGAGGTCGCTGTCGTGCATGACGGCGAGCACCACCTTCTCCTCGATGTCCTTCTGACGGTACGTCTCGTCAAGAAAGATAACGGCTTCGGGAACCATGTCGATGAGCGTGGAGTAGAGACCCCCGGCCTCCACGGCCTGCAGTTGTCGCCAGTCCCCGGTGAGGACTAGGCGCCCGTGTGCCGCCTTGACGTGGCTCCAAAGAGCGTGGAGCTGAGCGGTGCTGGCCTGCGAGCACTCGTCCACGACACAGATAGCGCCCTCCGCAACAGCGACGGTTCCACGATCCAGTTGAGACAGAAGCGCCGCAATNNCCGCAATCGACTCGGCTTCAATGCCGGCTTTGTTCTTCAGGTTCAGGGCAGCGTTGGCGGTCAAGGTGCACCCAACTACCGAGAGAGAGGGGATACCGTCCTTGGTGACGCCGGTCTCTGGAATGAAACCGTTTCCAATGGCGATCGAAAGAGCTTCGATGCCGGCGGACTTGCCGGCCCCGGCCTGGCCGGAGACCAACGAGATCTGATTGGATCCCATCAAAAGCTCCTCGAGCATCTGGTACTGGTCTCCCTCAGGATCCAAGGTCTTGCCTCCCTCCACCATCTTTGCGATCGTGAACGCAAACTCCTCTTGATTGAGCACACCCTCCATCGCCCCGACGCCGGCTTCGACGGCTGCGTGGAACTCACGCTCCTTCTCGAGTGTCTCGGTGGTCGCGTACAGAGCGTCGTCGGCGCCGCGAACCCGGAAATCGTTGTCCGGGTCGTCAGCTATGCCACAGAGGTAGGACACCTCGGGCCCCTCCAAGAAGGCGGCCGCTAGCACTTCCGCTTCGGCCAATCCGACACCGGCGCCGGTCCCCACGATGACATCAGACAAGGCGATTAGTAGGTCACGCCGATACCAGGTGGACTTCTTTCGGCCCACGGTGAGCAACGCCTCGTGAATAAGACCCTCACGAGAAAGCGTCGAGACCTTCATCGCCGAGTCGAGACGCCTGTAGCCATCTGAGAGGTCGATGGGGTCGAAGATCGAAAGGGGGTCGGACTGGGCGCGGTCCTTTATCGTGTCGATCATGTGCAGGCGCATCAGCTTGCGGGCAACATCATTGCGCCACACGAGCCGCTGCTGGCGGTCGGTGGGCTCGGGATCGCAGTTGGCGTCGATCCAGGCGCGCTCCTCGATGATGGCCTCCTTCGCCTGCTTGGCGTCGGCAAGATCGGCCATCACTGTGTCGAAAGTGATGCCCTGTTCGACCAACATGGCGATGGCCCACTCGACGGCCGAGGGGTCATTCCCACAAGCGTTCTTCCCCTCGCGGGTCACGCGCTGGGCCTTCACCCAGTCGTCGCGATTGGTCACATCGAGTCCGGCCTCGATGGCTGCGTTCAGGATCTGCTCCTGGCGCGGGGAGAGCAACTTTCGAAGCGACGCGTCGAATCCCGCCACCCGAAATACTTCCTTGTCGTCCTTGTCCCAGGCAACTCCAAAGCGTGCCGCGATGCTCGCGCGCAGGCCCTGGCCGGCGATAGCTGCGGTCACTTTCTGCAGGTCAAAGAGGCGCTTGGCGTCAAGGGCGCTCCACTTCCCGTCACGCTCGGCGACGTTCATGATGAGATAGTGGCGGTGCAAATGCGGAGCCGAGTGGCCGTCCACCGGGCGGGCCGAAGAGTGATCAACCTGCATCGCGAGAAAACCGGAGGCGTTGTGGTGGGNNCCGTCCTTGCCCAATCGAACGACAGCGGCCTCGCGCTCCATGAAGGTGAGAGCCTCGGAAGTGGCCTGGTCCACCATCTCTTCGATCTCACGGCGCGTGGCTTTATCGGCCAAAAGCCAGATCGCGGAGATGTCCTTCTCAACGCTCAGCGTGAAGTCCAGGGCGCTAATGGTCGGGCGCCGGCCACCATTGTTTGGGAGCTTTGTACCGCTCTCGGGGTCGAGGTGCTGAAGGACCCGACGTAGCTGCTTGGCTGCGCAGACGGAACCTTGGGTGAGACCCAATNNCCCCAAACCAAACGGACGCCCCACCCCCCTGAACCAGTTCTCCCTCCTCGCTCGTGTAGTACCCGGCCATGGCCGCGATCATTGATGTGGAGGCTTCGAGAAGCCATGCCTCGCTACCCCTCGTGTAATAGACGGCGACGGCGCTGGCCTGGCCCGCGTCGTTAGGGTTGCCCAGCTTGCTGACGGAACCGTGCATTGGTCGTATCCTCCGGAACAGTTCGTCCGGTAGGTTGCCGGACGAACTACCACCGTCCGGAGCGCGGGCCGCCGCGCACGGAAACTTCGGGGCGACACCAGGAGCCCATTCAAGCGCATTGCGCTGNNCCAATCTCGATTAATCGCGCTTCCGAGTTCAATCCCAACAAGGGACTACGAAGCAAACAAGAGAGAAAGAAATGATCAGGAAGATCTGACCAAAACCAGAGAAAAAGAACTTTCCCGACCTTTCCCCTACAAATCTCACTGAAACAAGAAAAGGATCGAACGGCACTAACCCCCTCCCTGCACTCGCCGGTCCCTGGGGTGGGGCAATGCCACCGGGATCACCGGTGAGAAAATAGTTGGATTTTCTTACGCAAATGCGTGCGCCCTCTCACCGCGGTCGTACGGTTGGGTGTAGCTCCTCCGAAGACCCGGCCTGCAGGACTCCGCAAAGAATGTAAGAACAAAGCATCTGCGCGTTCGCGCCTAGATTGATTAATCGAGGAAAGGAGACGAAAATGGCGGACAAGTCGAGCATCGAGTGGACCGAGGCCACGTGGAATCCCACGACGGGATGCGACCGCACGTCCCCCGGCTGTGACAACTGCTACGCGCTGAACCTCTCGCGCCGGCTAAAGGCCATGGGCAATCCCAAGTACCAGCGCGACGGAGATCCAGCCACGTCAGGCCCGGGCTTCAAGCTGACGCTGCACCCCGACCAGCTGGCGCTGCCCCACCGATGGAAGGCGCCGAGGACCATCTTCGTAAACTCGATGAGCGACCTCTTTCACCCAGACGTACCTGACGAGTTCATAGACGACGTCTTTCAGGTCATGGCCGACACGCCTCGACACACCTTCCAGGTGCTAACCAAACGAGCCCAACGGCTATCCAAGATCGCCAAACACCTCCCCTGGCCCGACAACGTCTGGATGGGCGTCAGTGTCGAGTCCGACCGCTACAGCTTCCGAGCGAACCACTTGCGCCAGGTCCCCGCTGCCGTCCGATTCATCTCGGCCGAACCGTTGCTTGGCCCGCTCCCCAAGCTCGATCTCACTGGCATCGCTTGGGTCATCGCCGGTGGAGAGTCGGGTCCCGGTGCCCGGCCCATGCACCCTTCATGGCCAAAGGACCTGCGCGACCGGTGNNGTGCTAGCGCACGGCCAATCGAGAGTCAGTGGGTGCGTTCGGTTCGAGACCAGTGCATACTTGAAGACGTGGCGTTCTTCTTCAAGCAGTGGGGTGCTTGGGCTCCCAACGCTGATCCCGGCGCGTTGCTAGTGACGATCGACGGTTTGGTTCTGGAAGAAATGCCCCCAACGACCGTTCCCGTCGCCCCGGTGGAAATGCGACGTATGGGGAAAGGTGCTGCTGGACGCGTGATGGACGGCCGCACCTGGAATCAGATGCCGGTCACTTCAAGAACCTGATCTCCGTGCCGGCCGGATAGTCGCCCCGGCGCCTCCTCGGACCAGGGTTGAGCACCGTTATCAATCCGTCGGCCTCCATCAAAGCCAAGGTCTTTCTCTTCAGGTGACTCGATGGGTGATACAGCGTCTCGAGCAGCGTGAACTCCTCGAGACGCTCGATATTCGCTTTCTTCCCCGCGAAGTTAGTGACCAGTGCAGTCCGAAGTGGACCCGTGTCCACGTGGTCACCCACGAACAGACTTCCTTGACCCGCGTGCCGGTCCGAGAACGAGAAGCCCGATCCTGGATCAACCTTCCACATCGCGTCCTTCATCTTCTCCACGCCCCTTTTGGACCGAGTCGCGTGGATCAGGTAATACGCCGGGTGCCCGTCGGTTCGCAGCATCTCGAACTCGCGGACGTAAGTGAAATTGGCCACGTCGTGGAGCTGCTTCTCGTAGAGATCAATCAACGCGGGCATTCCTCGAACATTCCGATAGGCGTCGGTCCCGAAGAGTTCCTCGCAGTGCCGATCTATCTGACCGGTTCGGGCGAACCGATTGAGGTGATCAGCCATGAACGTGATGAACAACTCGCACTTGTCCGACGCGAGAAGTTGCGTGATCAAATTTAGTGGGACCCCAGAGATCCCGAAGGGATCGAGGAACGCCAGGGTGGGTGCGAGTCCCTTCTTCTTGTCAATGATCAGCAAAGCCAGTTCGTCGGCCACTGCCACAAAATCGCTGTTACGCAGCATGACCTGCACATTGGCGGGCAGCGTACCCAGCTTGGTGATTTCTGCGTCAAGGTGCGCAAAACGCTTCTTGTCGCTCTCGATGAACAAGAAATTGAACGTGCAACCTCTGAGAGTGGTGAAAGCCGTATGGTCGAGCAGTGTGCGCAGTGCGATGATTGGCGACCCTGGTGAACCGTCCTCGTACACACCCGGCCCGGCGAAGGCATCAATAAACACCGCACGCTGCGAATAACGACCAATGATCGGATACCACGCCTTCAGGTAGTGGCTCAAAAGATCGTGCTTCGCCCGTGTATGGGGCTCCATTGACCAGACCTTCGTCCGGGGCGCAGTCATGACGAAATCTTACGACTCCCGTAAACGCCAAGAGCACAGCGTCGGAATCGAATCAATGAAAAAGTGCTGGAGCCATGAGTGGGCATGACCACCGATCTGCGTAACGATTTCTCAATGCCAATTGCTACAACGAGCTGGTGGGCCGCCAATCATCTCCTTATTCTTCTCAACGCAGCCCTTGCCAGGATGGCAGCGTGGGCTGTGCAGCTTCCAGAGATTTGAGCTAAGTGAGCACACCAATGAAAGGCAACCTTCCATAGGCGTGAGTCACTCCTCGGGTATTTGCGCCTCAAGAATTTCAAAACCTAGCGCGTGAGCGATGGCATCCAGAAACTCGAGATTCGTGGCAAACCATTCGCTTCCAGCGAACCGACCAGTTGAGCGCGAATGTCCCGCGGCTTCAAGTAGTTCGTGAAGGGCGCGCTCGATTTCGGCAGGNNCGCTGTACACCCGAAGTGTCCACGGGTCCTCAGGTAGGTTCGTCATTCGCTGCTGTTCCCTAATGCGAGTACCGACGAAGCGCTCGGTCATACCAATCTTGTAAAGAAAACGATCAGGATCTGTTTTCTTGGGAGTGCGGAAATAGGTCGGCAGCGTATAGACATAAACGCCTGGTTGGTTTTCGATACTCCTCTCGAGCGCTACGGCCGAAGCGGATATTTGGGCGTCTTCGACCTCTGTTGCCTCTTCGTTCCTGGCGACTTCATCGAGACGCACTCGAATAGCTGACAAGAATGACTGGGCTTGCGATGAGAGTTCGGGATTCCCACGAAGTAATCCACCGACGCTCCTTCCAGACTGAGCGGCGATAGTAGGTCCACGTGGTATGAAGTCGTCCAAAATCGACCTTAAAGTGGCACTCAGATTCCCAGCCGCGCCATCGTTCGCAGCAGCTCCGNNCCTTGTTCTCTGAGGCGAAAGACCTCGCCGAGATGCCCCTCATTGCGGCGCAGAGCATCTTCAATCTCAGAGCGAACATCTTGCGTTAAAGCGTCAAAACTACTCACGAAGCTTTGCGCAATCTCTGATAGAGCCGCCCCGCGTAAAGATCCATCAACGCTGTCTGAAACTCGTCGTCATCAAGCACTCGCTTGTAGATCGCGTCGTTGCCATCCATCCGGCTCACGACCGTCCCGAGGAACATCCGGTCGAACACCAGTCGGAAGTTCTCGTACTCGTTGTTCTTCGCCTGGGCGATGACTTCTGGGTCAGTGGCCCAGGTCTCTTCGAACTGGTCGAACAGCAGCTGATCCTGCTCGTTCAAGTTCATGCCGAAGCGCTCGTTGAGCACCTCGATGATCGTGGACAAATTCTCCTTGTCCGGTACGTACTGGGGTCCCTTGCCCGAATAGATCGCCTTGACTTCCCCCAGGCCACCGAGCAGATCCAGTGCACCCTCGGTGATCTGCTCAGTGCGTAGGTGCGTGAGCTTTACTTCGGATCCAATGTCAATCCCCTCGGCCTCGCTGCGTGGTAGGCGTGCCTCGAGGGCGCGCGCGTAGATGTAGTCGCGCTCGAGCGTGGCGTCGGTGAAGCTGACGATCTGGGCGATGAACCCGTAGATCGAGACGTACCGTCCGATGAGCTCTCGAAAATCGTCCTGATCTTCCCGGTCTATTCCTTGGAACCGCGCGAGCGCTGGGTCGAGCGAGGCGTACACCTTGGCGTGGTTGTCCACGCGCTTTCCCGCCAGCAGCTCGGCCACACAGGCCCCTATCTCGTCCTCGTGGATCACTTCAGAAGCCATAAAGGACCGGTGCGTGTCCCACAAGAGATTCGCGTCGGTCGGCACCGCCTCGGTCCGCTCGCACCACGGAGCGAATGCCTTCTCAATGTCCTCGGTCTCATTGCGAAAGTCCAGCACGAACGTGTCGTCCTTAAGATCCATCGTGCGATTTAGCCTCGAAAGCGTCTGCACCGCGTTAAGCCCGCTAAGTACCTTGTCTACGTACATCGTGTGCAACAGCGGCTGATCAAAGCCGGTCTGGAACTTCTCCGCCACGATCAAGAGTTGGAACTCGTCGGTCCCGAAGCGCTCGGCCATCTCTTTCTCCCGGATGCCGGTCATCCCGTATTCGGTGTAGGTGACGTCGTCATCAATCACCTTGCCGCTGAACGCGACCAGTGTCGAGATGTCCGTGTACTGGTGCTCGTAGATGTACTTGTCAATCGCCTGCTTGTACCTGACGGCGTGCAGCCGTGACGACGTCACGACCATCGCCTTGGCCGANNTCTCGGCCTTCTGCGCCAGGTTCGTCGGGTGCAATGATACGAACCTGGCAATAGCCGCCTTGGCGCGCGACTTGTCGTGCTTCGGGTCATCCTCGATCTTCTTCTCGATCTTCCAGTACGTCTTGTAGGTCGTGTAATTTGCGAGCACGTCCAGGATGAATCCCTCATCTATTGCCTGGCGCATCGAGTACAGATGGAACGGCACGTAGCGCGTTCCGCTCGTGAACTCCTCCTTCTGACCGAACAGTTCCAGGGTCTTCGCCTTGGGCGTGGCCGTGAACGCGAAGAACGAGATGTTCTCCTGGCGCCCGCGCCCGGCCACGGCAGCCACCATGAAATCCTCGTCGTCCCCCGCGGCCGCCTCCTCCGCTTGCTCCTCGCGCTCGGCCTTGATCAGCACCGCGTCGGCGTCCTGCCCCTTGGTCAGTGCCGCCCGCAACTCCTTGGCCGCCACCCCCGACTGGGAGGAGTGCGCCTCATCCACCACGACCGCGTAGTTGCGCGCCTTGCTGTCCACCAGCTTCCCCAGCACGAAGGGGAACTTCTGGAGCGTGGTGATGATGATCTTCGCCTGCTCACCGAGCAACGCCTTGGCCAGCTGGTCCGAGTCCTCGTCAATTTTCACGACGACGCCCTTCTTGTGCTCGAACTGGTAGATGTTGTCCTGCAACTGCTGGTCGAGCACGACCCGATCGGTGACGACGATCACCTTGTCAAAGACCTTCTGGTCATGATCGTCATGCAGGTTTACGAGGCGGTGGCTGATCCAGCTGATCGTGTGCGATTTGCCCGAGCCCGCCGAGTGCTGCACGAGGTAGTTCTTGCCGGCCCCCACCTGCTTGGCGTCCGCTTCGAGCTTCCGCACGACGTCCCACTGGTGATACCGCGGAAAGACCGTGACGGTGCCCTTGGCCCTCTCCGCCTTCGAACTCTTCTCGGGCACCTGCACGTGGACGAACCTGGCCAGGATGTCGAGCCACGCGTCGCGCTGCCAGACCTCCTGATATAGATATGCCGTGCGGTGGCCCTCTGTCGTCGGTGGGTTGCCGGCCCGACCCTGATGTCCCGCCCCGCCCGTTCCCTGGTTGAATGGCAGAAACCTGGTTTTCGCCCCGGCCAGCTTGGTGGTCATCGCCGCCAGATCCGGATCCACTGCGAAGTGCACTATCGCCCGACGAGACAGCGAGACGTTGTTCGAATCCCGGTCCTGACGGTACTGCACCTTGGCGTGTTCGATGCTCTGATTAGTCAGCTGGTTCTTCAGCTCCGCCGTCGCGGTCAGTAGCCCATTAACGAGCAGTGCAAGGTCAATTGACTTCTTCGAGTCCGATTCGTAGACGAACTGCCGCGTCACGCTCACCCGATTGGCCTGATACAGCGTCTCCAGTTCTGGGGTGAGGCCGTGGGCCGGCTTGAAGTACGCGAGCTTGATCGCCACCCCGTAGTCCGAGACGTCGTGGCGCAGAACGTCAATCGTCCCACGAACATCTATCTCCGCCGCCAGTCGCTTGGCAAACCCCTTCTTCGCTGCCGCGTAGTTGCCCCCGTAGCCGCGCAGAACCAGCTTGGCCCAGTCCTTCGCCTGCGTGGCCTCGATGAAGGAGAACAACTCCACCGGGTCGAACCCCAGCACCGTGTCGTAGTTCTCGGGCCGCGACCTCAGATACCCGCCGTCTCCAATCAGCGAATCCTCGATGGCGTCTTCAAAGCCCTTTTCATTAGTGCTCATGCTGCGACCTCCGGGATGTCTAGTTGGCCGGTGACGGCCGCGGTGATGAGAGCTTGACGACGTTCCTGAAGCAGCACGATTTGCTTATCGAGGGTAACCGCCATTCGATGGCGATAACTACTCTCTCGATCAAGACTCGAGACGATCTCATCCTGAACGTAGAGAGGAGGAATTGGCATCCGAACTCTTCCCAGAGCATCGCGATTGATCTTAGGCATCGCAACTCGCTCAGACTCAAGGACCGCCAAGTCAGTAAACCGACGAGATAGCAGGAAGTAGAGAAGGAATCTCGGGGTCAGATTCTTGGACGGTCTTATCGGGTACATGTCAGCGCTCGTCAAGCATCTCTCTGGAGCAATGGCAACCTTGCACAGTGATGGACGAATCTTCGAATAAATGACATCTCCAGCAAGGCAGAGATACTTGCCACTGATTGCTTCCTGTCCCGCAGCGGATTCCAGGAACAAGATTCGGCCAGTTCCGGATTCAATGTGATTTGGTGCAATCAAGGGGAGATCACGGAACTGCTCAAGCCGAGGATCCACTTGACCCTCTGCCACCGTCGTCGAAACGGAGAAGGCTTGAGACGTCCACCCAGCGGGTAGGTTCTCCGACCAGCCCACATCCTCACTTGCCCCCCAAACAAGATGATCTACCACCGTTGTGAAACGCTGATTGATGAGCCAAATCATCCGCTGCTTCTTGGAGATGAGGGTGTCAATGCGGGCGGTCTCGGTATCGAGGTAGTCAGCGATGGCCGTCTGAACGCTCATCGGTGGCGCCGGAACCGGAAGTTCAGCCAAGGTGTCCCACCTCCTAAAGTCGGCTCCTCCTTCACGCACTCCACGTGCCAAGGCTCGAGGAAAGCCACTGAACGCTTGGGCTCGGATTACCCACGCAAAGTATCTCGGGTCCGCTTGCGCCGTTGGCTCGCACAAGACACAAACTGAACTGATGGCACCTGTGGAGTCACTGATTCCAACCGACCCTCTAAGAATGTCAAGCCCGTGAACCACGAAGTCGCCCGTGTGGACTCCCTGCATTCCCGACATGTCAGTTGCTTCGTGGTAACCACCTTCACGCAGGCGATTTGATCTCAACGTGACAGCGCCATCGGTATAGGCAGTGACCATGGCCGCGTCTGGGGGTACTTCGCGCTTCAGGGGTCGGAAAAGGCGACGAAACTCAACCTGAGGAAAGGCGATGTCGTCGTCAGCCCATCGAACTGTTATCACTCGGCAACCTCACTCAGCAACGCCTGGATCTCTCCTTCAAGCTGCTTGATTTCCGCGTCGATCTCGGCCAATGGCCGAGGTGGTACGTACTTGTAGAAGTAGCGCGTAAGTGGGACTTCGTAGCCAATCTTCGTTTTCTCGAAATCCACCCACGCGTCTGGTATGTACGGAATCACCTCGGTCTTGACGTACTCCTCCACCGCGGATCGGAACTCCGCCGACTCAAGCCGCTTAGCCACATCCTCTTCCCACGTCACCGACTCGGACGGGAGCGGGACGTTTTCGTTGTCCCGTAGGTCAGCGTCAGGCTCGGGCTTACCCTTCTTGTCGCTGACCAAGACGCCTTGGGGATCACTCTGGGCGGCTGCCTTCAGCACATCCTTGATGAGATCGCTCGGGAGATCAGCGTTCACCTTAAGAAGAGCAGTGCGCATCTGCTCTGCTGAGTCCCAGGGGCGATTCATGAGGAAATCGAACGGGCCCACCACTCCGAAGTAGTCCTCCGCCGACAATCCTCCAACTAAAGGGCTGAAGGCTTTCCACGACTTCGACTTCGAGACGGCGCCCGCCGTGACGTCATTCAACACCCACTTCACTTTGAGTGGCCGCTCGACTGTGATCCTCATGTAGCCGAACTTCTCATTCGGGAAGATCTTGACGTGCTCGCCTCCGGTGAATTCTGCGTAGAGCCGGGTTATCTCCGCGATCTGCTCGTCGCTGATCTGCTTGCGCTTCTCACCGAGGGCCTTTCGCATCTTCTCGAAGTACCCGCGAGCATCAATCAACTGCACTTTGCCTCGCCGTTCCTCGGACTTTCGGTTCGTAACGATCCAGAAGTACGTCGAGATACCGGTGTTGTAGAAGAGGTTGTCCGGTAACGCAACGACCGCCTCGAGCCAGTCGTTCTCGATGATCCAACGGCGTATCTCCGACTCCCCCGAGCCGGCCGCCCCCGTGAACAACGGCGAACCGTTGAAGACGATCGCAATACGCCCCCCACCTTGCTCCACGGGTTTCATCTTGGAGATCATGTGCTGAAGAAACAAGAACGACCCGTCGTTGATGCGTGGTAGCCCCGCGCCGAACCGACCTTTGAATCCCAGCTGGTCATACTCCTTGCGGATATCGGTCTCCACCTTCTTCCACTCGACGCCGAATGGCGGATTGGCTAAGCAGTAGTCGAAGGTTCGGCCCTTGTGCCCGTCGTCGTTGAAGCTGTTACCGACGACAATGTGCGAAGCGTCCTGACCCTTGAGCATCATGTCCGAACGACATATCGCGTAGGTCTCATCGTTGAGCTCCTGACCGAACACCTCGAGCCTGGCATCGGGATTCATCTGGCGTAGGTAGTCCTCCGCGACCGAGAGCATGCCGCCCGTGCCACACGCGGGGTCAAAAAGCGTGCGTATCGTGCCCGGCGTGGTGAGAACGTCGCTGTCCTCCGCGAAGAGCAGATTCACCATTAGCCGAATTACTTCGCGCGGCGTGAAGTGCTCACCAGCCGTCTCGTTCGAGAGTTCGGAGAAGCGCCGTATCAGCTCTTCATACAGGTACCCCATTTCGAGATTAGAGACCGCACTGGGGTGCAGGTCAATCTCCGCAAACTTGCCAATCACCAGGTACAGCAGGTTCGCCTTGTCAAGCTTGGCGATCTGGGTGTCGAAGTCGAACTTCTCGAGCACATCCCTAGCTCCGATGGAGAACCCGGCAATGTAGGCCCGTAGGTTCGCAGCCAGCTGGTTGGGGTCGTTGAGCAGTTTCGGGATGTCCAACTGGTGGATGTTATAGAACTGCTCGCCCGACTCTGAGCACAGGACTGGTTCGATGTTGTCAATCGAGCCCTTGATCGCCCCGTAACGAGCCAGAACCGCAGCCTTGGTCGGCTCGAGCACGCAGTCAAGGCGCCGCAGCACGGTGAGCGGCAGGATCACCTTGCCGTACTCGGACTGCTTGTAGTCTCCTCTGAGCAGGTCGGCCACCGACCAGATGAAGGCCGCGTGGTTCTTTACCACTGTTGAATCACTCATGGGACTCTCTTCTGGTCGTGATGTTCGGCAACCGTGTCTTTCGTAAGCTTCTGCGCACACGACCGACGTCGGAACAGTCTCGAGAGTACCTGAACGTTGTTCTTTTCGTGAAAAGTGACCCTTCTTACCCTCTCCAATGATGAACGTTTACCTGCGAATAAGAGGCTCGCGAACAAAATGAACTAGGAAAACCCCCAACCAAACCCCGAGGAGGAAACACGCCCAGCGAACTTTTCAGTAACTTAAACCCGCACTTGCACCCCAAGTCAGTCGTCACGCCAGCCCAATGGATCGTGGCCGGACCCGTCGTGAAGACCTGGGTCACCAACGTGGGATTCGACTCCATGAAACAGTCGCGGCTCTACCTCTCCGCCGCCACCTCCTATGCGTCTTGGGCACTTGCCCAGGGCCTCGCCCTCGATGCCGAAGTCCTACTTTCCGATCAAGCGATCAACGGCGCTGTGTCGGAATATAAACAAGCACGCGGGGGTCCACTAAATGACCCAGATTCCGCCTCCCTGGAACCGTCCGGACTCCGATCCGGGCCCGCCCGGTGCGCCACGTCACACCCTGGAGTAATACTGCATTGCATGGGCGCAACTCCATCCGGTGCGGGCACTTCTCCTGGTGGCTCGTATCGGGGCCATCTACACCAGCGTGGCCCCCTCGATCGCGCTCACAGAGGCCGAGCCGGTGGATTGCGCGGCTACATGAATCCGGCAAAGATGGCGACCGCTCCGAAGCGCGAGCTGCAAGCCCGCCGCGCCGCCCGGCAAACAGGTCAATAGGAGGAGCAACATGGGAACGTACTACGACCTGCTGGGCGTGACGAGTACCGCTACGGACGAAGAGATTGAGAGCGCGTACCGTCGGGTATCGAAGGCCTACCACCCCGACGCGGGTGCCACCAACCCCGAGAAGATGAAGGAGGTGAATGACGCTCACGAGAAGCTCACGGATCCGATCAAGCGTCAAGAGTACGACGCCGGGCTCCACCGCCGGGCGAACGCGCCCCACGCTGTATACGAGGCCCCGCCCACGACCGCCCCACCGAAGCGTGACTCCAGCACCGGCTACGGGACCCGACGCGCCGCGTGGGTCCCACCGCAGAAGGCCTATGTTCCCAACCCGGTGCCGCCTCCGTTCTTTGTGACCTACCTCATGACCCGTGACTGGTGGCTCGCCCTCGCGGTACTCGCCTTTGGGTGGGCAGGACGCGCCATTATCTCGGCCGGCACCTCAATTAACGTCAGCGTGGTCGCCAACCTCGGACATCTGTGCTTCATGATGTTCGAGTACTCCGCCCTAGCAGTCGCCATCTTTCCGAAGACCAAGACCAGGAAGATCCTCGCGTGGGTGCAAGCGACCGTTTCCAAGACGGTTGGGCATGTCCGCGCCGAGAGAGCGAAGCGGAACTACGGACCATCGGCAAACCACGAGGATCTCTCGACCCCAATGAAGTAGCCATCTCTCCATCCGCCCTCCGAAGAGACCCCGGCCAAGTGGCCGGGGTCTCTTCGCATTACGACGGAAGAATAGCTACGCCAGTATCCGGAGAAAGTAGTTGCGCACGTCCGCTCGTTCAGCACCATAGAAGTCGCCAGGAGCCGAGAGTCCCCTGGTGGAACACAACACGGCAGCTGCAAGAAGCTGTCACGCACCCGCCGGGTTTGGCCGTTAGCTCCGACGCCCTCCTTTACCAGCGGGTTCTGGGTTGTGTATTGCAACAATCACAGGAAAGTGCTGCGGAAGGTATTACACGCAGGACAGTAACCAGCAGGAGACGGCGCCCAGCCGGAAGGAAGGAGGACAACATGAGCATCGAACCGAGTAACTGCGCGCAGCAGGTGACTGGTGTCGAAGGCACCCGCGAACGCCCTCGTTTGATCGTCGTTCTGCTCGTGCTGGCTGGCGTCGCGCTGGCCCTCTGGAGTGTGTACGGTAGCCGCGCGACCGCGCCGACCACCAAGCGAGTTGCAACGAGCCTCACCCCTGACGCCCCGGCCGCGTGGAGACCAGGCGTAATCACCTTCAGCGCACGGTTGCGCACCGGTCGCTCCACGTTAAAGGCGACGGGAATGGTGACGTTCGCCGATCGAAGCACCGGCGCAGTCCTTTGTAGGGCCGACAAGCCACTCACCGCGGGCTGGTACGCGTGCTCCACCAAGTTCGTTGTACCCACGGGTTGGCACGGCTACACAGTGCGCTATTCCGGAGATGTGAACTTCTCGCCAACTGAGGCGACAAGTGTCTTGCCCTCTCTGAGTCACAGTCCGGTAGCAGACTGGAGCAGACGCCGGGTTGAGGAGTGGCGTTGGAAAGGCGGGCCAAGGTGTGACCGACTTCAGTGGCGTTGAAGCAAAACTTGGGCGCGCCAAGTACCATCTCAACGAATTCGAAAGAGTCGCAGCCGCCTGGATTGCCTTATCGCCATTTGACCTGGTGCCGACAATGGCTGCCGACGGCCTCCGCGAGGAACTTCACGTGAAACTCGCCAGCGATGTACCGCCCGACCTCGACCTGATTCTCGGCGCCGCTCTCCGTCGTCGGGGCTTCTTCCAACGCGACGCCGGAGAGTCTGTCTAGGACTATTCAGCGTCGGCGCAGCGACGCGGCTGCTGGCCGTTGGCCCGCAGCTCGTATGGCCGCGCGCTCATCGTTGGTGAGTTGTGTTCCTACGTCGGCCATAGTGAGCGAAGCCAAGTCGCTCTTCCCATAGTCGGAGCGAGAAGGCGCCGAGCCCTATCGGAGAAAACGGTCAGCGCAGGAAGCGCTGGACTTCGATGCAGCCGCCCCAGTTCGCCGGGATCGAGGACGAGTAGATCCCAGGCATGACCACCATCTCACCCTGGGCCGACGTGAACCCCCACCAGCGCCGTCGCGTTCAGAGTATTCCGAAAGAGTGATGACCTTGCCCTGGTACTGCAACACTCGTAACCTTGCGTGGTCAGCCGAAGGAGCAATTCTGTGGTCCCCGGTATGGCGTCGGAGCACTGAGGGTGACGGGCGAGCCCGATGATTTCACGATGGCGAGTTCGAGGACGCCCCGTGAGTTGATCGAGTACCGGTAGTACGCCGGGTTGTAGGGCCAACTTTGGAGATACGGTCCGCCTCGCGCGCTCGACTGGAGACCGGCCTCGGTGGGACGTCTCCCCGGGTTCTCTGCTTCGTAGGCGGCCATTGCGGTGGCTACCGTCGCGCCGTCAGCCTCACAGGCGCTGACCGCTCTCAAGATGGCCTGAGTCCCGGCCAGCGCTCTGACACCCGCACAGTCCTGTGGACCCTTGTACGGCACCGCCTTCGTATAGACGAATGGAGGTCCTACAGATTTCATGATGGCGAGTTCGAGGACGCCCCGTGAGTTGAACGAGTACCGGTAGTACGCCGGG
>PMAL01000062.1 GCA_003152555.1 Acidimicrobiaceae bacterium | reverse complement strand
GAGGCACCCACACGGGATTATTTGACGTGCACGCTCGAGATCGAGCGAGCGATGATTAGACGTTGAATCTCAGAAGTCCCTTCAAAGATCGTGTAGTTACTAGAGCGGATCACAAAACTCCTAGTCGCAGCCTATTTCCGAATTGGGTAGACCCACGAAATAAGATTATCGACGCTCTTAGGATAATTCAGCCCAGTTTTGCACCCATTTTATGAAACCCGAACGTGCGCGAGTAAGTCGGCAGACGGATCCAAGTCATGAGCGACGTTGCCGACGCCATTGCGACAAGCATGACGGAGAGACGCCTTTGAAGGTTCAACGATCTCGTCCGAAATGTCCGCGTCAAATCGGCCGACGATTTCACTAATCGGCGCCCCGGTTTTGCCTCGCCACTGCCGCCTCGCGCCCGTGACCGGCACTGTCGTCCGTGCGATGTCTTTGCCTGGCCATTAGTTACAACCCTCAACTCCAAGCTGAGAGAGCCGTCCGATCCATTCTTCTAGCCACGCAATCCACTTGCACAAAGTGACCTTGTACCCTACGAAGTGGCCTTAGCGACGAAAAATACTCTACGTGTGGATCAATATGATGCGGTCGGGTTAGATCCGAAAATACGCACTCCTGGCTTCATTAAGGACTTTATCGACGTGGCCGGTCCATTTGAGAAACTTCGCGCGCGCATTTGCGGTGATGCTCAGTGGATCGCGCCGCTTGCCACCGCCGCGACATCGACTGTGCGCTGCTTTCTTACTCAGGTGGCAACGAAACTGCAAAGCAACGTTGACGAATCGAAACGGTAAGCCGCACGGGACGATGGCGATCACAGCAATTGTGAGTCTGGTGACAATTTGTTTTCAGACAACCTGTTGCCGACTCCCCCGTTCATCAGAAAGTGCACGGGGTTTCCCATGGTACTTTTGATTGTCCACGTCAATCAGTGCAGAAAGCTGCCGCAACAGTGACACTTCGAATCCTTCTTAGAGCGGTGGCCCATCCGCGCAAAGCCAGTAAGGATCTTGGTCCGCCACCCCGTCCCCGCGACGTACTCTCGCGAGACCTGCACGGTTCGCTCCAGGTGCGTCACGTCGATGCCGGCTCCTGCAACGGCTGCGAGATGGAAGTGCACTCGGCCTTCGCTCCGGTCTACGACGCGGAGCGCTTTGGGGTCCGACTGGTTGCCTCGCCACGCCACGCCGACGCATTGCTCGTTACTGGCCCCGTCACCAAGAACATGTCCGACCCGCTGCGCAAAACGTACGAGGCATTGCCCGAACCGCGCCTCGTGATTACTCTGGGCGACTGCGCACAGGACTGTGGCGTCTTCAAGGGCGGCTACGGCGTCGAGGGCTCCGTGAGTGACGTGGTTCCAGTCGACGTGCACATCCCTGGCTGTCCACCACATCCCCAGGCGATCGTCGAAGCCCTGAGGGGTTTTACCGGAAGGTGAATCACGTCAGCGTCTTAATTTCCGTGCTCGCTGGTCTTACGGCTACGGTCGCGGGCGGCGCGCTGCCAATAAGGAGCCGAGTTGGCGTCGCAGTGCTACTGACCTGGGTCTCATGCTCGGCGGCACTGGTCGCCGCGGTGTCAGTGCTGCGCAGCGGTCACGCAATCGTGATGAGCACGTCGAAGATTCTTCCTCTCACGGGCATCTCGATAGTGCTCACTCGACTGGGAGCGGTCTTCGTCCTCGCGATCGTCATGGTGGCCCTGGCCTCCACCCTCTACTGGATTGGCTACGCCAGTCACGGGTTGTCGACTCGCAGCGCCTCGAGTGCCCTACCACTCTTCGTCACCAGCATGATCCTTGTGCCGTTCGCCGGCGGCGTCGCGACCTTTTTGGTGCTATGGGAGTTGATGGCCCTGACCTCGTTGGTGTTGGTGCTAACCGATCAGTCGCGACGTGAGGCGGCGCGCAGCGCTGCTCAGTGGTACGCCGTGATGACCCACGCGGGGGCGGCCGCCATACTGCTGGCGCTCGTGCTGCTCAGTGCGCACGCGGGCGGCCAGACCTTCGCCCAGATCGAGCTGCACGCCCGTCACCTCTCCGGCGCCCTTCGCGGCACGATCTTCGTGCTGGCCCTGCTCGGTTTCGCCTCCAAGGCGGGCGCCGTACCACTGCACGTGTGGCTGCCCAAGGCCCACGCCGAGGCGCCCGGTCCGGCCTCCGCGCTCATGTCGGGGGCGATGGTGAACCTCGGCATCTACGGCATCATCCTCGTGGGCAACGTGCTGCTGGGCGGCGGTCCGGTCTGGTGGTGGCTACTCGTGAGCGCACTCGGCGTTCTCTCGGCGCTCTACGGCGCGCTCTACGCCGCGACCACGTCGGACCTCAAGCGACTGCTCGCCTACTCGACCGCCGACAATATGGGACTGGTGCTCATTGCGCTGGGGGCGTCGGGCATGTTCGCCGCGTCAGGCAGTCGCACTACGGCGGCCATTGCCATGGTGGCGGCCCTGCTCTTGATGTTCAATCACTCCCTTTTCAAGGGGGCTCTATTCCTCGCCGCCGGCGCGGTGCAGATGGTCACCGGCACTCGCGACCTCGACCGGCTGGGCGGCCTGCTCAAACGAATGCCCGTCACCGGCGTGGTCTTTCTCATCGGCGCCCTTTCGGTCGCCGCCCTGCCGCCGCTCAACGGTTTTGTCGGCGAGTGGCTGTTGTTGCAAAGCCTGCTGCACGCGTTACCTAGTACCAATACCGCGGTGGTCATCACCGTGGCGGTAGCAGTGGCGGCGCTGGCTCTAACGGGCGGACTCACCGTGGCCGCCTTTGTCAAGGCCATGGGCATTGGCTTTCTCGGACGTCCCCGGTCCGAGGAAGCGAGTAACGCCCTCGAAGTGCCCGCGACTATGCAACTAGGTGCCGGGTTGCTGGCCCTCTCGTGTCTCGCGCTCGGACTGGTGCCGATGCTCATCTTGCCGTCCCTCGAGCTTGGTGCCCGCAGCGCGCAGCACATCGGCGTGTCGTCCCCGGTTCACGGATGGATCTCACTTCATTTGTTCGGACTGCGCGGCGTGTTAGCGCCGTCACTGCTCGCGGGCGGCCTCTTCGTGGCGCTGATGGCGACGGTGCTCGCGCGCCGCGTGTCGCATCGACGATCGAGGTCGTGGCCCGCGTTGGCTCCGGTCGAGCCGTGGGGATCAGGGCGCCGAACGCAAACGGTTCGCATGCAGTACACGTCAACCTCGTTCGCCGAGCCGCTGCAGCGGGTGTTCGATGACGTCATCCGCCCCGCGCGCGACCTCAACGTGAGCCCCGCCGCCGAGTCGCACTACTACGTCGAACGAATTGCCTACCGCACGTCAAGCGACGACGTGATCGAGCGAGTGATCTATCAACCTCTCATCGTCGCGGTGCGTCGCTGGGGCCGTCTCGCGCGAAAGCTGCAGAACGGCAGCGTGCACCGCTACCTCGCGTACGGCCTCCTAGCCCTGGTGATTGTCCTGGTCGTGCTGGCGTGAACGGGTTCGCACATCTCTTGACGTCCGCCCTCGTCGCCCTGGTCCAACTAGCCCTGGTGGCGGTGGGCGGCCCGCTGCTGCTTGGCGTCATGCGCAAGGTTCGCAGTCGCTTAGAAGGTCGAGTCGGCGCGCCGATTCATCAGCCCTTGCTCGACCTGCGCAAGCTTTTCACCAAGCAGCGTATGCGTCCACGTGAATCCAGTTGGCTCTTCGGCGTCGGTCCCCTGGTGCTGGTCGCCACCGTGGTCTGCGTGTCGGCCATCTCGCCGCTGGCGACGACTCGCCCGCCACTGGGCCAAAGCACCGACTTCTTCGCGGTCATCTTCGCGCTGCTCTTGGGCTCGGTCGTGCTGGCGCTCGCCGCCCTCGACACCGGCACGGCCTTCGCCGGCATGGGCTCGAGCCGGTCCATGACCATCGGGGCGCTCTGTGAGCCGGCGTTGCTGGTGGCGATCCTGGCCATGGCGATTCCTGCGCGCACGTCGAACCTCCCGGCACTGGTACGCGCCGGACTCGGCCACCCCGCGCTCATCGCCAGCCCCTCGCGTGTACTGGCGCTCGCCTCTTTCTTGGTGGTTATTTTGGCCGAGAGTGGCCGACTCCCGGTCGACAACCCCAGCACCCACTTGGAGCTCACCATGATCCACGAGGCCATGGTCCTCGAATATTCCGGACCGGACCTGGGCCTCATCATCCTGGGTGAATCGATGCGGCTGGCCTTCCTGCTTGGCCTGCTCGTCAACCTGCTTGTGCCCTGGGGGGTGGCCAATCGGCCGGGCGCGCTCTTTTTCGTCATTGGCCTGGCCGCGCTCGCGGCCAAGGTGCTGGTGACCGGCGTTGCCATTGCCACGTTCGAAGTCTTCACCGCCAAGATGCGACTCTTTCGATTGCCCGAGTTGCTAGCCGGTGGATTCGTCTTGGCCCTGCTCGGCGCGGTCACCGCGGTGGTGGCGCGATGAATAACGCCACCTATTCGAGCCTGCTCGAGCTGGCGGCCGGCCTAGTGATCCTCTGCGCCTTCGTGACCCTATGGCGCCGGTCGCTCTCAGCCATCGTGCGCGCGCTCAGCGTCCAGGGCGTCGCGCTCGGAATCGTGGCGCTGGTGCTGGGTCTGCACCGACACGACGCGGTGCTCATCACGGTGGGCGGCCTGGTCATCGCGGCCAAGGGAGCGGTCATTCCAACTCTCTTAAGACGGGTGCTGGCCAACGACTCGCGCAACCGTGAGACCTCGCCGCTCGTCAACGTGCCCGCTTCACTGGTAGGCGCCGGGGCCCTTACCTTCCTCGCCTACGGCGCCACCCGGTCGGTCGTCGCGCTGGTGCCCACTAGCGCCGGACGGTTAATTCCGCTGGGACTGGCGACCCTGCTCATCGGGTTCTTCTCGATGGTCATACGGCGCAAGGCGGCGTCGCAGATCGTTGGCCTGTTGCTGGTCGACAACGGCATTGCCCTGGTGGCCTTCCTCGCGACGGCTGGCGTTCCGCTGCTGGTCGAGCTCGGGGCGTCGCTCGACGTATTACTGGTGGTCGTGGTGCTGCGCGTGCTAGCGGTGCAGTTGTCGTCCAAGTTTGCGGTACTCGACCTCGACCAACTTCAGGGACTGCACGACTGATGCTCGCCTTCGTCCTCATGCTCGTCCCGGCCGTGACGGGCTGCGTGGCGGCGACGGTGCCGTGGCGGCGCTGGGTCGGGTGGCTGTGCACGGCGTCATTGGGTTTCGTGCTCGTGACGGGCGTCGTGCTCGCCGTACTGGTCGTGCACCGCCCGGCGCTGTCCGCGTTTTCTGGCGTCCTGCGCGTTGAAGCTCTCAGCGCCTTCATGGTGATCGTCATCGGGACGATCGGCCTTTTCGCCGTGTGCCAGAGCGTGCGCTACCTAGACCTCGAGATCACCTCGGGTCGCTCAAGCGCGCGTCACGCGACGCTCTACGCGGTGCTTGTCCAGGGCTTCATCACGGCCATGCTGCTCGCGGTCGTCGCCGGCAACGTAGGTGTCATGTGGGTGGCCGTCGAGGCGACCACGATCATCACCACGTTCCTTGTCGGGCACCGACGCACCAGGGGAGCCTTTGAGGCGTCGTGGAAGTACGTCATCATCTGCTCGGTGGGCATCGC
>PMAL01000045.1:392-4195 GCA_003152555.1 Acidimicrobiaceae bacterium | reverse complement strand
AGGCCGTCACCTCTCGTTTTACCCATCGGCCAGAGAATCCAATTCCCTTCAATACGTTGGAATACCATATACGGTGTAATAGGATAAAAATTAGATTTGCGTGCGTGTGTATCTGACCTAATTGATAGAACGAAACGATTCGACAACTCTTGAGAAAGACAAACGTGAAATCTCTGGAGCGCCATCAAGCGACTAAGCCAAAAATGGAAGATGTCATGGCAACAGAAGCGGGCTCACTGGTCGAGGCTCCCTCCGACGGGACGAAGATTCCGGCTCGAAAGATATGAGCAGTCCCGTAGCAGCCTCGGGGGCGGAACCGTTATTTGTCGTCGAGACCGAGGTCGAGACCGTGGTCGAGCCAATGACGAGTATGTCGCCTCACCGACTCCGCAGGATTTTCCCTCCTTGGTTCAGGCGTCGATGGTGGCTGCTCCTACTGTGCCTCATGGCGGGAACGGGTGGAGGTTATTTTGCTCGTTCCTCCCAGTCCTTGATGTATTCGGCCTCTGCGGAGATCGCGGTTGTGAGTGGAGCGTCTGGAGCTGGGCCCGGATCCCCAAATGAAGCGGACGCTCTTGCCCTGACGTACGCATCCATTATTCCGCTGGACCAGTTCGAGATGCAACAAGTGGCCGACTCAACACGTCTCCCACTTCATACAGTCACGAAGAGCGTGAGTGCCGTAGCGGTGTCGGGAACGTCCGCGATCATCCTCAGCTTCAAAGCGGCGTCGAAGGCGCAGGCCATTAACGACGTCAACCTCTTTGCCCAAGTAGTAACGGTTGGCGCACCCCGCTCCGCAATGCCGAGGCGCTCGCTGACGGAGGTGAATTTGGCAACTTCGGCCAGTCGCAGTGGAGAACTCCGCAACTTCGGAATACCGCTTGGCATCATCCTCGGACTCATAATTGGAGTCATCGCCGTCCTAGCCATCGAACGCGCCGATCCTCGCGTCGACGATGTGGAAGAGCTAGCGGCGATAACGGGAACTGCCGCCGCTTTATTTCCGGGAACAATCCAGCAGATAGAGATGGCGCGAAGCATTGCGCTCGCCGCCAAAGGATCGAGCGACGTCACGCTCGTTCCCCTTTCGAAGTCGGAGGAGGCTAAGACAGAGTATTTATGGAATTACCTCACACGGGACGTCGATCAATCCGCAACAACGTTAAAATTTATTGGTGCTGGGAGATCGAGGCATGCTCAACTCGCCGAGGAGACGGGTCCAACAGTTCTCGTAGTGAAACCGAATACGCGCGCTCGAATTGTTCACGCTGCAGTGCTCCGTCTGCGCATGCTGGAGCGAGACCCGGTGTGGGCGGTGCTGGTCGCTGGAAAGTTGAAGCAAAAGAAGCGGAAGTGACGCGGTCCACAATTAGGCGTGAGCCGTCATGGCCGCCCCCGATCGCGGCTCCTCAGCGGCTACTTCCCGGGTCGGATCCTGCGAGTTGGCTCACGGCCCGTGCACGGGGCGTACAAATAACCCTTGGTGGCATCTTCTTCTCAGCAGTCCTTGGATGGCTGGCGGTCCGGCAGCCACATTACGCGGTCGCCCTGTGCGCAGGAGTCGCATTAATCGTCGCGGTTCTGATCCGGCCGATAGTGGGAGCACTTTGTCTTGTGGCTCTGGTTCCCGCGCTTTCGGGGCTTGTCCCGGGGACGCCCGTGCCGAACGTTCGGATTACGGAACTTTTAATTGGGACTGTCGGCGTCACGCTCCTCGTTATTGCCCGGCGCTCCGCGGTAACAAAGTGGGGGCCGCTTGATTGGTTGCTGCTCGCGTATGGACTTTTTTGGACATTTGACGGCGTGCTCGGTGCGTTGCTCCTCCACGAAAGACTTTCTCTGTCTGAGTGGGGAACTGTTATCGGACAACTCCAGTTCTTTGTCCTCTACCGTTCTTTGAGAGTCACATTTCGCACGAGAGAACAGCGCCGTCTCGCCCTGCGCTGGCTCTTCATTTCCGCTGGGGTGGTCGCTCTCCTGGCAGTCCTCCAGGAAACGCGGCTGCCGGCCGTCTCCAGTTTCATCTATCGGCTGACTGGTTCAATCTCTGCACCCGGGGCGGGAGGCATTGTTCGCGCTACGGGACCCTTTGTTAACTGGGCCGCGCTCGCCGGTTATCTTGTGCCACTTGTGCTCGTCGCCCTTTGCTTGGGACTCGGAAATGTGGTGAGAAGTCACAAGAAGTCAATATTCGCCCTCGCACTTCTGTTACTTCTGGCCCTATTTTTCACCGCAGAACTATCCGTCATTATCTGTTTGCTCATAGGCGCGTGCGTTCTCGGCTTGCGATATGGGCGCGGTCGCACCGTAATGAAGTGGCTCGCCCTTGCTCTCGCGGTCGTCGCAGTCGGAGCCGGAAGCTTTCTGGCTCATCGCCTCGGAGCGCAGTTCAGCACCACAGCGGGGACGGGACGTCCCGCCTTTATACCCCAGACACTGGGATTTCGATGGCAGATTTGGACGGGCCATTACATCCCGGCAATTTTGCAGCGACCAATCACCGGTTGGGGAGTCATACTGCCCCACTCCATCAGGTGGCCCGATCCCGAGTCTCAATATATTGGGTTCCTCATTGAGGGTGGCGTACCGCTACTTGTCATGTTCGGATTTTTGTTCGACGGAATGATACGCGAGGCGAAGCGAGTTACACGCAGTCTTGATCATGTTGACCGAGCGCTCGGCGAGGCGCTCCTCGTGACCGTTGTCCTCATGGGAGTCGTGAATTTCATTTGGCCGTTCCTGAGTAATGGCGGCATGCCGCAAATGCTGTGGTGCCTATTTGCCCTCCTCCCTCTGGAACTTTCCACCGACGATGCAGTTCGGAAAATTGTTCGCCGACACAGGCTGGACCGTGACTTCTCTAAAGACCCCCGCCGTGATTCCCACTCGTATCCCCTGGAACGTCCGTCATCTCCCGGAAATAGTCACGGGACCCATTTACTAAAAGACCGTGAAACATTGTCATTCGCTGCCTTCACGAAACGAAATGACGTGAGACCTAAGACAATCAGGCGCGAAGTAGATCGTCGAGAAGAGACAGAATCTGGGTCGCTCCAAGAAAGCAATCGCTCTCAGCCGCTGCGCCAACTTGCGATACGGAGTAGTGCGTATCTGCTTGCTCGCGAGATGGTGGGAATGGTCATCCGTTTGGCGGGCCTTGTTGTCACGCTCCGCTTGATCGGACCGTCCTCCTATGGAATCTACGCGGGTGCTGCAGCGTTCACATTGATGGTCACCACAGTGGCGCAGATGGGCGGAGAGATCTTTCTTATCAAGATGACTTCCATCCCCGATCGATCTCATTACAACCAAGTATTCACGCTCCTGTTGGTCACCTCCGTAGTCGCGACTGGATTGGCACTCGCGGGCACCTGGGCGTTCAGCGGATTGATTCGCCCGGTAGGTGTCTTGTTGCCACTGCGTATCTTGCTCCTGTCGGTTCCGATCAACGTGCTTTGGGCTCCGGCGCAGGCACGAATAGAACGGGTCTTCGGATTTCGAGAGATGGGGCTCTTGGAAGTGGGTGGTGACCTCGTGCTTTACGGCACGGCAGTTCCACTCGCGATCCTGGGAGCTGGAGCATGGTCACTCGTCATTGGATTCTTAGCGTGGCAACTGTGGCTGCTCGTGGGCAGCTATCTCCTTTCGGGGCTGCGCTTGCGACTCCGGTGGTCAAATTCGATGACCCGGGACTTGACAAGCTTCGGATTCAGTTACTCATTGCAGACAGGAACCTCTCAACTGAGCGGATTGGTAAATCCGCTCGTGGTGGGTACGTTCCTCGGGGCTACGGGAGTTGG
>PMAL01000045.1:0-343 GCA_003152555.1 Acidimicrobiaceae bacterium | reverse complement strand
CGACTTCGGCGAGCCGTAGAGGAAGGCTCCGTGTTCCTTCTCATAGCGATGGGCGTACCGTTTGCGATTTTTGGGGTGATGGCTCGGACCTTAATTCCGTTGTTCTTTGGGCAGGAGTGGACTACGACAATTCGACTGTATACAGTTCTGGCGCTGGTAGCTGTGGTGGGTGCGTCCGGTTTCATCCAAGTCTCACTTTTGATATCTCGAGGTCGTAACTACACCGTCGCGATTGGCGGTGCCGTTCAGGCGGTCATATTGGCTATCAGCGCGTATTTTCTGGTACGGCACTTCGGTCTCAACGGATTTGGCTACGCGTCCATTTTCTCAATCGCAGGACTGA
>PMAL01000052.1:213-32716 GCA_003152555.1 Acidimicrobiaceae bacterium | reverse complement strand
GCGCCGAGGATCGGATACTCGCGGTGTCGGTGAACGTCGCCACGACGGACCTGCTCGAAGTGGGCTTCCTCGATCTGATCGAAGAGTTGCTCGAACGCCACGGACTGCCCGCGGACGCACTGGTGATCGAGATCACCGAGACAACTATCATCACCGACTTCGTTCGTTCGCAGGCCGTCATCCAGGTGCTGCGCGATATGGGCATCATTGTCTCCATCGACGACTTCGGGGCGGGCTTCACGTCGCTCGCCTACCTGAGCAGCCTGGCGGTGGGAGAACTGAAGCTCGACCGCACCTTCATTGCCGCCCTGGGGACTGACGGGAAGGGCCGTGACCTCGAACTGGTGCGCGCGACGATCAATCTCGGCCACGACATGGGACTTCGGGTGGTGGCCGAAGGTATTGAAGACGTCGAGACGTTGGACCTGCTCAGCGAACTGGGGTGCGACATGGCCCAGGGTTACTTCATCAGTCGCCCGACGCCCGCCAATCGATTGGCCTTCAAATCGGCCAAGGACGTTGCGCCCGCGCTCACTGCTGGCCGCCTCGTCACTCGTTTGTAGATATCAAATTCGCCTCGTGACGACACCCGTTACACGGGTACTACGGCGCACTCCACAATCTCATCGACCCTTTCGTAACCCAGTCGGGTATAGACGCCGTTGGACGTGGCATTGGTCGCGTCGGTAAAGAGCATGAGGCCAAGTCCCTGCTCGATCAAATGTGCTGAAACTGCTGCGGTTAATTGGCCCGCATACCCTCGACGCCGCATCGTGGCCGGCGTGTACACCGGCCCGATGCGCGCCACCGCTTCGCTCGGCACGTCGACGATTACAGAGTGCGCCACCGCGCACACCGGCTGGCCCTGATCGAACCAGAGAAAGACTCGGCCACTCTCTAAGGACGCTCGCAGCCCTTCTTCGAGCCCATGTCGTTCAACACCAGTGTCGTCGGCGAAGCCTTTCCACCAGGTGATCAAAAGATTGAATTCACTCGGCGTGGCCGCACGCCAGGTGCCTGGCCCCGGGAGGGGTGGTATCAAGGAATTCAAGACGTAGACCAGGAGACTGCGCTCGATGACGCCTCGAAGTTCCTGGTGCGACCAATCGATGAACCTCGTGAGAAAGGATTCGACAAGTGCTTTTGAACCGGACAGCCCCGGTATTTTTGGATCATGAGCCGCGACGGCTGCCGCGGCTACGTCAATGGCCTTGAGCGGCATGGGCGACAGAACCAGTTTGTGAGGTGCGGTGCGCATCATCATGGCGCACACGTCGCCCGAATCGTCCTCCACGACCCACCACGACATTGTTTCGTAGGTGCGCAGACCAGTCGCCACCGACGTGGCCGTTGAACCCATGACGTTGGTGAAGTAGGGCTCCTGGGAGCGAAATGTACGGGTTCGGTCTAAGAATTCAGCCGCGTCGTCAAGCAGAAGAACTTTCATTCGAAATTCTCTCACGCGGACAATTGCTCGTCAAACAGCGGAAATCTTCTTGCGTGGTTGGCAATTCTGATTCTCTTCGTTGGTGAATTTCCTGGCGCGCGTCGCGACTAGTCAGCGAGCCGTAAGTCCCCATGACCGGGCGACCAACGTGAACGACTGCACCCGTGCCTCGTACGAGTGGGTGCGCGTTGACAGCATGAACTCGTCCGCTTCGGTGCGTACCTGGAGTTTCTGTAGTCCTTCAAGGACGGTAGCGGGGTCGCCGATCACGTGGCTCGTCAGCGTTTCGTCAATAATCTCGGTCTCGGCGCTGGTGAACGCATAGTTTTCGGCCTCCTCGGGGGAGGGCAACAGCCCCATTTTGCCGGTTCTGCGCTGTAGCACGCTGAGCGCGGTCGAACCCGACAGCCATCGCGCCTCTTCGTCAGTGGCCGCGCAGAGCACCGAGACGGCGACCATGACTCGGGGTTGCTCGAGCAAGATTGACGGCGTGAAGTTCGAGCGGTAGATGCTGATGGCTTGATCGAGTTGCGCGGGTGCGAAGTGATAGGCAAAAGAGAAAGGCAATCCCAGGACGCCGGCCAGTTGCGCGCTGAAGGTGGATGAGCCGAGCAGCCAGATTTGGGGCAGGTAGCCAGCTCCGGGAGTCGAAAAGGGATGCGGGGTTGCACCATTGCGTGGCAGCAGATAACTAATCAGTTCTACGACATCGTCGGGAAAGGTGTCCGCGCGCAGGTCACCGTGACGTCGAAGGGCGCGCGCCGTATGGGGGTCGGTCCCGGGCGCGCGACCCAAACCCAGGTCAATCCGACCGGGATGCAGGGCCTCGAGCGTCCCGAACTGCTCGGCGANNGCAAGGCCTCTAGTGTCCCAAACTGCTCCGCGACGACGAGGGGCGAGTGGTTGGGCAACATGACGCCACCGGACCCGATTCGCAACGTCGACGTGGCATTGGCCAGGTGCGCCATCAGCACCGCGGGGGCGGAACTGGCGATGGCCGCCATCGCGTGATGCTCGGCGACCCATAGCCGCTCATATCCAAGGCTTTCGACGACTCGGGCCATGTCCGTAGTTTCTCGAAGTGCCTGGGCGGGCGTTGAATCGGTCGCGACCGTTGCGAGGTCAAGTACGGAAAGTGAAGTCATGTTTGGTTCAGACTATGTGCCCACGCGAATTTCGCGTTCGGGGGTCGAACCGTCGAACCGACCCCGCGAGTCAAATCGGAAAATCTGCTTCTCAAACGTGAAGTTGTGCCGAAATTGAGGATATTCATTCCCTAGGGCCTTCCTCAGAAAGCGGAGCGACTCGACTAGGCCATTGACTGCTGCCCGTCGTAGGCTCCTGCCATGCCTAGGTCGACCCGCCGCCCGCCGTCGTCGGTGCCCAAGGATCCAATCCTTCGAAGTGAAATGTGGATCGCGATCGGCGTATTTACCGCGATGTGCGTCGTGGTTCTTCTCAAGACTCCGCAACTACTCGAACCCGATGATTACGCGTATCGGGCGTCGATCGTGGCGCTCAGTGAGGGACACGTGCTGTTGTCGAACGCCCAGTACATTGCGCTGCTGGCCCAACTCGATGCGCACGGTGCAGGAGGAATTGAGCAGTGGGTGCATCTCGCTAGAGGGAGCTGGATCAGTCAAAAGAATCCTGGTTATCCGTTTTTTGCGGTTGGCTTCCAGTGGTTTCACGTGCTTCGTTGGACGCCGCTTTTTTATGGAGGATTCGCGTGCTGCGGACTCTTTTACGGGGCGCGCCGTTGGCTGGGTCGCTGGGGTGGTACGTACGCCGTGGTGCTCTACTGCACGTCGGGCGCTGCGCTTAATTTCGCGTGGCGCGCCACCATGCCCACGTTCACTGACGCGTCGCTGATTGCGGGCGCCGCGGGATTGCTGCTGGGCGTGCTCGTCGCCAAAGGTGACCTAGTCCCTCGTCGGTTGATCCTCGGTCTTATCGCGTTCCTGGCGCTCGAAGGCGCGGTCCTCATTCGATATACCGACGTCACGGTGCTGCTCGTGGCGGTCATCGCGGTGATCGCGCTTCGACGAGTATGTGTGTTGTCGCGCGCTACGGTGCTGACCTGGATGGCAGTTGTGATCTGGCTCGCGGCGTTTGGTATTGAACTCAATCACCTTTTATATGGCGGCACCACCACAACTGGTTATCCCTCCGGGCTCATCACGTTCGGTTCGAGTGCCATACTGCCCAACCTCGGACGCATGCCCCAAGAGCTTGTGGAGTCGATGCCGATGTTGATTCCTGCGTTAGCCAGCATGGTATGGATAGTTGTTCGTCTCGTGCGGAGCCGACGGGTGGATCCGCGCTTTCCGCCACGGCTGCGAGCTCGCCAAGACGCGGTGGTGGCGTTGGTACTCGCCGCCGGTTGGTTCAGCGTGTGGGCACTGTACTCCACGTACACCTGGACGGTCGCTCAGACGCTGGGCACGGTGATCCCGGTACACGTGGTTCGTTTCTACGTTCCGGCGCTCGGGCTGATTGCGTTACTGGCCGCCTGGTTCTTCAAGCAACTGCCATGGTGGTTCGCGTCTGCGGTTTTCGTAGTGCTCGCCGGTGCGGGCGTCTGGTCGTATCAACTGCCCGCGAACCATCTCATTGTCAAGTCCCACTCCAGTCCATTTTTACCGCCAGACCGGGCAGCGCCAGTGCCCTCGGAAATGGATCGGGCCAACAAGCCCTGGGCACCGCGTCGACGAAAATTAGTCCACGCCAGGAGTAAGAGCTGTCTTTACCGCTTGAGCGAGGAGCGAATGAACGCATCGAGCGAGAACCGGCCCGTGCCCAAGAGGGCCACGACCGCGGCGAGTGCGGCGAGTGCGACGTTCAGTTGGTAGCCAATTCCTGAGGAGTTGCCGGCAATGCCTTGCGCGTAGGTAACGGTGATCATGGCCATGATCATGTCGCCGACGATGGCGGCGGCGGCCAGGCGTCCGAAGACTCCAATACCCACGGCGATGCCGCCGAAGCACTCAATGATGCCGGCCATGAGGGCAAAGAAGGTGCCGGGATGCAGGTGGGCCGTTTGGGAGAAGTACACCGCCTCTGCGTGAAGACCCGCGCCGCCAAAGAAGCCAAAGAGCGTGCTCGCGCCGTGGAATATGAAGATCCAGGCCAGGGCGAAACGCGCGACCACGAGGGCCAGGTCGCGGGTGAGGCGCGCATCACGCGTCGCATTAAAACGCTCGACGACGGATCGTAGTTGGCTCATGACACCGGACCGTCAGTCGCGGCGCGCTTTGTAAAAGGTTGGGCCAACTGGGCGAACAAGACCCGCGGTGTGGACCGCGCGGAGACCGCCTGTTCGACCGGCACGGGTCGACCGGTGAGTCCGGTGGCGATCGGCGCGTCGTTGGTGGGGAAGGCAGCGCGGTGGATCATCTGGTCCCAGCACACCAGCACGAAACCGAAGTTGACCGTGCCCCTCTCGTCGAGGTAGACGGCCGCGTGGTGCAGACGGTGGTAGGCCGGCGAGATGAAGACCCGACCGAACGGACCGAACGTCCAGCGAAGGTTGGCGTGGGGCAAGGTAATGAGGCAACCGTAGACAATGAGCGCCACCCCCGGAACGGTCCCGCTCGCACCCAGAATTAGCGCCGGAAAGAGGGAGGGCAGATACGACGCGTGAATGAGTGGGTGGGTGCGAAATGTCGTGAGCACGCTCATGTCTTCTTGCGAGTGGTGCAGCGCGTGCAGTCGCCACAGGGTGAGCCAGCGGTGGTTGGCCACGTGGCCGGCCCAGTTCATTGCGTCAATGCCAATCAGGATGAGGCTGACGCCTACGACTTGGGGTCCAATGGGCAGACGGCTCAGCATCAGAAAGTGGGCGTGGCGGCTGATTTCCGTGGCGAAACCCGATTCCACCAGGGTGAGCAATGGCATCACGACGATGGCAAAGAGCGCCAAATACCCCGCGTCAACCAGGTGGGACTTCGAAAGCAGGGGTCGAGGGACCGCGGGCCAGAGTTGCTCGGCGAGCAGGATGACGCCAACGAAGACGAGCAGCACCGGGCCCACGGCCCGCGCCCGGGCCGACGACACCGCGAGCGACAGGCTGCCAGTACTCATCAGTGACTGGAAGCCAACAACGCCTAGCCACGTGCAGAATGCCGTGATGGCAAGCACGCCGTACCACGCCTTGGTTGGCCCGGCGTCCTTCATCAAGACATAACGGCCCCACTTCATTAAGCGAGCGGGCAGGCGGTCGCCTAAGGAAGGGGGCTCGAATCGCAGGGGTGCACCCTGGGCGTAGGGATAGTTCGATTCGACACTCGCCATTAGTTAGTAACCTACGCCGCCACCGGCAGTTGTGGTTGTTGTCGTATTGCCAGACCCGCCACTCTTCTTAGGTGCGATGTGGGGACTCTTGGGATTGATCGACCACCACTGTCCCCACGTATCCTTGACATTTCCGGACACTTCTCCGGCTTTCTTGTCCTTGGTGAAGGTGTAGAGCGGAATCCCCTGGAAGGTCACCTGCTTGGTGCCGTTGGCGCGAGTAAATGATCCCAGTCCGGTCACGCCCACGCCGACGGGTGCTTTTTGCCCGGGGGCTAAGACAACAGGCAGCCAAATGGTGGCACACTTGCCGGTGCAGACACTCTTGTTGGTGGAGTCCTTCGTGAGTCGGTACACAGTGAATCCGTCTTTCAGCGTCAGCGTTGGTCCCCAGGACTTGTTCTGGTACACCGAGATGGTCGTCGAGCCCGAGGATGCGCCACTCACGCCTAGCAGGAAGGTCGTTGCCAGTAGAGACGCTCCCGAGGCCACTAGCGCAATCGCGGCGAAACTGCGACGCGAGAACTTCCGATTGGTGTACCCCGTTGGTGTCTCTGTCATGGTCCCAGGCTTCTCCTTGTGTTGTGCGCAACGTCTACGAAACTCACGCCCTGATAAATGAATACTTCGAATTGACGGTTGTTGTTCAGGGGTTGGCTCAGTGTAAGAAAGATTCTTAGGGAGTTCGTGAGCTCAATTACCGATAGCGGACAAGTTCTTTTTGAAATATGTCGCCGAATCAACATAACCGAGTTTCCGATAGAAATCGCCCGATCGGCGGGTCGCCAACGATACGTACCTGGCGGGTATTACCGCGGCCCACTCCTCGGCTCGGCCCATCAATAACCGTCCGACGCCCGAGTCGCGAGCAGACTTGGCGACCATCTTTTCTTCAATCCACACGACGGCACCATTGGCGAAAAACGTCCCGTGATAACTCGCGAGTAGATAGCCAATGACTTCAGCGTCGAGCTCAGCCACCAGGACCAAGGTGTCAGATCGAACGGTGAGTTCGTTGAAGCTTGCCCTAAAGGCGTCTTTATTGGCCACGTAGGAGTCCCGAAACCTCTCACGAGGGGCCAGACGTGGTCGCGGTCAACATCTCGGGCAGGGCGAATGACAGCATTTTCGGGGCTCATTGGCCAATCTTTGCAGGTCTAAATGGAATGGACGTCGCGAAACGGATTGCCCCGAGAGTTCCGTCGGACCGGTGAGATCTCAATGATCAAGGCGTTTTGACCTTGCGCACTCACCATCGCCGGATGGTGGTACAAACGGTTCGAGAGGCGGTTAAGTAAAGAGGACTACAGGGTGGAGTAAAGGCGATTACTCGGGGTTGCGCAGGGTCGAAATTGCTCAGCATCGTCCATGATGAGCTCGTAGTTGAAATCCTCTTTGTCACTACGGTCGCGACTCCGAGTCGAGCGGCAAACACCGCGACTTGAGTTCAAACGGGTAACGGTGTACACCGTGGAACGAGTAAAGATCGAAGTATCGTCGATACTCCCCATCATGGCATCCTGGACACCGAGGAATTCTGGCCGTTGGTCCCTCGACCTCCACTTTCGAGGCCCCACCTGGTTGACGCCGGATATGCGGTGCCTTTTGCCACAGCCGTGATGCCATTGCAATCCCTGGTCGAATCTGGTTTCGCCACCATGATGAGCCGTCAAACCCGCTTCTTGATGCTGAGCAGCCCGCCGATCGGTCCCCAAGTCGCGGTTGTCGCCGTTGTTCTGATCGGCATCGGCGCCATGAACTGGGCCGGCCACGCGGCCCACGATCGTTGGCTCACTCTGGGATGCACGCCCCGTGTGCCCCATCTTCTCTCAGTGCGCTTCCCGGCGACTGAGTTTGCGATGATGGCCAAACGACTGCTTCATCTAAAGAATTGGCAGTGGATCCGAGTCGCGGACTTAACCGTGAGGTCGACGCACTTCTTGCTGAATCATTATCTCGCGTTCGTTTGAGTCGATGGCAATAACTACCCCCGGAGAGATTTTGAAGATGTGAAGTCAAGAGTGATGCGTAAACACTGAGCGAGTGGTTGCGATAGTTCACTCGATACAAAAATTACTTTCACAATGTCCGCACAATGTCATCGCAATTACTTGACAATGGGGTGTCATTAGGTCAGGCTTTGCTTCTGCAAAGGTTGATCGGGAGTCAGTTTATGCGCACGATTACTTTTGCTCCACCAGGTGGCGGCAAGTGTCGGCTATCGCTCTCTGAAAGTAGTGGAGCGCCGCGCGGTCGAGGGACCCGTCGGGCGCTGTCCACTCTGGCATCACTAGTGTTCACGATGACATTCGCGGCCCTTGTCGCGCCAGCGAGTGCGTCCGCCGCAACTGCGGTCCCCCAAAGTTCCTCGACCTCCTCGGTGCACGCGTTATGGAAGACGAGGACTTCGATTTCGCTCGTCAAGTCCGCGAGCGTGACGAGCTTCTCCGCGTCGGGCACGGCGATCACCTACTACTACGAGGTCACCAACACCGGCACGACGACGCTGACCGGCGTCGGGGTGACCGACCCCATGCCGGGACTGTCGGCGGTCGTCTGTCCTGACCCGACACTCGCTGCGGGCGCGTCGGAGCAGTGCAGCGCCACGTACTCCACGACCTCGACCGACGTGACCAACGGCTCGCTCCATAACACCGGCACCGCGACGGGCNNCGGGCAGCGTCACTTCTACGTCGCCGTCGCCGAGCCCCGGGATCTCACTGACTAAGACACCCTCGACGAGTTCGTACGATGCCGTGGGTCAGGTTGTCACCTACACCTACGTCATAACCAACAATGGTAACGTCAGCCTCGCTTCAACCCAGTACACCGTGACCGACAACACGATCAATGGTGGTGCGGCATTCGACTGCGGAGCTCCCCAGGTGCTCGCGATGGGCGCGTCGATCACGTGCACTAACACGTACACGATCACTCAGGCAGACCTGTCGAGCGGGAGTGTCACCAATCTCGCGACGGCCACCAATGGCAGCCAAGTCTCGCCCGTAGCCACCGCGACGATTGCGGTGACGGCCAGTACCTCCACCAGCGTTGTTACAAAGGCTTCCAAGCCCTCAAAAACCAAGATTCCCTCTTCGGCGCCTCAAACAGGAGGCGGTGGAGAGGCGAAATCCACCGGTCGTAGTGGACTTGTCGCCATGGGTATCCTGCTCCTGCTCGGTGGCTTCGCAAGTGTTAGCTTCGCCCTTCGCCGCCGAAAGGCCTAGCGGGCGTGGACTCACTGAGCAGTGAGAAGAAGGTCAGCAGACGTCATCTGAGAAGCCTCGAGCACGAGTGCGGTGGTTGATCGTGGCGGCTGTATTACTCGCGTCGGGTATCGTCCTTGTCGTACTCGGGATGCGCGGACCTCAAGTGGGACCAGGAATCCCGAGTCCCATTGGGCGCACCTCTCCCATTGCGTCGCGTCCCGCGACGCTCGCACAGTCTCGGGTGTCGGAAGTTGATGTTTCTTCGTCGCTCGTGCCGGGCACGAGTGCGGTCTTGACCGGAGTTTCATCGAATTCGTGGCACGTCAAGGTTGCCAGTGAGCATGTCCGTTCGCAGCCGTCAGATCCGGCGGCGCGAGGTGCCAACTCGCCCGGCGCCTCGACGAAACGTGACGAGGTGCAGGTCATGTCACGCCCGGTCCATCTGTCAATTCCTGCGATCGGGCTCTCAGATGATGTGAGTGAGTTAGGGCTCAACGCCAACGGCACGGTCCAGGTGCCAACGAGCTGGAACGTGCCGGGATGGTACAAACTCGGACCCGTTCCTGGCGAGATAGGTTCGGTAGTGATCTTGGGTCACGTGGACTCAGTGAACGGACCGGCCGCGTTTTACCGACTCTCCTCGTTGCGACCCGGAGACGAAGTGACGGTCCAATTGTCCGGTGGGGCTACGGTGCGATTCAAAGTGATTGGGCTTCGTATGTACCTGAAAACGAAATTTCCTGATCAACTAGTATACGGACCCCGCTCGTACAGCGCTTTGCAATTGGTGACCTGCGGCGGTGCCTTTGATTCGACGACACATCATTATCTTTCGAACCTTGTTGTCTTCACAAAACTCGTTAACTAGACGCTTCACTTGCGTTCGCGAGCGTTTTGAGGGAAATCGAATTCGTCATTACGCACCTCGCGGGTATTACCGCGGCCCACTCCTCGGCTCGGCCCATCAATAACCGTCCTACGCCCGAGTCGCGAGCAGACTTGGCGACCATCTTTTCTTCAATCCACACGACGGCACCATTGGCGAAAAACGTCCCGTGATAACTCGCGAGTAGATAGCCAATGACTTCAGCGTCGAGCTCAGCCACCAGGACCAAGGTGTCAGATCGAACGGTGAGTTCGTTGAAACTCGTGGAATACAGCCCGAATCCGGGGAAGCAAGACAGGTGCTCCAAGACAATGGAACGTTCGTCGATTAGGAAGGGCGATGCGAGCTGCGTGCTCGGTCGTGAAGCCGTTATTAACCTGCGGTTGCTGCTCTAAGTTTGTCGAAGGTCTCTCGAATGAGCTGCGACAAATCCATTTCACCTTTATCGTTGACCCAGCTTTCGAAGGCGATTTTTAGGACGGCGATGCCCGCCTCAGCGCTCAGACTTGCGTTTGGCTCAGCGACTCCGCGTCGACGCAATTCACCGGCCATAGCCGCGGCGAGCGACGCGAGTTTGATCAATTCGCGCTCTTGAAGCTCTGGGTTCAAGGTAATGACGCTCTGTCGCTGGAGGGCGCCTTCGCGCCGATCTTGGAACACGGATCCCGCTGCTTCAATGGCCGAACGTATGGTGGCGAATGGCGCCTCGGATTCTGGCGCGGTAGCGACGGTACTCACGAGCAGCTCTTGAAGCGACATTGCTCCCCAGAACAAAACCTCTCGTTTATCTGCAAAATAACGGAAAAACGTACGTTCTGTCAGTCCCGCTCGCTTGGCAATCTCGGCCACGGTTGTCTGCTCAAAACCGCGTTCGATGTACAGTTCAAGCGCCGCTTGCACTAGTCGGCCTTGCGAGTTTGGCTCCCAGCGACCCATCCNNCCGTTCGTTTAATGAATTCAGCGAAGAGGGCAATTTTTTGGAGGTTTTTGTATGCGTATCTTTGTCACCGGTGCATCTGGCTGGATTGGCTCCGCCGTTGTCCCTGAACTTATCGGCGCCGGCCACGAAGTAATAGGGCTTGCACGTTCCGACAACTCGGCCGTCGCCCTCACCGCGGTTGGCGCTGAAGTTCATCCCGGCTCACTTGACGACCTGGATGGACTTCACCGTGCGGCCGACGCGTCAGACGGGGTGATCCACCTGGCGTTTAAACACGATCTCGCCTTTTCTGGCGATTTCCTGAGCGCCACCACCGCTGATCGCCACGCCGTTGAAGCGTTCGGTGAAGCTCTGGCCGGTTCGGATCGACCGCTCGTCATTGCCTCGGGAACCCTTGGTGTCGCACCAGGTCGTGTGGCGACGGAACTGGATGGACACGTTGATGATCCATCGTTGGCCGTGTACGGTGAGGGCCCTCTCGCTCGTCGGGCGACCGCCGAGTTCACCCTCTCCCTCGCCGCGAATGGCGTGCGCTCCTCAGTGGTGCGGCTGCCGCCGACGAATCATGGTGATGGTGACAATGGTTTCATGGCGACCCTTGTCGCGATTGCTCGCGACAAAGGCGTCGCTGGTTTCATCGGCGACGGTTCCAATCGCTGGCCCGCGGTCCACCGACTGGACTCCGCCCGATTGTTCCGCCTAGCGGTAGAGGGGGCGCCCGCAGGATCGACGCTGCACGCGGTTGCCGACCAGGGCGTACCAATCCGCGACATTGCCGAGGTCATCGGTCGGCATCTCGATATTCCCGTGGTGTCCATCGCGCCAGAAGACGCGGGCGGGCATTTCACCTGGCTCGCGGACTTTCTCTCGGCCGACAGTCCAGCCTCCAGTACACTCACCCGCGAGCTGCTTGGCTGGCAACCAGAGCAAGCAGGTCTCATCGAGGACCTTGACCAAGGCCACTATTTTTGGACGCCGTGAACGAGAGCGCGAGAGGGCTGTGGTGACATTCGGTATCAGCACGTGCACCGACGAAGATGGTCGTTCAATAACTAACCGAGGCTCCGTCAACGAGGTCTGGTCTCGACTGCATCGGCTTGCTTTCTATCGGTAACCGATATATCGTGACCTCCGTGATGAAAAATTCAACTCGACCTGATCAACTCGGCAAGAATCCCGGTGTTTCAGGATTAATTCTTTCGAGCCTGGCCGGCGGCGAGAAACATGGATACGCCCTCGTTAAAGACGTCGCCGAGTTTGCCGGCGTTGACCTGGCCCCGGGAACGTTGTACGAGGCACTTGCTCGACTCGAGCGATTGGGACTCATCGAAGCCATTGCGACCGACGATCGGCGTCGACCCTACCGACTTACTGGAGCTGGAGCCTCTGCGCTATCGGAGTATCTCGCAATGCAACAACAAGTAGTGAAGGTTGGCCAGTCACGCCTTGCGCGCGGATGGTCGTTCTCATGACGTCACTAAGTTCACCGACTCGTCGAGCCGAACGCCTCCTCAAGTTGTATCCGCAGATTTGGCGCGAGCGTTACGGTGCTGAATTTGTCGATCTCATGGAGCAGTCAATTGCCGATAGGCCACACGATGCTAAGCGAACGACGAACATCATTTTCAAGAGTCTGAAAGTACGTCTCAGCGACCTTGGATTCGCGGGCCCGAACTTAGACAACGCGAACGCTTCGAGATCTGCGCTCAGCACCACGACGGTGTTGGCGACGGTCTTCGCGGTCTTTGCACTCTTCTACTGGTCGTGCACCATGGTTTCGTGGAACTCTAACCCTAAGGTTGCGACTTCCGTTTCCGTGTCGCTGTGGACCGGTGCGATCACCGTGTCCACATTCATCTTGACGCTGACGCTTTTCGGCGTAGGCATTATCTTTCTCTTTCGCGCGCTGAAATCTACCTTTTTGCGACGTGACAAGAAGTTTCGTTGGAGTCTCATCGCCGTTTTTGCTTCGTCGATTCTGATTCTGAACGGGGTCCATCAGTACATTCGATTCACGATTGCGCGGGGTGGTATTCAGTGGTTCCAATTCGGCCAAGCGCTAAAGCAGGTGGCGGGCGCCACGCAGTGGGTGACGCAAAGCGTCATCTGGGGTCCCTCATGGACGGGTGGAAGCACATTTTCCGAAGGGCTACTCCACATCAGCGCCACTGTCGCAGTTGTTGTTTTAGCTTTCAGCGTGGCGAAACTCATTCGTAATAGCGAATTTTCCGTGACCGCAACGAGGGCGGGCGTAAGGGCCACGAAGTTGTTGTCGGCGAGCATGTTTCTGTTTCTTTTTAGTTGCGCGGGTTGGGAGTTGTCTGGCGGATACGACAACTCATTGATGGCACCGTTCACTCAGATGGAGAAGTCACTATTTTTCGTGATTGCCTTCATCGCACTGCTAAGCCTCTCGACCTCACTGAGGGTTCGAAATCGCGACAACTCGATTGAAATTGTAAGTTCGACAAACGAAGCGGCGTAGGAGTCGAGTCGTCAAGTCTCGACCCTCGTCCACTGCTCAGTCAAAATTCTCAAATGAGTGCCCCTTACTGGATTTGGGTCCATTGAGTGGGCGACGCCAATTGAGACCCCCTCCCTAATTTCACGCGCCCCTGCAGCGTTAATCTCGTAAGATGCCAAGGCAACGGGACAACGCCATGCAATGTTGGTCATGCCACGGCGAGACACCGGATAGCAAACCGTTCTGCGCGAATTGTGGGGCGGCGATGGCCCAGCCGTGCCCCTCGTGCGGCTCCGAGCTGATAACGGGTAAGCCCTTTTGCGCGAACTGTGGCGCGCCAGTGTCGTCGACGCCGGCCGGCGCGCCAAATCGAAATTCCCCGGGCCTAAAAGACGATTCAGTGGTTGGCATTGCCGAGCGACGTCTGTGTTCGGTGCTCTTCGTGGACCTAGTTGGTTTCACCCCATTTGCGGAGCGTCAGGATCCTGAGAGTGTTCGTGAATTCTTGACGCAATACTTCGACCGCGCGCAACGGATCATCGAGAGTTACGGAGGCACGGTCGAGAAGTTCATTGGCGACGCCGTGATGGCAGTGTGGGGAGCGCCAGTGGCCAACGAAGACGACGCCGAACGAGCTGTTCGCGCCGGTCTTGAAGTGGTCGCAAGTGTGAGTGATCTGGGCGAAGTGACGGGAAACTCCGGACTCCGCGCCCGTGGTGGCGTCGTTACCGGTGAGGTCGCGATCACTGTTGGAAAAGTGTCCGAAGGCATGGTGTTGGGCGACACAGTTAATTCCGCGTCGCGCGTGCAGAGCGTCGCGGAACCGGGAACGGTATTCGTTGACGAGTCGACGTGGCGGGCGGCGTCCGGAGCTATTGCCTTCGAAGAGGTGGGCACACTCGAACTCAAAGGCAAGGCCGTCACGATTAGAGCCTGGCGCGCGCTGCGGGTGGTGGCCCAACGAAAGGGACTCGGACGCGCCGAACGACTTGAGCCGCCGTTTGTCGGTCGTGATGAAGAGATTCGACAGATCAAGGAATTACTGCACGCGACTACTCGAGAGAAGCGGGCCCGACTGGTCTCGGTGACTGGTATTCCAGGCATTGGCAAGAGTCGCCTCTCCTGGGAGTTTCTCAAATACGTCGACGGGCTTGCCGACAACGTTTACTGGCACGAAGGCCGTTCTCGCGCGTATGGCGAAGGCATCACTTTTGGGGCGCTGGGCGAAATGGTCAAGATGCGCGCGGGAATCCTCGAGGTTGAAGACGCCACGTCTTCGATCGCGAAGTTACAGGTGTGCCTCAACGAGTTTGTTATCGACGACGAAGAACGACAGTGGATCCTGCCCCATCTGGCGCATCTTCTGGGCCTGGCGGACGCGCCCTCGAGTAATCCCGACGAGATCTTTTCGGCCTGGCGCATGTTCTTTGAGCGAATCGCCGAACAGGGTTCGACCGTTCTGATCTTTGAGGATTTGCAGTGGGCCGACGCGGGACTCATTGACTTTGTCGAGTCTATTCTTGAATGGTCCAAAGGCTGTTCGCTACTCATCGTGACGCTGGCCCGACCCGAACTCATGGATAAAAGACCATCATGGGGCGCGGGAATGCGGAACTTCACTTCGTTGCATTTAGAGCCCTTGTCGGCGTCGTCGATGAGTGAGTTACTAAACGGATTTGTCCACGGCCTACCGAGCGAAGTGTCGGATCGGGTCTTACAACGCGCGGAGGGCGTGCCGCTCTACGCCGTCGAAACAATTCGCATGTTGGTCGATCGCGGCGTCATTGTCCAAGTGGAGGACAGGTACGAGGTGCAGGCCGAACTGGGCACACTTGAAATTCCCGAGACGTTGCACGCGCTCATTGCGTCGAGGTTGGACTCACTGACGCCTCGACAGCGCGCCTTGTTACAGGACGCCGGAATAGTCGGCTCCACCTTCTCCGTCGAGAGCCTGCAAGTGGTGAGCGACGTGTCGGCGGAAGAACTTGAGACTGAACTGCGTGATCTCGTTCGCAAGGAGTACATCTTCGCAGACAATGATCCGCGTTCTCCCGAACGTGGACAGCTCGGGTTCGTGCAGGGCGTCATTCGCGAGGTGGCCGTTGGTACGTTGGCTCGACGAGACCGCCAGGCGAAGCACGCCGCGGTCGCTCGTTACGCCGAATCATTGGGCGAAGAAGAGTTGACCGGCGTCATCGCGGCGCACTACATCGAGGCCTATCGAGCTAGTCCCGAAGAGGCCGGCAACGAGGAACTGCTTCCCAAGGCACTCGAGTGGCTCGACCGGGCCGGTCAACGCGCGCTGTCGCTGGGCTCTCCAGATGAAGCTGCCGGAATGTTTGACTAGGCCATTGCGTTGGCCCCCGACGATATTGCACTGGCGCCACTGTTGGAGCGTGCGAGCAACGCCGCGACGCGCCGCCAGCATTACGAGTCCGCGATTGAATATCTGCAAAAGGCGATTGACATTTATCACGCGCGAGGTGACCTCGCGTCGTGGGGACTCTGCGTCTCAGAGCTTTGTTTCCCGCTCACGGCAGTGGGACGCACGAGGGAGTCGCTTGAACTATGTGAACGTGCTTTTGAAGTTGTCGGCGAACACGAGACGCGGGTTCGCGCCAAATTGGCGCTCGCCATTGCCTCGGTGCTCGGACACGGGACCGAAGTGGAGCGAGCCGTTGAGTGGTGCGAGATTGCGCTTCGACTGGCCGAAGAACTTGATGATGACGCGATTCTGGCTGGCGCGCTGGGTACCCGCTCGCTCGCGCTGTTCACGATGGGTCGACACCGCGAAGCGGTGATGCTGGCACGGGGTATGGCGAGCATCGCCGACGGGGCCGGAGAACTAGCCGAACAGGCGCGCTCGAGGACCGGACTAAGCCTGTACATGCTGCCTGACAATCCGCGCGGCATGGTTGACGTCGCCCACGAGGCCGTGGAACTAGCCCGCAAGGCCGGTATCCGCGGGCTCGAGATAACGAACATGTTGAACATCACCGAGACCTCCTTGTACATCGGATTGTGGGACGAGGCGCTCGCCATGATTGAAGAGTTGCACCAGCGCGAACTTGGCCGCCGGCAGGCCGAGTGGTTAGCCGGGCTCGAGGCAGTTTTTGCCGCATTGGGTGGCGACTCCACGCGGGCCAGTGAACTGTTGGCCCTAGGTAGCGATATGGGGGACACGAGTCTCGGATCGTTAACGACGAGACTCACGACAGTGGCGTTTGTGGCACTCGCCAACGGCAAACTTGACGATGCGTTGCGTGAGGCGAATCGGGCCGTGGAATTGGATCCGATGGGCATCAACTGTGCCGCCGCTCTAGGAATCGCCGCCCGCGCCGCGTTATGGATGGGCAATCTCGACGAGCTTCGGGGGGTCTTGATGGCGATGCACAGGGTTCGTGGACGGGCCATGGCGGCGGAGCGACGTACGGCCGAAGCAGGCATCGCTGCCCTTGAGGGGCGTGTCGCCGAGTCGGCAGAAATCTATGTTGATGCCATTGAGCGGTGGCGTTCGGTAGAGAGTGTTCTGGATCTCGCGCTCTGCGAACTGGACCTCGCGCTCGTGCTGGGCAAGGAGCATGAAGAGGCAACGACCGCCAAGGAGGCGCTTGACATCTTTGAACAAATCGGCGCCCGTGTGTTCGTCCAGCGACTGTCCGAGATNNGCAGCCGACAATTCGCCGACGGCGAAACGAGCAATTGAGGCGGCGACGGAGTTGGTGCTCATGTCGGGCGGGGCCCTTCACATCGTGACGGCGTTTTCCGCGAAAGCGAGCAGTGGCGCAACGCTGCCGGGGGAGTTCAAGGATTCGACCACAGAAGGTGAAGCCGAAGCGGCACTCCAAGTTCTCTCATTCATCCCTAAGGGTAAGGGTGTCGAGCCGACACTGCATCTCGCCAAGGGTGACCCCGCAGAGGTCATTATCGCAACGGCGGACAAGATCGACGCTGACCTCATCGTGGTGGGCAATCGCGGCATGAAGGGTGCGCGACGTGTGCTCGGCAGCGTGCCAAATTCAGTCGCTCACGGGGCCAGCTGTTCAGTCGCCATCATTGACACCTCAGAATAGTTTTCGCCGTTCATAGTCGAAGATTGGTGAGCGGAGTCGCTATTGTCGACAACGCGATTGCGGCGCCGTTGCGCTGGCTAGAGGTCAACGCGTTCCCAACTCCTTCAAAATTTATGGTTTTGTGCCGGGATTCGAGTAACCGACGAGAATTACGCTGTAAATTTCGCGAGTGAGACCAACCCCGTCATACGAACAGCGTCTCGTCACGGCTCGACTGCTGCACCGATTCAACTTCGGTCCAACGCCCGGTCAATACACGGATCTCTTAGCGCGCGGCATCGAGACCACCCAGTCGGCGGTGCTCGAGCACGGTCTAGCCGACCCGGGGCTCGACTCGGTCGCGCCACTTGTCCTCGCTAACCTCGGCCCCTTTCCCGAAGGAAATACAGCCGCATCGACGGCATTTTGGAACACGATCGAATTGGACAGCACAAAGTTGGTGATGTGGTGGCTCGATCGCATGGCCGTGTCGCGCTATCCCTTGAGCGAACGAATGACGTGGTTCTGGCATGGACATTGGGCAACGTCGATCTCCGGTGTCTCGTATCCGCTGACCATGCAGAAGCAGAACAACACGTTGCGCACGCACGCCCTGGCGAACTTCGGGGACATGGCGAGAGCGATGGTCGTTGACGGCGCTCTCAACGTCTGGCTCAACAACAACGAAAACTACATCCAGTCGCCCAATGAGAACCTGGCCCGTGAGTTCATGGAACTCATGACGCTAGGCGTGAACAAGTTCACGCAACATGACGTCACCGCGGCGGCCCGCGCCCTCACGGGATACTCCACCGACCAGTCCAACGGCAACGTCACCTTCATTCCCAAGCAGCACTTCTCCACCCCCTTGGTCATCCTGGGCACGAAGTCGAAACTCAATGCCGAGAGCTTCGCCTCGCTGGTCGTGTCCAAGGACGAAAATGCCAGGTTCATCACGGATCGTCTGTGGTTCCGCTTCGTCTCAGGTTCGACGACGGCACCCGCGTCGCTCGCAGGCAGTTTCGCGAGCCGCGACATATCATCGCTTGTCAGCGCCCTCGTGCATTCGCCGGCATGGACCAATCCCGCAAACGCTCTCGTGAAATCGCCAGTCGAGTGGTTCGTCGGAGCATGCCGGGCACTAAAGGTGCGGCCGTCGGCGTTGGACGCAAACGACACGCAGTGGGAACTGTCCCAGATGGGCCAACTGCCATTCAATCCGCCCAACGTGGGAGGTTGGACCTACGGACAAGCGTGGCTCAGCGGCGTCGCGTTCCAGTATCGATTCGAATTGGCGCAGTCCATTGTGGCCAAGGCAGATCTCGCGCCGCTCTCGGTGTCCAAATCGAAGATGGTGCAGGCGTGTGCCGATTGGCTTGGTGTCCCCGACTGGTCGAGGCGCACCGCGAGCACCCTTGCGACAGCGGTCGGGTCACCCTCTGAACTGGCGCTTGTGGCGCTACTCAGCCCGGAATACGCGGTGAGCGCATGATCAACTGCGAATTCGACCGGCGGCGCTTCCTGCAGTGGACGGGAGCAGGCATTTTCGCGGCGATGTCCACCGAGCTCTCGTTTGAGTCCCTGGCGAGCGCGGCGGGCGACGCACCCTTGCCCGCCAACACACCGATTCTCGTTCTGGTGACGCTCTACGGCGGTAACGACGGTCTTAATACGGTGGTGCCGTTCACCGATCCGGTCTACGAAAGCGCCCGATCGAATATCGCACTGTCCTCGTCGCAATTGCTCCCTTTCACGGACTCGCTCGCCTTCAACTCGTCCATGCCCTCGATTAGCGCGCTCTATGGACAAAATAATGTCGCGATCGTGCAAGGCGTGAGCTATCCCAATCCCAGCCTCTCGCACTTTTCCTCCATGGCCATCTGGCAGTCCGCGTCGCTCACGGGCGTGTCTTCCGGATGGATCGGTCGCTGGCTCGACAAGCAGCCCCATAATGCCTTTAACGCCATCGGCGTGGGTTCGGTCTTGCCGCCCGCATTCGTTGGTGAGAAGAGCGTCGCGTCAATGGTGGACGTCAGTGGCATACAGCTGCCGTGGGGCCCCGCGGCGCCGCTGTTGCCACGTCTGGGCCGTTCGTCTTCGTCCGACGTTGCGTTGGAGGCCGCCGCCGCGACGTCGATCACCGACCTCTTTTCGACGGCGTCGCTGCTTGGCCCGCTCGTGCCCACATCACCGACCGGCTCGACGCTCGGTCAACAACTTTCGCTGCTTTCCACGTTGATCAACGCCAACGTGCCCACACGGGTATGGGAAGTGAATTTGAGTTCCTTCGACACCCACACCGGCGAGCAGCTCGATCAGAACGCGCTACTGGCTGAGGTTGACGCGGCGATTGGCGCGTTCATGACGAGCATCGGCGCGGGCAGTCGCGCCAATGACGTGACGGTCATGATTTACTCAGAGTTCGGCCGCCGCGTGGGGTCCAACGCCAGTGACGGTACGGACCACGGCACCTCGGCGCCGGTGCTGCTCATCGGCAATCAGGTCAAGGGCGGTCTTTACGGAGAGCAGCCGCCGTTGGGCGCCCTTGACCTCAACGGAAACCTTCAAGTTACGACAGACTTTCGCTCCGTCTATGGCGGATTGTTGCACGATGTCTTGGCAACGCCGGTGAGCGACATAATTCCGTCGTGGAACACTGCACTCTCAGTGCACTAATTGTTTTGAACCAACATTGCCCGGGAAGTTGGTATTTCTGAATTGATGTTCTGCTTGGTCACTTCGCGTCATTGACCAGTAGCATCACGCCATCGACCCAGTATCGAATCCCTTCGCCGCGAAGCGTGTGGCCCTATTCGGCTTAGGCGGGACAATTGCGTCGCTGCACGCGGAGTTGCACTCTGACGGTGTCGTACCGAGCATTGAGGCGAGCGCGCTCGTGCGCTCACTTCCGGGACTAGAAGAAATAGCTTTTGTCGCCGCCTTCACCAAGAAGAACTCGTCAATCCAGGTCCGCCCGGGACTTATCCTCCTGGCACTCATTGTTGGCGCCGGACTCGGTGCATTGTTCGCGCTTCACGCTCCTCTTTTTGCTCCAATTGTGCCGCTGGGCGCCTTGGGTTTTTTGGTGGCAGGCGCGTGGGCGTTCTTCCACCGCCCCTTCAGGTGATGCGGATCATCGCGCCCAATTCTCGGTGCTCGCGCGCCCAATCAACATGACGTATATCTGAAACGGGGAGGTGGGGTGGTCGACGGGAATCGAACCCGCGTTCTCAGCTTGGGATCTCCAAATCGCGGGCGTTTCGCGGGAGTCGTATGGATGGAGTTGGGACGTCCTTGTGAGGTTTCATTTCGATGGGGCTGGTTGGCTGAGTTCACTTGATGTCCGAGACCTGACGTGGCAAGTCGGGTATTGGACACCGACGATGCCCCCTTCGGTTCTGGGCCAATTTGATGCTCTCCAACTTGATGTGGGGTTAGGCCGGAATGAGCGCGAACGTCCCCCCCGACTCTTTGACGCCATTGCCGTTGCCCGCGACGGTCAGTCCGCTTTTTCCAATTGCGACACCTTCGTCGCCGAAGACGTAGAGCGCTTTGCCGTTCCAGGATCGCTGCTGCGAACCGTCCGACCGCGTGATGATTCCCGCTGTCCCGGCAAGTCCGGTGGCCAATCCGGGCGACCCCTGGGCATAGAGCGGCGGGAAAGCGACCGCGCACTGTCCGGCGCAGGCGGCGCCTCCTGAATATGCGTAGACGGGGACTGAGAGAACCCCACCGGCGCCGTCGATGACCTGAGCGCCGAGATACGCGTGGCCCTTTATCGTCACCGTCGACAGAGTGCCCTCGGACCCGACGGGCACACCATCCGGCGACAGGAGCCACCACATGCCATGATCGGCGGGAAGACTCGGTTCGTCCCAACTCTCACCGCTCGGTGATCCCGGTATCGCGTCAAACGAGTACAGGGGGTGACCGTTGTACGTCACCTGTTCGCCGACGCCCTTGCGATCAACTTCACCGAGCATGGACTGCTTTACTCCGGGACCTGCGATGGGGGTGCCCGTGGTCGTGTACGCGGGCCAGTCCGCGTGCTGGGATGTCGAGGGCCCGGTACACACGTAGGGTTGCCCCCCGACACTTTGTTTGGCCGTGGTGCAGCCAAAGCTGCTGCCGTGATCGCTCGTTATGACGTAGAGCGCCGTACCCGACGACGGACCGGATCCCGCAACGAGCATGGGACCGAAGGGACCAGCGAGCACACCTACGGTGCTTCCCTTGCTCGCCGCCGCTTGGGCTGTCGGAACAGTGAAACTCATCGCGGAAAAGACGCACGCCATAGCGACCACCGCCACCGCAGGCGACCACATTTTCCTTTTTGTGAAGTACGACACCTTGCCTCCCTTATGCAACACGCGTGATCGCGATGCCACGCGGCAAATTCTCACCCGTCGAAAAAACGCTGCCAAGGTGGGTAGCCACGGGCTCGACCTCGTGGAGGTACCCCTTCGCGAGATCGCGGTAGCGCCCATCACATCAAGGATGGGAGTCAGAGGCAGATTGGAGCGGGCGAGGGGAATCGCACCCGCGTTCTCAGCTTGGTATACGAGCATATTCATGCTATAGTTGTGGCATGAGTAGGGTACGAGTAAGCACCACGGTTGATGGCGACCTACTAGGCGAAGCTCGGCGGCTGCGTTCTAGCGCGAATGACGCCATGTTGCTTGATGAGGCGCTCGGCGCACTCGTCGCTCGTAACCGGGCGAGTGAGATTGACGCTGCCTACCTCGCATACGACGATTTCCCGATCGACGAATCCGATGAGTGGGGTAGCCTCGCGGCGTTTCGTTCTGCTGCTGCTGCCTCGTGACCCCGATTCCGCTGCGGGGCGAAGTCTGGTGGTGCGAGTTGCCTGAGATTCAAAGGCGACCCGTGGTTGTGATTTCACGCGACGCGGCCATCCCGAGATTGCGGCGAACGTTGATTGCACCGTGCACAACAACGATTCGTAACCTTCCGAGCGAGGTTGTTCTTGAACCGGGAGATGATCCAATTGGTCGTCGATGCGCGGTCAACCTTGATTCGGTTGAGAGTGTTTCAATATCGATTTTGGTGGAGAGAATTGGACGCCTCAGTGATGGGCGAATGCGCCAAATTTGCTCCGCACTTGATGTTGCGGTCAATTGTGGAGAGTAGATCACTCAACGTGGTCAAGCACGTTTGGAGCGGGCGACGAGAATCGAACTCGCGTTCTCAGCTTGGGAAGCTGATGTTCTACCGCTGAACTACACCCGCGTGGTCTCAATCGTACCGCCCAGGTGCTGAGTCGAAGTTGGGTTCGAGGGCCAAGCGAACCAGATGGGTAAGTCGTATCGGAGTATCGTTGCCAAGGTTATGGTGCTCTCCGATCGATCTATCAAAGAGGCCCTGGAACAGGGCCGAATCATCATCGATCCGCTTAGCGAGGACAGCATTCAGCCCTCGTCAGTGGATCTACATATTGACCAACTTTTTCGAGTATTCCGCAATCATTCGCAGCGCGTGATCGACGTTCGCGAGGCTCAAGAAGATCTGACCGAACTGATTGACGTGGGTACGTCTGATCCAATGATCCTGCACCCAGGAGAGTTCTTGCTGGGTTCGACTATCGAACGCGTGGCGCTACCCAATGATTTGGTGGCGCGCCTCGAGGGTAAGAGCTCACTCGGGCGCCTCGGCCTCTTGATTCACTCGACGGCCGGCTTCGTTGACGCTGGCTGGGACGGACACTTGACCCTGGAACTCTCGAACGTCGCCAATCTTCCCATCACCCTGTATCCGGGCATGAAGATCGGCCAGATCAGTTTCTTTGAAATGACGACGCCGGCTGATCGTCCGTATGGCGCGGCCGGTCTCGGATCAAAATATCGCGGGCAACGCGGCCCAACTCCGAGCCGCTACTCCGAGAACTTCGAAAAGTAGTTAGTACGCCACCCGAAAGAGTCCAGAATAGGAGACGACGGTGCTAGCTCGAATCATCATCGGTCTCGCGATCACCGTGGTCTGCTTCTCGATTGCCGGTCGACGTTTCTACTGGTTGTCACGGCTCATCCGCAGCGGACAAGAGGCCCCGCGACGTTGGCAGGGTTTCCGCAAGGTCAGCGAGGCGGAGATCACCGAAGTGGCGGGCCAACGCAAGATTCTGCGTTGGACCGTGCCCGGGCTCGCGCACTTTTTTACGATGTGGGGTTTCACGGTCTTGATGACCACCATCATCGAGGCCTACGGTTCGCTGTTCGACCGCAACTTTCATATCCCGTGGATTGGTCGTAGTAACTGGCTGGCCTTCACCGAGGATTTCTTCGCGACCGCCGTGTTGGTGGCGCTCGTAGTCTTCACCGTCATTCGCATCCAGGATGCGCCGTCGCGCAAAGACCGCAACAGTCGCTTTTACGGCAGCCACCTCGGAGCGGCATGGTTGACGCTCTTCATGATCTCGATGGTCATCGTCACGTTGCTCATCTATCGCGGGGCGCAGATCAATACCGGTCATTTCCCGTTCATCCATCAAGTGTTTGCCCGCGGGTCAGCGACCTACACTTCGTCGACGGTGCCGTTCGCGGCGTCGCCGTGGGCGTTCGCCAGCAAGATCGTCGCCAGTTGGCTGAACCCATTGGGCACCGGCGTCAACAGCGTGCTGGAAGCGGTGTTCCTCATTGCCAACGTGGCGGTCATCAGCGGGTTCATTGTCTTTGTCTCTTACTCCAAGCATCTGCACATCTTCTTCGCCCCAATCAACATCGGTGTCTCGCGGCGTCCGCGTGCATTGGGCGGGCTCGACAAGACCCCCGACATGGACATGGAGACGGTCAGCGAGGACACGGTCTTTGGCGCGGGCAAGATGGAGGACTTCACTTGGAAGCAGATGCTGGACTTCGCGACCTGTACCGAGTGTGGTCGCTGCCAGTCGGTCTGTCCCGCGTGGACAACCGGCAAGCCGCTCAGCCCGAAGTTGCTCATCATGGGACTGCGCGAGAACATGTTTGCCTCGGCCGACCGGCTCCTGTCGGGAGCGAGCAACAGCGAGATCGCGACGCTGGTGCCCACCACGATCGACCCCGACGTGCTTTGGTCCTGCACGACCTGCGGGGCCTGCGTCGAGCAGTGCCCGGTCGATATTGAGCACGTCGACGCCATCATTGACATGCGTCGCTACGAAGTGCTGATGGAGTCGCGCTTTCCTTCCGAAGCCGGTCTGCTGTTGCGCAATATGGAAAACCAGGGCGATCCGTGGGGACTGGGGGCGTCCAAGCGCACCGACTGGCTCGCCGCCCTGGACTTCGAAGTACCCATCATCGACGGCCCGATTCCCGAGGACGTTGAGTACCTCTACTGGGTGGGCTGCGCCGGATCGCTCGACGAGCGGGCCCGCAAGCAGGTGGTCTCGACCGCGCGCATGCTGCACCGCGCGGGCGTGACGTTCGGCGTGCTGGGACCGCGCGAAGCGTGCACCGGCGACCCGGCGCGGCGCATGGGCAACGAGTACCTCTTCCAGGAGATGGCCAAGGCCAATATTGCGACGCTTAATGAAGTGGGCGCCAAGAAGATCGTCGCGAGCTGCCCGCACTGCTTTAACACGATGAAGAACGAGTACCCCGGCCTCGGTGGGAACTACGAGATGATCCACCACGCCCAACTGCTGAGCCACCTCGTCGCGACTGGTCGACTGGTGCCCGGCGTGTCCTACACCGGCACCGTGACCTACCACGATCCCTGTTACCTGGGCCGGCACAATCGGATATTCGACGAACCGCGCGCGGTGCTCGACGCGATTCCCGGGGTCAAGCACGTCGAGATGGAACGCTGTCGCGAAAAGGGATTCTGTTGCGGTGCCGGCGGCGCGCGGATGTGGATGGAAGAGACCATTGGCAAGCGGGTCAATATGGAGCGCACCGGTGAAGCGCTCGCGACGGGAGCCGACATTGTCTCGACGGCCTGTCCCTTCTGCATGATCATGCTGGATGACGCGGTCAAGGCCAACGGCAAGGGTGACGAGGTCTCGGTCATGGACATCTCTCAGGTGGTCGAGCGTTCGTTGTTGGTCGGCGCCGAGGCTGGTCTGGGTGAACGCGATGTGACGTAGTTCATACGCCCGAAACACGTTCCTAACGGTTTCGAAATCCTCAGTAGGAAAAATGGTGCCAACCACCTGAGGTCAGCGTCGCCCTCTCCTAGTTCCTGAAGGAGTGCACGTGCTCTATGCGGCGACCAACATCCCTTATCCCAGTTGGTTGAATCCAGCTGACAATACGTGGCAACTCGTCGCGGCGACCTTGGTCGGCCTGATGAGTCTGCCCGGGATCGCAGTGCTCTACGGCGGACTCGTGCGAAAGAAGTGGATCGTCAACACCATGTTGATGGTCTTCGCCGGCTTTTCCTTGACCCTGGTGGTGTGGATGCTCTGGGGCTACAACATGGCCTTCGGTCCGATCTCGCATTTCGGACCCACGGGTTCGTTCTGGAGCGGATTCATTGGCCACTTCACTCCGTTGGCTACCGCGACCTCGGAGCAGGGCCAAGCAGTCTCGGGCGCAAATACGCTCATACCGTTCCACTTCCCGACCGCGACACTGGCCTACTTCCAGTTCGTCTTTGCCGCCATTACCCCCCTGCTCTTCTTGGGCGGACTCGTCGGACGGCTCAAGTTCAAGGCCTGGCTGCTCATTGTGCCGTTGTGGATCACCATGATCTACTGCGTCAACGCCTGCCTGCTCTGGGGCGGAGGATTCTTCGCCCAGAAGGGTGCGGTTGACTACTCCGGTGGATACGTGATCCACCTGAGCGCGGGCGTCGCGGCTTTCGTCGGCGCCGCCATACTCGGACCGCGCCGCTGGCAGGACCGAGAAAACGCCTTCCCGAGCAACCTGATGATGGTGGCGGTGGGGGCGGGAATTCTCTGGCTCGGTTGGAACGGGTTCAATGGTGGTGACCCCTTCTACGCCGGCGCCGACGCGGCGAGCGCGGTGCTCAATACGAACGTCGCGACCGCGGTCGGCGTGCTCACGTGGTTGTGCATGGACATGTTCTTCTCAAGACAGAAGAAGCCAACGTTCTTGGGCGCCATCAACGGAATGCTCTGCGGGTTGGTGGCGATCACGCCCAGCGCCGGTTGGGTTGACGGCACCGGGGCCATCTTTGTGGGACTCATCTCGGCGTCGCTGGTGTGGGTTGCCTGGAATTACCTTTCCAAGGTTCGCCCCTTTTCCAAGGTCGATGACGCCCTGGGCGTCGTCTACACGCACGGTTTTGCTGGCCTTATCGGAGGATTGTTGGTGGGCTTCTTAGCCGATCCGGCCATGACCGAGTATGGGGTGAAAGGCGCCCATTTCAAGGGCGTGGGAGGTTTTGACGTCCAGGGCTGGTTCTATGGGCACTCCTTCCATCAACTCTGGGAACAGATGATCGCCGCCGCGTGGATCATTTGTTGGACGGCCTTTGGCACGGCCCTAATCTTCTACCTCGTGAAGTTCCTACTGGGCGGATTGCGTGAGCCCGACGACGTACTCGCGATTGGTGATATTGCTATTCATGAGGAAGAGGCCTTCCCGGATCCAACGTTCGGTGAATCCTTGGAAACGCCCAGTCACACGCACGTCGACAATATTTAAGGAGAATCATGAAGCTAGTTACCGCAGTGGTGAAGCCCTTCAAGCTTGATGAGGTGAAGGTCGCAGTCCAGGGCGTCGGCGTGACGGGCATGACCGTGACGCCCGCCCGGGGCTTCGGGCGCACCGGGGGACACATCGAGATCTATCGTGGCAAGGAGTACGAGTTCGACTTCATCGACAAGATCCGCATCGAGATTGCCTGCACTGACGAACAGGTCGAAGAGGTGCTTGACGCGATTGTCAAGGCGGCCCGTACCGGCGTCGTCGGCGACGGCAAAGTGTGGGTGCTCGACGTTGAACGCGTGGTTCGGGTGCGCACCAACGAACGAGGGCCTGAAGCGCTCTAAATCATTTGGACGCGGCGGCGTCGGCGTGAGCCGGCGTCGCTACGGTCTTTAGCCCGCTTGGCGCGCTACTGCTTCGGCGGCGGCCGCTGCGGCCGCGGGGTCGCCCAAGAAGCGCGCTTCGAGGATGTTGAGCCGGTCGTCGAGGCGCACGCGGTAGGCAATTCCCGTGGGAATCTCTATCTCAGTGATCTGCTCGGGCGAAATTTGCTCGAGGATCATGCGCAGGGCGCGAATGGAGTTGCCGTGGGCGACCACCAGGACGGCCCCGCCGCGAACGGCCTCTCGACGTAGATCCTCGAGGATCACGTCGTTGAAGTACGGAGAGACCCGGGCCACCACGTCCTTGAGGCATTCGGTCGCCGGGATGAACTCGGCGGGAACGTCGCGGTAGCGCGGGTCGGTGAGGCTGGAGCGTGGATCGCCTTCGGGCAGGGGAGGCGGCGGGACGTCGTAGGAACGGCGCCAGAGTTTCACCTGATCAATGCCGAACTTTTCGGCGGTTTCCTTCTTGTCTTTGCCCGTCAGGTCGCCGTAGTGGCGCTCGTTGAGCCGCCAACTGCGTTTGACCGGCAGCCAGGAGCGGCCGGCGTTATAGAGGGCAATGTCGGCGGTTCGGATCGCTCGGGTGAGCAGTGAGGTGTGCAGGACCCGGAGATCGAGGTCGAACTCCCCGGCCAGCTGCTCGCCGGCGCTCGCCGCCTCCGCCTCACCCTGGGCGGTCAGATCAACGTCCTGCCATCCAGTAAAGAGGTTGAGTTGATTCCACTCGGACTCGCCGTGGCGTAAGAGAATGAGATCAGGCACGCAACTAGCGTACCGAATCTCGGCGAAACCGACCCGTAGCCGTTGACGGTGAGCCCAGGAGAGTGCCTATATCTCATGGGTTTTGGGTAAACTATAAGGTACCTTGTATATTTACTTGACAAGATAGGACTCAACTCTGTAGAATTCATGTCAGGCTCCGCATTCCTGGAAGGTCCGGCGAAACGGGGTCCAACAATTAAGGAGCATTTCATGGCAAAGGCAGTCGGAATCGACCTGGGCACNNCTCGAAGCGGGCGAGCCCGTAGTTATCCCTAACGCCGAGGGTGGTCGCACGACCCCGTCGGTGGTCGGATTTTCCAAGACCGGCGAGGTGCTGGTCGGCGAGGTCGCCAAACGTCAAGCGATTACCAATCCCGAGCGCACTGTTCGATCGGTGAAGCGTCACATGGGTGAGCACTGGAGTGTCGATATTGACGGCACGAAGTACACGGCGCAGGAGATTTCCGCGCGCATCCTCCAAAAACTGAAGCGCGACGCCGAGGCGTACCTGGGCGACTCCGTGACCCAGGCCGTCATCACCGTGCCGGCGTATTTCAACGACGCCCAGCGCACTGCGACCAAGGAGGCCGGTCAGATCGCCGGACTTGAGGTATTGCGCATCGTCAACGAGCCCACGGCGGCGGCGTTGGCCTACGGCCTCGACAAGGGCGGTGAGGAGCAGACCGTGCTGGTCTTCGACCTTGGTGGAGGAACGTTCGACGTCTCCGTGCTCGACATTGCCGAAGGCGTCTTTGAAGTCAAGTCCACCCACGGTGACACCCACCTCGGTGGTGACGACTGGGACGACGCGGTCATGCACTGGCTCGTCAAGTCCTTTAAGGACACCGAAGGTGTTGACCTTTCCAAGGACAAGATGGCCGTTCAGCGTCTGAAGGAGGCCTCGGAAAAGGCCAAGATCGAGTTGTCCTCGGTTCAAGAGACCCAGATCAACCTGCCGTTCGTCACCGCGACGGCCGACGGACCCAAGCACCTCGACATCAAGCTCACCCGTTCGAAGTTCAACGAACTGACCGCGGACCTCGTCGAGCGTTGCCGCAAGCCCTTCGATCAGGCCATCAAGGATGCCGGGCTCACCGTCGACAAGATCGACCACGTCATCTTGGTCGGAGGATCCACCAGGATTCCCGCCGTCCAAGACCTCGTTAATAAGGTCACCGGCAAAGAACCCAACAAGAGCGTGAACCCCGACGAAGTGGTGGCCATTGGTGCCGCAGTCCAGGCCGGCGTCTTGAAGGGCGACGTGAAGGACATCTTGCTGCTCGACGTGACGCCGCTGTCACTGGGTATTGAGACCAAGGGCGGGGTCATGACCAAGATCATCGACCGCAACACCACCATCCCGACCAAGAAGTCGCAGATCTTCACGACCGCTGATGACAATCAGCCGTCGGTGGAGGTGCACGTCTTGCAGGGTGAGCGTGAAATGGCGTCCTACAACCAGACCCTGGGCAAGTTCCAGCTGGTCGGGATCCCACCGGCCCAGCGCGGCATACCCCAGATCGAGGTGACCTTCGACATCGACGCCAACGNNGCATCGTGCACGTCTCGGCGAAAGACACCGCGACCGGGGCCACGCAGTCCATGACCATTACGGGCGGATCATCGCTCTCCAAGGACGAGATTGACCGCATGGTCCGTGACGCCGAGGCCCACGCGGAAGAGGACCGTCAACGCCGCGACGAGGCCGAAGTTCGCAACAACGCCGACGGTTTGGTCTACCAGACCGAGAAGTTGTTGAAGGATCAGGCGGAGTCGTTCCAGGGGACCGAGCGTGAGGACGTCGAAAGCGCGCTGAGCTCTCTGAAGGACGCCCTCAACGGCACTGAGATCGAAGAGATCAAGAACGCCACCGACCAGTTGTTAAAGGCGAGTCAAGGATTCAGCCAGCGTCTGTACGAGGAGGCCGCCAAGGCCAACTCGGACTCCAGCGGCGCGGCGCCCCAAGGCAACGACGANNTAGAGACATTGCAGCGACTGCAGGCCGAGTTTGAGAACTATCGCAAGCGTGTCGCCAAGTCATCCGAGGACGCGGCCGTACGCGCGGCCGGTGCCTTGGTGGCGACGTTGCTTCCGGTATTAGACGCGTATGACCTGGCGCAGGCGCACTTCGAGGATTCAACGTCCGATGAGGTAGCCGCGCTCAACCAGGCGCGCAGCCTCTTGCTCGAGACACTGCGCAAGGACGGTCTCGAGCGCATCGACAAGGTGGACGTGGGTTTTGACCCCCAGATACACGACGCCGTGGCGCACATTGAAGGCGACGGCGAGCAAGTGGTCGACCAAGTATTGAGGGCCGGGTATCTCTGGAAAGGTGCCGTACTTCGTCCCGCCATGGTGCGGGTGAAGGGCTAAGGGCAGCGTGGCCGAACGCGAGTGGTTCGAAAAGGACTACTACAAAGTTTTAGGACTCTCGACGGGCGCGACGGAGAAGGAAATAACGCGCGCCTATCGCAAGTTGGCCAAGCAGCACCACCCCGACGCCAATCCCGGCTCAGAAGAAAAGTTCAAGGAGATCTCGGCGGCCTACGACGTGCTCGGCGACGCCAAGAAGCGCAAAGAGTACGACGAAGTTCGCCGTCTCGGCCCCGCCGCTGCGGGATTTGGCACACCGGCCGGTCAGGGTGGCGGAGGATTCAATTTTTCGGGCGGTGATGTCGGCGACCTCAGTGACCTGTTTGGCGGTCTCTTTGGCGGCCGACGCAACCGCGCGCAACGTGGCGCTGACCTCGAGACGGCGCTGCATCTCGGTTTTCGCGATGCCGTCATGGGCATGACTACCTCGATCAGTCTTCCGAGCAACGAAGCGTGTCACACCTGCGGTGGCAATGGCGCGGCTCCGGGCACGGGCTTCGTCAAGTGCGAACGGTGTCAGGGTCGTGGAACCATCAACGATGATCAAGGCCCCTTCGCCATGTCGAGTATCTGTCCGGTCTGTCAGGGTCGCGGTGGGCGAATTGAAACGCCATGCCCCACGTGTCACGGGACTGGCCGCGAGCCGTCCTCTCGAAAGGTGAACGTCCGCATTCCTTCGGGCGTCATCGACGGTCAACGGATCGTCATCAAGGGTAAGGGCAATCCGGGCAGCCACGGTGCCCCGTCGGGCGACCTCTTCGTTGACGTGCACGTGAGCCCTGACGCTCGCTTCGGTCGTCGCGGGCGCCACGTCACGACCACGGTGCGCGTGCCGGTGACCCAAGCAATATTGGGTACGACCGTTCAAGTGCCGACACTCGATGAGCCGGTCACCCTCAAGGTCCCGGCGGGCACTCAGTCGGCGACGACCATGCGTGTGCGTGGGCGCGGCGTGCCGGCGAGCGGGAAGCATGGGGCTGGCGACCTGCTGGTCACCGTCGACGTGACGATTCCCAAGAAGCTCAACAAGGAACAGCGCACTCTGGTTGAACGACTGGCTACTTCGCTCAATGAAGAGACCACGAAATGACCGACCGTCCGCACGTGCACGCCGTATACGTAATCTCCGTGTTTGCCGAGATCGCGGGCGTGCACCCTCAGACCCTGCGCAACTACGAGCGCAGCGGCCTGCTCAACCCATTGCGCACGAGCGGTGGATCGCGCCGGTTCTCCGATGCCGACTTGGTGGCGTTGCGTCGAATCCAAGAGCTCACGGCCGCGGGCGTCAACCTTGAGGGCGTCAAGCGGATCATGGCGCTCGAAAACGAACTCGCCACGAGGGAAGAAAAGATTGCGGACATCGCCAGCGAGGCGAAGTCGAGCATCGAAGAGACGCGCCGTCAGTATCGACGCGACATGGTGCCGGTGCAGAACACGATGGAAGTCTTCATTGACGTGCGAGGGCGCTCTACGCGGTCGTGAGTCTGAACGCTCGAACGTTCAAGAGTCTGAGTATGAGATGAGCCAATGCGAGCGACGCTACTTTGAGAGCTGCACGTACGCCGCGGAAATCTCCTTGGCCATGAGCGTGTAACCGGCGCTGTCGGGATGCTGGTCAGCGTTCGCGGTTGAACATTCATAAGTCAGTTCGCACGTGCGAGCGACGGCCAAGGGGATCTTGCCGTACGGTGGATACTTCACTTCTTTGGTCCAGGGAATGAAGCTACCAACGTCCGAAAGAATATTGACGAGCGTCACCTTCGACGGGGCGTACGCCTTTTGAAGGCTTGGCACGATGACAGTCTTGAATTCGTTCAGCCATTCCTTGGCGCTGGTCCTTCCCGCTTTCCCGGTCAGATAGTGCTGAATGTCGTTTGTGATGTCGGTGATGCCGATGATTGGCACCGACGGACCCACCGCCGATCGCAGATCGCTGGCGATGGTCGAAAGGTTGGTTTTGATCAAACCTAATAGCGCCGCGACGCAGTTCGTGGGAGAGGCATCAGCCATACAGCCGCCGTAGTCGTTGGCCCCTAATGAAATGGTAATGAGCATGACCTGACCGGGATGGGCCTGCGCGAACGCG
>PMAL01000052.1:0-150 GCA_003152555.1 Acidimicrobiaceae bacterium | reverse complement strand
AACGTCGCGTCCGCCGGAGCCGGTTGCCACCCCTCGGCGAGGGAGTCACCGAGGCTGAGGTAGTAATAGGGCCCAGTGGCACGTGATGAGGACGCCAAGGCTGGCACGGGCACTATGAAGGCACCGACAACAATCGCCACCGCCAGCGCC
>PMAL01000096.1 GCA_003152555.1 Acidimicrobiaceae bacterium | reverse complement strand
GGGTGACGAAGGCAAAGGTAAATTGACCGACCTCCTGGCTCGTGACATGGATGTGGTCGTTCGCTACCAGGGTGGCCACAACGCGGGGCACCGAATCGTGGTTGACGGCGAAGCCTTCGCCCTCCAGCTCGTGCCGTCGGGAATCCTTTATCCGCACATCACACCCGTCATCGGAAACGGAGTCGTGGTCGATCCCGCGGTGCTGCTGACCGAAATGGACCGGCTGATCGCGAAGAACGTCGACGTGTCGCGCCTCGTGGTCTCGGGCAACGCGCACTTGATTATGCCGTATCACCAGGAACTCGACCGGCTGACCGAACGATTCCTGGGCAAGAACGCCTTGGGCACCACCAAGCGGGGCATTGGTCCGGCCTACGCCGACAAGTCGTCGCGAGTCGGGCTGCGCGTGCAGGACCTGCTCGACGCAAAAATTTTCCGCGAAAAGCTTGACGTGGTCCTGCGCGAAAAGAACCTTGTGCTCACCAAGATCTACAACCGTCCAGCAATGAGCGCCAAGGACATATGCGCCAAGTACCTCGATGAGTTTGCGCCATTGTTGGCGCCGATGATTGACGACACCGTCGGCATCGTGCACAACGCACTGGCGAGCGGGCGGCGAATCCTGCTCGAGGGCGCGCAGGCCACGTTTCTTGATCTCGACCACGGCACCTACCCGTTTGTGACCTCGTCGAACCCCGTGGCCGGAGGCGCCTGCACCGGCTCGGGTTTGGGACCGCGAGACATTACCTCCATCGTTGGCATCGCCAAGGCGTACGTCACGCGCGTCGGTGCGGGTCCATTTCCCACGGAGGTGGATGGCGACCTGGGCGAGCTGCTGGTCGAGCGTGGTCACGAGTTCGGCACCAACACTGGGCGTCGCCGACGTGTTGGTTGGTTCGACGCGGTGATGGCCCGCCAGGCGGCACGTCTTAATTCGCTGACCGAAATTGCGCTCACCAAGCTTGACGTGCTGGACACGCTCGACGAGATTAAGGTTTGCGTTGCCTACGAGGCCGACGGCGTGCGCTATCAATACCCGCCCTATCACCAATCGGTCCTGCACGAGGTGGTGCCGGTCTACGAGGTGCTGCCCGGCTGGTGCAGCGACATCACGACCTTTACCAAGTACGAGCAACTGCCTGACGCGGCAAAGAACTACGTGAAGTTCCTGGAAAAAACCACCGCTGTCACCATTTCGGTGGTCGGTGTGGGTCCGGGCCGAGAGCAGTTCGTTCGACCCTCGTGAGCAGTTGCGTGGTGGTTGGTTCGGGCGCGCGAGAGCACGCGCTGGCGTGGGCCATGTCTAAGAGCGCCAGTGTCATCGTCACGCCGGGCAACGCCGGGATAGCGGCCCACGGTATAACCTGCACGGCGACACCCGCCACGATGCTCGACGCCAACCTCTTTGTTATTGGACCCGAACAGCCACTCGTCGAGGGTCTGGCTGACACCTTGCGGGCGCAGGGCAAATCTGTCGTTGGTCCGGGAAAGGATGGCGCACAACTCGAAGGCTCCAAGGCGTTCATGAAAGAGTTCTTGGCGGCCTCGGGTGTGCCCACCGCAGAGTTCGGTACCTTTCGCGTGCTCGACGAGGCCGTTGCGTACCTTCGCGCGATGAACGCCCCTTACGTCATCAAAACTGACGGCTTGGCCGCGGGCAAGGGCGTGTTGGTTACCAGCGATTTTGATGAGGCGTGTGCGGATGTGCGCGACAAGTTGAGCGGCGAGTCATTCGGTGACGCGGGGACGACGGTCATTATCGAAGAAGGTTTAGATGGCCCCGAATGCTCGTTGCTTGTGCTCTGTGACGGCACCAATGTGCTGTCGCTCGCGGCCGCTCAAGATTTCAAGCGCGTTGGCGATGGCGATCACGGCGCTAACACGGGAGGCATGGGCGCGTTCGCGCCCATGCCCTCGATGACTGCGTCCCACGTTGGCCAGGTGATGTCAACAATTCTTTCGCCGACCGTGCACGAACTGACACGACGGTCAATCGACTTTCGCGGGGTACTCTACGCCGGCATCATGTTGACATCAAAGGGACCGAAGTTGCTGGAGTACAACGTGCGCTTCGGTGATCCCGAGACCGAGGTGCTCGTCCCGCTCTACGGCGACCGGGTGTTTGATTTGCTGACGCGCGTCGCGAGCGGCTCACTCGATCACGAGTTGGCTCCGGTGTCGGGCAGCGCGGTCACCGTGGTGCTCGCGTCACACGGCTATCCGGCAGCGTCTCGCCACGGCGACGTCATCTCGGGCCTTGGGCCGGACGGGCAACTCGCAACGGCCATCGACGGCGTCCTGATTTTTCACGCGGGCACGGGACTCAATGACGTTGGCCAATTCGTCACGGCCGGCGGTCGCGTCTTGGCGGTGACCGCGGTTGGTGAGTCATTGGGGCAGGCTCGGCGACGTGCGTACGAGGCGGCGTCGCTCATAAACTTTGAGGGGAAAGTCATGCGCACTGACATTGCCCGCGACGCGGACAAGGGAGAGAAATGATTCCGAGGTATTCACCCAAGGACGTGGCGGCTCTCTTTAGCGACGAGCACCGTTTCGACACGATGCTCGAAGTGGAGCTGCTCTGCGCGGAGGCGCTCGCCGTGTCCGGCGTGCTACCCGCCGAAGAAGTTGCAGTCCTTCGCCAGCGCCGCCCCGTGATTGACGGCGCCTTTGTGGCCGACGTTGAAACGCGAGAACTGGTAACCAATCACGACACGGCCGCCTTCGTGGATGCCGTGCAAGCGAGAATTGGCATGCCCGAAGGTGCGTGGATTCACTACGCTCTCACGTCCTCGGACGTCGTTGATACCGCGCTCTGTCGAATCTTGACGAGTGCCATGGACATCGTGATCAACGAGGCCACGGCGCTGCGAGACGCCCTGACTCGTCGGGCCGTTGAGTCAATTGATTGGCCGATCCTTGGCCGCACGCACGGAATGCACGCCGAGCCCACGACGTACGGAGCCAAGTTCTCTCTCTTTGCGTTACAGGTGCAACGTGACATTGAACGGGCCCAACAGGCGCGCACCGCGATTGCGGTGGGAAAACTGTCCGGCGCGGTGGGCACGTATTCGAACATCGATCCTGGTGTTGAAGCGTACGTGTGCGAGCGACTCGGACTTGTCGGCGTGCCGTCGACGCAAGTGATTTCGCGCGACCGTCACGCCCAAGTCCTCTACGCGTGCGCGGCACTGGGCACGTCGATGGAACTGTTCGCGCTCGAAGTTCGTCACCTTGCGCGCAGTGAGGTGGGCGAGGCGCAAGAGCCGTTTGCCGAAGGACAGAAGGGTTCGTCGGCAATGCCGCATAAACGAAATCCCATCATGTCCGAACGACTGTGCGGACTGGCGAGGGTATTGCGTGGTTACCTACAGGCGGGCCTCGAAGACGTGGCCCTGTGGCACGAGCGGGACATCTCTCATTCGAGCGTCGAACGCGTGGTCATGCCTGACGCTTTGCAACTCACCGTCTACATGTTGCGCAAGGCCACGGCCCTAGCTGATGGTCTCGTCTTGTGCCCCGAGCGCGCCATGGAAAATCTGAATGTTAATTCATTGGGCCTCGTGTTCTCCCAGTCCGTTCTGCTCGCACTGATCGACTCGGGTCTATCGCGTGACGATGCCTATCGCATTGTGCAAAGGGCCGCGTTACAAGCGAGCGAGCAGCGGAGGAACTTCCGCGATGTCATTGAGAGTGACAGCGCGGTCCCGCTCAGTAACGAAGTGTTGGATCGCGCCTTCGACGCCCAACGGCTGTTGACGCATCGTGGTCGATTCCTTGACGCGTTGACGTGGCGCACATGAGCGACCTCGCGCTGCAACACAGTTATTCGGGCAAGGTCCGCGACCTCTTCGAGTTCGATGATCGCCATCTCTTGTTGGTCGCGACCGATCGACTGAGTGCCTTTGACGTGGTGATGAATGAAACGATTCCCCAAAAGGGTCGCGTGCTCACCGGCATGACCAATTACTGGTTGCGTGAGTTTGCGGTCTCAGTCCCCAGCGCCTTGGTCTCGTGCGACCCCGCGGAGATCGATGACTACATTCCCGGTTTTAGGAACAAGTCTGAATGGCACGGCCGGTCCATGTTGGCGCGCAAAGCCGTGATGTTGCCGCTCGAATGCATTGTGCGCGGTCGTCTCGCCGGACAGGCGTACGAAGAGTACGTGAAGAGCGGCACGGTCCATCAGATGGCCGTGCCGGCGGGGATGCAGTTGACCGATGCGTTCGCGAAACCGCTGTTTACCCCTTCGACAAAGTCGGCCGCGGGCCACGACGTGAACATTGATCTCGCGACCGCGGCGAGCTTGGTTGGCCACGACGCGCTGGTCGGGGCGCAAACGCTGTGCCTGGATCTCTTCACACTGGCGGCTGACGCCCTGCTCAATGCTGGGCTGGTCTTGGCCGACACCAAGTTTGAATTGGGTTTCGTGGATGGAGAACTCGTGGTGTGCGATGAGGTACTCACCCCGGACTCTTCACGAATCTGGCCGGCCGACCAAGTGCGCTCCGGTGAGACGCCGCCGGCGTTCGACAAGCAACCGTTTCGCGATTGGTTGACGGCGCAATCCTGGGACCGCACGCCGCCGCCGCCCACGGTGCCCCCGGATGTCGTGGCGATCACGTCAGCTCGTTACGTCGATGCGTACGAACGGGTGACCGGCCATTCACTCAACGACTGGTACGGTGCGTAGACGTGAACTATCCCGTCATTGTCGAAGTAACGCTGCGCGAAGGGATCGCGGATCCCGAGGGTGCGACGATTGAACGAGCCCTGCCGGCCCTCGGATTTACCGGTGTGACCAACGTTCGAGCGGGTAAGTCGTTTCGACTTGACATTGAAGCGAACGACGAGGCGGCCGCCCTGCTCAAGGCCACGGCGATGGCCGAGCGGCTGTTGTCCAATCCCGTGATTGAAAATGCCGTGGCCCGTAGCGCGAAGGTTGTCTCGTGACCCGCATCGGTGTCATCGTTTTTCCCGGTTCGAACTGTGAGTACGACGCGTCGCTCGCGATGACCCAACTGGGCGTCGACGTGGACTTGGTCTGGCATTCGCAGACGGACCTCTCCGGTTTCGATGGCCTGATCCTGCCGGGGGGTTTCGCGCACGGTGACTACTTGCGTCCCGGCGCGCTCGCGCGTTTCTCGCCCGTCATGGACGCGGTTGCCAGCTTTGCCCGTGAGGGCGGACCAGTACTGGGTATCTGCAACGGCTTCCAAGTGCTCACGGAAGCTGGATTGTTGCCGGGAGCCTTGCAGAAGAACCGCGGTTTAACGTTCATCAGCGAACCGACTGCACTGGTGGTCGGTTCAACGAACTCCGTGCTGACCTGGCTTGCGAGCCCGGGTCAAGAACTCACGATTCCAATCAATCACTTTTCGGGCGCTTACACGTGTGATGACCTCACCTACGAAGCGCTTGAAGCCAATGATCAAGTGGTGCTGCGCTACAAGGACAACCCCAATGGATCTCGTGGCGATATTGCGGGCGTCGCGAATCGGGAGGGCAATGTCGTGGGACTCATGCCGCACCCTGAGCGAGCGATGTCGACGTTGCTAGGCAGCGCCGACGGAAGGGTCCTGCTCGAGGGTTTTGTCTCGGCGCCTCGGCGTGACTTACGAGCGAGCGCGGCTAATGCCGCAGCGCTTTAGTACTTCGGCCGAGACTCCCAATTCCCGAAAGGCGTTGTAGCCAATGCCGTTTCGATTGGCGAAGGATTTGGCCACCTTAGTGAAGTCCTTCTCGACGCTGGTGAGATCGACTCGGGAGGTCAGACGACCGTGTTCGGCGACGAGATCGTAGCGTTTTTGTGTGAGCTCTAATTTTTGTATTGGCGACGCCACCAACATTGCTTTGTCAATACGAGCAATTTGAATACTGATTGATTCTGGTGTGCGCTTGCGTCCGCGCTTGCCTTTTCCTGCGGCAAGGGCGTCTAGATATTTGCTGACAATCCGTGATTCATTACGACCTTGCGCCAGTTTTGCCTTGTGATCGGCGCTCATGGTTCTTTTCGCGGGCTTTTTCGGCGTTGGCTTTTTAGCGGCGGTAACCATAAATCTCCAA
>PMAL01000059.1:5633-11609 GCA_003152555.1 Acidimicrobiaceae bacterium | reverse complement strand
GTCTCGGCTTTCCCAGTCTGCTCGCCCCAGACGTGTACGTCACGCGACGTAAGATCCTGCCCAGCTTGAGTGTTGGTCTCGCCACGTTCGCGACCTTGTTTTTCGCTACCAACACTCGCGCCAATCCGGGCTTCTTCAATTCCTTCTATTGGTCCGGGACGTACGAGATCGTTCGTCGACAGCCCTACGTTGACGTATTACTACTCGCACTGTTTGCGGTGTTGTGGATTACCAAGCGGCGCGAGGTTGCCAGTGCCGCGCTGATTCTTAGCAGTCCGTGGATAATCGTTGGCGTGGCGTATCCAATGTCTCTTCAGCATTTGCAAGTGGACGCCCTAAACGTGATTGCCTTGATTGCGTGGGCCGTAGGCATGGTGTGCATCGTGACGACGAGTCGCTACCGTCCGCAACCTCCTGCGTCAGTTGAACTGTCGGCGTTGGAGTCTGGATCATGATGTAACGAGTTGACTATGGTTCACCGGTACGTCGCTCCATTGCCAACAGAGCCGTCAACATGATTATGCATCACTTCTGAAAAAAGTTAAGTAAATCCTTATCCTCGGTGTGGCGGCCCGGCGGCGTCGTTGACTTAGTGTCGATGAGATGGCGAAGCATGCGGCCCGATTCTTCGAAGAGCCCCTCGCAGCCAAGGTGCCCGAGATTACTGCGTTGTTTTGGGCCATCAAGATACTGACGACCGCCGGGGGAGAGGCCACGTCGGACTACCTGTCACTGCATAACAAGGTCGTGGGCGGAGCCATCGAGATTGTCATATTCCTGATTGCGCTCACTTTGCAATTCCGAGTCCGGCGATACATCGCACCGTATTACTGGTTTCTGGCCTATTCCATCGCCATTGCCGGAACTGGCGTGGCCGACACCATGCACCTCACGATTGGCCTGCCGTACTCAGTGACCACCGTTTTTTGGGCGCTGGTGCTGGGGATAGTTTTTTGGTACTGGCAGCGCAGCGAAGGAACATTGTCGATCCACAGCATCGTCACGCAACGCCGAGAGATTGACTACTGGGCGACGGTGTTTGCGACGTTCGCCCTCGGCACCGCGCTCGGTGACTACACGGCCACAGCGCTGCACCTGGGCTACCTGGCGTCCGGGGTGGCCTTCGCCGTCCTCATCACGTTGCCCGGGTTCTTCTGGAAGTTCGCCCGTCTTAACGACATCGCTGCCTTCTGGATGGCGTACGTGCTCACGCGCCCACTGGGCGCCTCGTTCGCGGATTACTTCAGCAAGCCTCACGCCTTGAGCGGCGCGAACTACGGCGACGGGCCGACGGCAGTGGTGCTGACGGCCATCATCATTATCTTGGTGGGCTACACCACGGCCGCCCGAAACGATATCCAACAACCAATATCTTGAGCGGGGCGTCCGGGTGCTTCGCTCGGTAATGATGATCGAAAAACTCATCATTCGATAAGGGGCAGTCCTCGCTGCAGCGAGCGAGTAGTCATAACCCCTCGTAAGAGGTCATTTTCATGTTTTCCTGATTTTTGGTCCGAATCATGACTATTCAGATAGGATTTAAGGCAATTCGAACCCTAACTCGATCGGAGGCCATCGCAAATGACACTGACCAGAGCAGAACCCACCGCTGAGGAGGGGATCAAGGGTGCCAGCAATTTCCTGCGTGGTGATCTCTCACGCGAGCTCACCGATGGCCCGCCCAAAGTCTCGGGCGAGTCCGAGCACTTGCTCAAGTTCCACGGCATCTACGCGCAGGACAATCGTGACGTGCGCCGCGAAAGGTCGCTAGCTGGCGAAACACTCGACTACATCTTCATGATTCGTGTCGCGATTCCCGGTGGCCGGTTGTCGTCTGCCCAATGGTTGGCCCTCGATGAAGTAGGAAGCGACATTGCCGACGGCACCATTCGACTGACGACGCGCCAAGCGGTGCAGTTCCACGGGGTGCTCAAGCGAGGGCTGCGCCCCTTGGCTTTCTCACTCGATGAATATTTGATGACGTCTTTCGGCGCGTGCGGCGACGTGGTGCGCAATACCGTTATCTGCCCGGACTTGATCATGAATAGCCACGACGAGCGTCTGCGCGCGATGGCCAGTCAGATCTCCAAGACATTCAAGCCCAAGACAATGGCGCACTGGGAGATTTTCGTGAACGGCGAACTGGCCGCCAAGCGAGAAGAAGAGCCCGAGCACGAGTTTTACGGACAGACCTACCTGCCCAGGAAGTTCAAGATCGCCATTGCCCACCCCGGCGAAAATTGCGTCGACGTGTACGCGCAAGATCTTGGACTTATTCCCGCGCGACACGAAGAGCTCGGTGAGGGCTTCACGGTCGTAGTGGGCGGCGGCCTGGGGCGCTCCTACGCCGACGCCGATACCTTCGCTCGACTCGCCGATCCGCTGACCTTTGTCACGTACGACGAAGTTGAAGGACTCATTGCGGCCGTGCTGGCGACGTACCGCGACCTGGGCGACCGCAGCCGACGCAAGCGGGCCCGGATGAAGTACGTCGTGGCCGACGGAGGATTCGCTTCGTTTCGACGTGAAGTTGCGCAGCGCTACGGCGCAGCGCTGCGCGAGGCCGTTGCCATAGACCTCGATGACGCGGACGATCATCTGGGATGGCGCACCCTCGACGACGGCTCTTTCCAAGTTGGCATTCGCGTGGGCGCGGGCCGCGTGCGCGACGTCGCTGACGGCCAACGACTTCGCAGCGCGTTGCGCCTCATCGCCCAACAGTTCGACGTGACGTTACTTATCACCGCCCAGCAGGACATATTGATCTCGGGCATTTCGGGTGTAGACCGAGACGCCATACAGAATCTGCTCGTCACGCATCATGTGCGCGCCATCGAAGAACTCGGATTGGTGGAGCGTTCGGCACTGGCCTGCCCGGCGCTGCCAACGTGCGGACAGGCCCTGGCCGAAGCCGAGCGTCGACTGCCCAACATCGTTGAACAGGTGCAGGGCGAGATGAACAACTCGGGCCAGGGCAAGCGCCGATTGCAACTGCGAATGACGGGTTGTCCCAACGGTTGCGCCCGTCCGGCCGTGGCCGAGGTCGGAATTGTTGGACGGACCAAGACCTCCTACGACCTCTATCTCGGCGGCGGACTGCGCGGTGACCGCCTGGCCACGTTGTATCAAGAGAAACTAAAACTGGAAGAGATTCCCGCGGTGCTGCGTCCGCTGCTCGACCGTTGGAAGGTCGAAGGTTTGTTGGATGAGTCGTTCGGTGACTTCTTTAACCGGGTCCACGTCGCGTGAGCGTCTACCTGGTTGGCGCCGGACCGGGGGCGGCTGATCTCTTGACGATTCGGGCGTGGCGTCTGCTGGGCAGTGCTGACGTGGTGGTGTTCGACCGTTTGATCGATCCGGCAGTGCTAGCCATGGCGCGCAGCGACGCCGAACTTATTGACGTGGGTAAGCGGCCCGGACATTCGAACTCCCAGGACCTCATCAACGCGTTGCTCGTATCACTCGGTCAAACGCACGAATGCGTCGTGCGTCTCAAGGGTGGAGACCCCTTCGTTTTTGGTCGTGGCGGCGAAGAGTACGAGGCCCTGGCTGCAGCTGGCGTGTCCTGTGAGGTGGTGCCAGGGGTTTCTTCCGCCTTCGCGGCTCCGGCAGTTGCGGGCATTCCGGTCACCCACCGCGGACTCTCCCACGGCGTCACGGTGGTGACGGGCCACGCTCGCCACGGTGCCGCGGTGGACTTTCGGCGCCTCGCTAATCCCGACGTGACGCTGGTTGTGCTCATGGGCGTGCAGCACCGGGCGTCAATAGTGAGTGAGCTCATTGAAGGTGGCCTCGAACCGAGCACGCCGGCGGCGGTCATTGAACGCGCGCACATGGAAGGTCAGCGGATTCAACGCGCTCGGCTCGACGAACTGGAGCATCTCGACGTGGTCGCGCCGGCCGTGCTCGTAATCGGCCCGGTGGCCGAGTTGGAGTTCTCGGATATCAACTCGATTACGAATTCTGTGTCGATGCTGGCGTCCTAATGTTCCCGCTCGTTGTTGACCTGCGAAATCGTCGGGTGGTCGTCATTGGCGCCGGGCGGGTGAGCGCACAGAAAGTCGCCCAGCTGCTCGCCGCCGGAGCGCGAATAACGGTCATTACTGGAGAGGTACTGGTGCCAGTGTCGAGCGAGATTGAGTCATTGGTCCTTCGTCCGTACGAATATGGCGACCTGGACGGCGCATTCCTGGCGGTGTCGGCGACCGGCAACAAAGAAGTTGACGACCGTATTGTCACCGAGGCCGGTGAACGCAATATCCTGCTCAATGTCGTTGACGACGCCGTACGCTCGAATTTCTTCTTTACCGCGGTCCATCGAGACGGTGACGTGGTGGTGTCGGTATCGACCGAGGGCGCATCACCGGCGCTGGCCCAGTGGGTGCGCGACGTGGTGGCGACCGTCCTGCCCAAGAATCTGGCTGTCGTCGCCCAACGGTTGCGTGCCGAGCGTCACGCACTGCATTCGTCGGGCCAGAGCACCGAGAATCTCGCGTGGATGGTGCGAGTTGAGGAGTTGATCAACGGTGGCGACGCAGTCGCGATGCCAGTCGTGAAGTGAATCGATCGTTCGTTTCTCTTGGGACAACGCAGTAACTCATTGGTTAATTCGTTGGTCATTGCGTCTCAGACATCGTGCGCAAGGCGAGTCAGTGAGCGGATGTCGGTCAAAAGTCGCACTAAAGGTGGTAAAAAGTACGTGGTAGCCGATTTCGAATGTTCCTTGCCATCAGGTAGGAAAGCGCGAGTGTGGCGTCACCGATATTGATCGCACAAGGAGGAACATCATGACAGGAATTCGCAATTTTCGGATTGCCATTGGCGCGGTTGTCATGGCGGCGAGCATTTTGGCCGGTGGCCTCATCGGTGTCGCCACGGCGAATGCGAAGACCAAGCCCGTCTTGATTATCAAGCCCGCGCTCAATCTAAAGAATGGTGAGACGGTGACGATATCGGGCACCGGCTTCAAGCCCGGTGACACCGTATTCCTGGTTGAGTGTCAGCGCACGGCCAAGGGTCAGTCGGGGTGCAACGCATCGACCACTTCGTTACCTCCCACCGCCACGATCTCCAAGAGCGGAAAAATTCCGGCGACCAAATTTAAGGTGGTCACGGGCACCGTCGGTCCGTCCAAGTGCGGCACGACGAAATCGAACTTGAATAAGTGCGAATTGAGTGCGGGCAACATCACCGGGGGCGATACGGCGTCGGCTCCAATTACGTTCGCGCTCAAGAAGTAAGTCGCTCGACTGAACGGTCGATCGCCACGCAACGTGGGCAGTACAGGGTGAAGTTGAAGGTCGTCAGGTGACCTCGGCCGTAGTTTGTGAAGGGGAGCATGAGCAACGAGAGCGGTTCGGTCACTGACGCGGGTGATCCCAGCACAGCGCAGAATGGGACAAGGCTGCGTATCTTGTCGGCTCACTTTGGCTTCACCGCGTTGTTGTCAATCCTCTTTCTGACGTTTCTTGACAACACCGTGATCAGCGCGGTGTTGGCCAATGTCCAGTCCGCACTGCACGAGGGCGTCTCGGACTTGCAGTGGGTCGTCGGCGCCTACGCCTTGACGTTCGCCAGTCTGATGCTCATCAGCGGGTCGCTCAGTGACAATTTCGGTCGCAAGAAGGTGATGCTGGTCGGCGTTGGCATTTTCTGTGCGGGCTCGATCGTGTGCGCCCTGGCCAACTCGGCAACGATGTTGGTGGTCGGACGCGTCATCATGGGCGTGGGCGCGGCCGCATCGGAGCCGGGCACGTTGTCCATGATCCGACACATCTATCCAGACCCCCGCCGTCGCGCGCGGGCGCTGGGTGTGTGGGCTGCCGTGTCGGGTCTGGCCCTCGCCATGGGTCCGGTTCTCGGTGGCGCGCTCACAGGATTTTGGTCCTGGCACGCCATCTTCTGGTTCAACCTGGCTTTTGGTGGCCTGGCGTTTGTCGCGGCTGCCATCACGCTGCCCGAAAGTTCCCACCCGAC
>PMAL01000059.1:0-5593 GCA_003152555.1 Acidimicrobiaceae bacterium | reverse complement strand
GTGGCATTCGCCAGTTACTTTTCGGTTTTTTCGATCTTCTTTTTTGTCGCACTGTATCTAGAGGTGGTCGCGATGTCGGGGGCCTACGACTTGGCGGAGGATTTTCTGCCCCTGCTCGTCGGCATGGTGTTGGCGTCGTTCTTCACCGGTCGATGGGTGGGGCTGGTCGGTTCGCGCGTGCCCATGATGACCGGCTGTCTCGTTGCGGCGGTCGGTGTCGCGCTGACCGATTTCGTGATTGGACCCGGTGCTGGTCTAGCCACGGTGGGTTGGACCATGGGCATTGCCGGTATTGGCTTTGGCATCATCGTGGTCCCGGTCACGTCCACGGCCCTGACGAGCATTCCCGCGGCCAATTCGGGCATGGCGGCGTCGATGACCAACACCAGCCGCGAGCTCGGCGCCGTCGCGGGAGTGGCGATCCTGGGTTCGATCGTCAACGGTCAGCTGACCGTAAACCTGACCCATCGTCTGGCCCAAGTGGGCATTCCGCCGTCCTACCGCCAGTTGGTCATCACCGCCGTGACGACGGGCACGGTGGCCCAACAGGAACGGGCCCTCGCCGGCCACTCCAGTGCGGCGATCAAAAAAATCATCCACGAAGTCGTCAACGCCGCCTACGGCGCGTTCACCAATGGCCTTAACCTGGCGCTGACCATCTCTTGTTTCTTGTTACTGGCCTCCGCGCTGGTTGCCTACTTCACCGGCACCAACGAGAGGATTCCCGGGACCAATTTCTTCGGCCAGCCCGTGCGCGAGCACAACTGAGCTAGGCGTCCTCGGGCACCGGTTCGGTGCCGTCTTCGCGGGCGTTTAGTCGTCGGCGCAGTCGCAGCATCAAGAACGAACCGCACAGTGAGGCGCTACCAACACATAGTGGCCAGTAGTCGCCCCAGTTCACACTGAAGAAGAATGCCGTTATCGCCGGCGCCAATGTGCCCGCAAGGGCATACGTCAGCCCGGACGCGGCGTTGTAACGTCCGCGCAGGTGTTCGGGCGCTAGTTGATTCACGAGTGCCGGCCCGATCGGCGACATCATGGTTTCACCCACGGCGAAGATGGCCATCGCGGCGCACATCGAGATGATGGCGAGCACCGCGGGCAGGTGCAGTGAGAAGAAGAGGATCAGCCAGAAAACGGACCAGAGCACGCCGGCCACAGCCATCACTCGAGCACGGCTGTGGCCCTGAATGCGGTTGAGGATGTAGAGCTGGGCCCCCACGATGGTCGAGGTGTTGAAAAAGAAAATCACGCCAATCACGTGGACCGACATGTGCAGGTTGTTGACCACGAAGAGGCTCAAGCCCGCCTCTTGCGATCCGTATCCGCCGATCATCATGACGATCGACGCAGCGATGAAGTACATCAGGCGCCGATCGTGCAGCACTTCGCGCCAGCCCTCGTCACGGGTCTTGGGATCTTCGTGTTCTTCTTTGACGCGGTGACCATAACTCCACAGCGTGAGATAGAGCATCGTAATGCACGTGGACATGCCCGCGTTGAACAGGTACAGCACCGTAAAGGTGAAGGGGTGATGCAGGTCGACGATGGTTGCCGAAATGAGTCCGCCGAAACCGATGCCGAGGTTGACCAGCATGAAGTTGATCCCGAAGGCCCGTTGACGGTGCTCCATGGGAACTAGTCGGCTCATGAGTGTGCTGCCCGGACCCCAGCCACCACCACCAAAGAAGGCGATCAGCAGTGCGGCCAAGATGATTTGACCCTTGTGGCTGGCGTAGGCCCAGAGCACGAGCGAGCCGGCCTCTCCTAGAAACATCGGCACGATGATCGTGACCGGACCGAATCGGTCGACGAGCGTGCCCACTAGCGGGCTGACCGCGAGTCCCGCGACGGCCGCCGCGGCGAGCAGCAGCGTGGCGAAGGTGACCGAAACGTGGCGCACGTCGTGCAGGTAAACCACGAAGAGTGAGATGGTTAGTCCGTAACCGACGCAACTGAGCGTCGTGCAGAGATAGAAACGCTTCAGCGGCTTGCTGAGGACCGCGCGGAAGTCCGCGGGAACCAGCGTGTCGGAAAGTTTCATAGCGCTAAAGGCTACTCAGGGCTATGTCCACTCTTTCACAAGGTATGCAAATCAGAAACGAACACTTCGCCCTACAATTCGCATGGGGGTTACGCTTGGAGTTGCATTAGTGCAGTTCGCGACCGGAAGGGTCCAGAAAAATTTGAAGCGTTTACCTAACAGTGGTACCGATTTACTAACTGAAATTGCTCCCGACGTTGAGCGACTGTTCAACCGTCACTTAGAGGCCCCTCGCCTCTGGTTTCCTCACGAACAAATTGACTGGGGCCAGGGAGAGAACTTTGCCGATCATCCGTGGTCCGCAGAGAATTACCCGCTTGCGCCGGGCGTGCGCAGTTCGATCTATGTAAATCTGCTGACCGAGGACAACCTTCCGTACTACACGAGCGAATTGCTGGCCCACGCGCCAGTCGGCCACCCGATACTCGATTGGAATCACCAATGGACTATGGAGGAGAACCGCCACGCCATGGTGATGCGTGACTGGGTCCATATCACGCGCTGCATTGACCCCGTCATGCTCGAAGAGGGTCGACGGGTCCAGATGTTCAAGGCGGACGTGCCGCACCCCGAATCACTGGCCGACCTGATCTGCTACGTGTCCTTCCAGGAGCGAGCCACGCAGATCGCGCACCGCAACACCGGCGCCCACCTGCCCAAGTTCGACAAGATGGGACGCAACGTGCTGGCCCTCATCGCGGGCGACGAGACGAAGCACTACCTCTTCTACCGCGACCTGGCGTTGGCCGGATTTGCCATCGACCCCTCGGCAATGATGATCGCCGCCGCTAAGCAGGCGAGCAACTTCGCCATGCCCGGATCGGGAATTCCTAATTTCACTCGGCACGCCGTGCGGATTGCGCGCGAAGGCATCTACGGACTGAGTCAGTTCTTAAAGGACGTGCTGGACCCCGTGTTGAAGTTGTGGGACGTTGATCACTTGGCGAACCTGTCGCCCGAAGCCGAGCGTGCTCGCATTGACCTTGAAGCGGCCATCGCCAAACTCACGGCCTCGGTAGAACGCATGGCCCAGCGACTCGCCAGGGCGGCGCCGGTCCTCACCTAAGCGTTCCTCGACCCGTCGAGGGTCCGCTGTAGTTCGCCAGCAATAGTTCCAGTTGTGCCAATAGCGCCTCGTCATTTCCGTCGATCGTGATCGTCTTCGTGTGTGATTTCGCGCCGCGAACGCACGTGACGGCGCTGGCACGAACGCCAAAGGAGCGAGCTAATACGTCGAGCGCCTCACTCGTGGCCTCGCCATCAACGGTCCGGGCCCGTACGTGCACGCGCAGCGCGCCACCGTGGGTACCGCCCGCGGCACTGGTACTCGAACCGGGATGCACGTGCACGGCGAAGCGAATCACGCGAACTCAAATGGTCGATCAACGTCACACACGCACCAGGTATAGCAATGAATCATTGGCCCGGAAGCATCTGTCTAGGATTTGGGAACCGGAAGGGGACCCGTGCCACTCAGTATCAAAGAAGCGATCGCGACTATCTCCGGGCCTGGTCAACCGTTTGAAATCATCGAATGCGAGTCCCACGGCGTCACCAATCGAGTCTTTAAGAATGCGCCCGCTACCGTGCGTGACTTCTTCACCACCTCACGAGGTCTCGACACGACGTTCCTGGTCTACGAGGACGAGGAGTGGACCTTTGATGAGGTGATGCAGGAGGTTGACGCCCTGGGCTACGCCCTCGTGCACCATTACGGCATCGGGGTCGGCGACCGCGTGGGCATTGCCATGCGCAACCTGCCCGAGTGGGTGATTTCCTTCGCGGCGATCCTCTCGGTCGGCGCCATCTCGGTCTCACTCAACGCCTGGTGGACCGAAGACGAGTTGGACTACGCCATCAACGATTCGGGGCTGTCGCTGCTCGTGGCCGACTCCGAGCGAATCTTCCGCGCCCAGGAAGTCTGCCAGCGCGCTGGCGTGCCGATCCTGGGCGTGCGCCTCGACGAACTCCAGCCCTTGGCCCACGAGGTCGAGTTGTGGAATGACGTGCTGGTTCGCGGCGCGACGATGCCGGAGGTGGAAATAGGTCCCGATACTGACGCCACAATTCTCTACACCTCTGGCACCACCGGGTTTCCCAAGGGCGCGGTGTCGACCCACGGCGCCATCTGTCAGACCATTATGGCGTTCCTCTCCTCGTCAACCATCAACAGCGCCCGACGCGGTCCCACGGAGTCCGGTTCGGGCGTCCAGCCGAGCTTCATCCTCATCGTGCCGCTCTTTCACGTCACGGGGTGCATTGCCGTGATGATGGGTTGTTTCTCGTGGCACCTCAAATTGGTGATGATGTACCGCTGGGAGCCCGAGCGCGCGTTAGAACTCATTGAACGTCACCAGGTCTCCAATTTCATTGGCGTGCCGACCCAGTCCTGGGACCTGCTCGAGAGCCCTAACTTCGCGAAGTACGACACGAGTTCGCTGACCGCGGTGGGCGGCGGCGGCGCACCCGCACCGCCGGCGTTGGTGACGCGCGTGGAGAACGCCTTCTCTCAGGGCCGACCCTCCCTGGCCTACGGCCTGACCGAGACGAACGCCTACGGGATCGGCATCTACGGCGACGACTACGTGAGCCACCCCACGTCCACGGGCAACACAACCAATATCGTCATGGACGTCGAGATTCGCGACGAGCAGGGCGTGGCTCTGGGACGCAACGAGCACGGCGAACTCTGGCTGAAATCGCCCACGCTCATTCGCGGCTATTGGAATCAACCGGAGGACACTGCGGCCACGATCGTGGATGGCTGGCTGCGTACCGGAGACCTCGGACGCATCGACGATGACGGGTACCTCTACATAGAAGACCGGGTGAAGGACATGATCCTGCGCGCCGGTGAGAACGTGTACTCGGCGGAAGTCGAAGCCGTCATCTACGAACTGCCGGAGGTCTACGAGGCGGCGGTCTTCGGCCTCAGTCACGAGCGGCTCGGCGAAGAGGTGGCCTGCGCCGTGATGCTAAAGCCCGGCGCGTCGCTTGACGAAGACGAACTGCGCCGTTACCTGCAAACTCGCCTCGCGAATTTCAAGGTGCCCACGCGCGTCGCCTTCATCAACGAGCCGTTGCCGAGAAACCCGGCCGGCAAGTTCCTAAAGCGCGAGATGCAACAGCGCTACTTCGCGAACGTCGAGTGAATCGCGTCGAGCGCGTACTCGGCCACATTGAGCGTTGGCAACGCTGAGAGCGCAAACCACGCGGCGTGGTCCGTCGTGCCGTGTACTTCGTGGCTGAGTTCTCCGCCCGCTAGCTCGACGGTGAAGAGTATGCGCACCGTGTGGACCCGGTCGCCGTTGTCGCGGTGGCGCACGTCGCTCGTCACGCCGAGCAACTGCGGACCGCGCACCACGAGCCCTGTCTCTTCGAAGAACTCGCGGACGAGGGTGTCTTCGGGCGCCTCGCCGAAGTCAATGCCGCCACCGGGCAACCACCACAGCGGCGGGTCGTGGCGGGGGTTACTCGAACGCACGAGCGCCACTTGTCCTTCGTGCACCAGTACGCCGTAGGAACGCACGCTGGTGTGTTGCTTGCTCA